>JANMUI010000329.1:0-2669 GCA_031391405.1 Betaproteobacteria bacterium
CGTCGCGCCAATCAGCATGACCAAGGATCTCTCCTGCCCGCTGCTCGGCCTGTTCGGCAATGACGACCGCGCACCGAGCCCCGAGCAGGTCGATCAGCACGAGGCGGAGTTGAAGAAACACGGCAAGTCGTACGAGTTTCATCGCTACGACGGTGCCGGACACGGTTTCTTCTACTGGCACCGGCCGCTCTACCGTCCCGAGGCAGCGATGGACGGCTGGGGGAAGGTGTTCGCATTTTTCGGCAAGCATCTCGCAAAATAAGGCTCACCCCATGTGCACATCGATCATCGAGATCGCACCGGCTGAGGGCATGGCCAAGCGCGGTGACCAATGGTTCCCAGTGACGCAGGCGGTGGTCGCCTACGATCACGCACGGCATGCGCCGCTTGGGGACGTCATCACGCTCGATTTCATCAATAGCGGGCTCGAACCGGGTGCGCGTGCCGGTGTCGAGCTGACGCTTGAATCGGCGAAGCATCTCCGTGCCGCCCTCGATCGCGCAATCGCCGCCGCCGATTTCGAGGAAGCGGAGGTGCGCGGAAAGGGCGCCAAGCCCGTGCTTGCGCGGGCTGCGTGAATCACGGAGCCAGCCGGCGCTTTTACCGGCTGGCTCCGTCGCATTCTTGTCGCGAGACTCAGCCCTTCTTTTCCTGCGCCGGATGCGGATGCGCGCGGCGCAGCGTCGGCGACAAGACCTTGTCCGAGACATGAAAGTCCCAGACCGCCGCGCCGATCGAGCAGGCCCGGTTCGATGTCAAACACATGGCTGTCGGGCTTCGCAACCTGGATGCGCAAAATTCGAAAACAGCGTCAGAGTGCGTTAAAAAATCAATCTCAAATTTCGAGCGTGCAGTGACGAGACATTTGGTAGACATCCAAATATGAGCACCACAAGCGATGGCCCTCCCCCGCAATGTGCTCTCCTCACCATGTGCTAATACAAGACCCTATTTCTCCGTGCTCACGTGTCGATGGGTGCCGAAGCTCGCAATCATTGTGGTTGATTCCTTACCATTTTTATGCCATTCTTTTTGCCATGAAATCGACCATTGATGCCGCCGGGCGAATTGTTGTGCCCAAAGCGCTGCGTTTGGCTCTCGGTCTAAAGCCGGGCCAACCGCTCGACATACGGGCAGGAGACGGACGCCTAGAGATTGAAATCGCCGCCACGCCAATGAAGTTGCAAAAACGCGGCAAAGGCGCCGTTGCGGTTCCCGATCGGCAGCTTCCCGTGCTCACCGCCGATCAGGTGCGCGAAACGCTGGAGCGCGTGCGGAGGTGAAAACGGCGGACACTAGCGTGGTTGTTGCCGCTTTTGCATCCTGGCATGAGCATCACGAATCAGCCCGGCGGGTTATCGACGCTGGTGTGCGCATCATCGAGCATTGCGCGCTAGAAACGTATTCGGTGCTTACGCGCTTACCGCCCCCTCATCGCAGCCCCGCCGCGGTGGTCCGCGAATTTATTCAAACGCGCTTTCCAGAATCATTCTTGCGGCTGAGCCCGCAAGCCTACAAGGATTTCATACTCGAATTGCCCGAACGTGGCGTGGCGGGCGGCGCTGCATACGATGCCCTGGTGGCAGCGACCGCGGCTGGATGCAAGGCGGAGCTCGTCACATGCGACCGTCGTGCGGCGGCATTGTATGAGCGCTACGGCGTCAAAACCAAGTTCCTCGGCTAGGACGCTATATTCAGATCTCGCCTTCGCAGCACGGCGACGAGATCAGCGACTGACTTCACCTTGAGAGCGAGGTTCCGGTGCGAAGCGCTGACGCGTTGGCGCACTCGGCTCGAAGAACAGGGCGGCGCACACGAGATGGAAATGCAAATCCGCCGGCTCAACTCAGTTTGGAGGAATGCGAACGCGAAGCGATTGGAACAACGCCACGCTGACCCGAATGGCACTGACCTAAGCGCTCATCGCTCTTTCCACTCGCCATGCCGCAATCGCACGATTGCGACCGTTTCGCCCATTGTCAAAGGGGGTGGCTGAATGAAATGTGCCGGGGGATTCACGAGTAGGCGCTACAAGCATCAATCCCCCGCCACGCTTCGCTAGGGGACCCCCTTTGACATGGAGGCGAAGCGCCGCCGATCATAAGTAAGTGCTATTCGTGACAGACCATGCCGATACCGATTTCGCTCCCCTGCGCATCTCCTGACGGGGAGCGATGGGAGCGAATTTAGCGACAAACGTACCAATCGATGCGAAGAACCGGAAGGTCGGAGAGAGCCACTGCGTTGGGACTGCGAGCCAACCCACCGCCCCCCGGTCTTTCAATCTCACGGCATTACTTGATGCGGTCCTGAACCTTGGCGATGGCTTCGCGGGCGCACGCCTCGTCGAGAGCACCGCCCGGGGCACCGCTTACGCCAATTGCGCCGATCGCCTGTCCACCGCCCCGAATCACCACTCCGCCCACAGCGTAGGTCACGTTCGGCAGCGGCGTCTGCGGAATCGTCGTCGGGGCGGCCTTGGCCATCCGGTCGGCGACTTCCTTCGTGCTGCCCTCGTTCCGGCCCAGCGTCAACGACGCCGAGGAGTACGCCTTGTAAAAGGCGTTGTCCTGCGAATGGATCGGCGCCCCGTCGCCGCGCAGCACAGCCTGGCGCACGCCGTCGAGATTGACGACGACCGCCCACACCTTGTGGCCCTGCTTTGCGCA
>JANMUI010000380.1:0-6637 GCA_031391405.1 Betaproteobacteria bacterium
CCGTTTCTCGTTTCCCGGCTGTCAGCGCATCTGCAGCATCACACTGGGCAGCCACGTCACCAGCTTGGGCCATATCATAACGATCACGAGCGTCAGGCACTGGAGAATGATAAATGGTACGACGCCGCGGTACATGTCGCGGATGGTGATCTCGGGTGGCGCCACCGCGCGCAAATAGAAGATTGCAGGGGCCATTGGCGGGGTGAGATAGCTCGTCTGGATCATGATGAGAAACAAGATGCAGAACCAGACCACGTCGAAGCCTACCGCCTTCACGAGCGGCGTGAAGATCGGTACGAAGATGAGCACGATCGATATCCAGTCGAGGAAGAACCCCGCAATGAACAGAATCAGCATCATCAAGGAGAGCAGCATCCACGGCGAGAGCTGGAGATCGACAATTGCGTTGTTCGCAACGGTAATCCCCCCGGCGCCGATGAACACGCCGGTAAAGAGGGTTCCGGCGAGCAGCACCGCCATGATCATCGAGGTGATTTTCAACGTCTTGATGAGCGCGGCGTAAAGCGCAGACAACGTGAACGTGCGATAGATCATCGTCAGCAGCACCGAGCATAGCGCCCCGATCGCGGCCGCTTCAGTCGGTGACGCCCATCCAAAAAGGATCGACCCTAATACCGCGAAAATCATGAACACCGGCGGAATGAGGTTGCGGGTGGTGATCCACAGCTTGGCGCTGAACGGTGGGTCGCTTGGATCGGGTGGAATCCGGGGCCCGCTCTCTGGATAAATCGTGCACAAGAAAAAAATGTAAATGAGGTAGAGGCCAGCCATGATCAGGCCGGGAAACACCATGCCGTAAAGCAGATCGCCCACCGAGGTATCGGCCAAGGGCCCCATGATCACGGCGACCACCGATGGCGGAATGATCGTGCCGAGCGAACCGCCCGCGCAGATGGTTCCGGAGATCAATCCTTTGTTGTAGCCATAGCGCAGCATGATCGGGATCGTGAGCAGGCCCACCACCGACTCGGTGGCGCCGATGACCCCGGACGACGCGGCGAAGATGATGCACATGATGATCGTCGCCAGCGCAAGACCGCCAGGCAGGCGACGGGTCCAGATGTGAATCGCCTCGAACAACCGATCGGCAATCCCGGAGCGCTCGAGCATGGCGCCCATGAAGACGAACAAGGGTACTGCTGCAAAGACGAAATTCGACGACAGATCCTCGATCTTCTCGACGAACTGAAAGATCACGCGATGGCCGAAAGTGACCAACCCGAAAATAAGCGCAGTGATCATCATCGAGAACACGACCTGCACCCCGAGGAACATCAGGGTGAAGGCCATAGGCAGCATCAGAAAGGGGAGCCAATCCATCAGCGCGCCTCTCGCTTCATCGCGGTAAGCGCTTGCAGCAGCGCAACGAACGTCTGCATCGCGAATAGGAGAAAGCTCACCACGAAGACGGTCCGGAACGGCCAGACGGGCATATTCATGGCCGATTGCCCGGTACGCTCAAAGCGCGACCAGCCGATCCAGAAATGCTGCGCGAGGGCGAACGTGAGCCAGATCAACAGCGGCACCACGATGCAATAGGCGATGAGATCGATGATTGCCCGGGTGCGCGGCGAAAACTTCCCGGAAAAGATATCGATCCGAATGTGTTCGCGCTCCCGCAGCGTGTAGGCGAGGCCAAGGAGAAAGTGCGAGCCGGTCAGAAGGTAGCCGACCTCGTACGCCCAAACGGTGGGCGCTTTCATCACGTAGCGCGAAAAGACTTCCCAGCAAGTCGCCAGCGTGAGCGGCACCAGCAGCAAAGCGGCGAAAATACCAATCGCTCCGACCGCGCGCTCAATGCCACGAATCAATGCATTCAATTTACCGACTCGAAACTAGGAGGCCGTTTCAAAATGACGCCAAACGGCCAAAACCTAGGGGAGTATGAGGGGATGTTTCACCTCATTTTGCAACGGGTTCTAAGCTTGAACCACGACGACGCAGCGGGCACAACGATCGCAGAGAAAGCGCCATCGTGCCCAACCGAACAACAGAATCGTCGAGGCTGTTGAGCCGTCGTGTTCGCCTGACGCTGTGATCCGAGTTCAATGAATCTCAACCAGCAGGGCCGCTCAATTGCGCACCTTCACCTTGCGCCAGCTCTCGGCGTTCTTCCATTGCACATCGAACTCCTGCAGGCTCTTGTGGACCCGGCCGAACCACTTGTGCTTGCCTTCCTTCACCATCTTGTCCGCCCAGTCGAGGCCGATCTTGCGCGCCGCATACTGCACTTCGGCGTCAAGCTCGATGATCTCGTTGCCCGCCTTCTTGTAGAAATCGAGCGCCTTGGCGTCTTCCTGACCGATCTTGAGCCACGACTCGAACGTGACCAGTTTCGCCGCGGTTTCAACGATCTTCTTGTCACCCGCGGAGAGCTTGTTCCAGGCATCCTTGTTGATGACAAGTTCAAACGGTGCAGTGGGTTGATGCACCCCTGGATAGATCAAATACTTCGCAACCTTGTAGAAACCAGGCGCGATGTTCTCCCACAAGGTGCCCCACTCGGTCGCATCGATCGCGCCACGCTCCAGCATTGGGTACACCTCGCCCCCTGCCGTGGTCACCGGCGCCGCGCCGAGATCCTTCGCCATCTCGAGCCAAGCCCCCGCGGTCCGCAACTTCAAGCCCTTGAGATCGGCGAGCGTGCGCACCGGCTTTCGAGAATGGAGAAACACTTCGGCCGTGCGAATGAAAAGCGGTAACGAAACCACCCCTTCCATCTCATCGCGATACTGCCGTTGCAACTCCGCGCCGCCCGCCTCGTAGAGCCAATGGAGCATGCGTTCGGTATCGAATGAGCCCGCGTACCCGCCGAACAACACGGTAGTCGGATCCTTGCCCCAGTCGTAGCCGATCCAGGTATGGCCACATTCGGCGACGCCGTTCTTGACCGTGTCGGGCACTTTGAGCGCGTTGCCGAGCGCCCCGCCCGGAAACGTCTGCACCTTGATGCGCCCGCCGCTCAGCATCTCGACGCGTTCCCCGAATGCCTTGGCACCGATGTCCATGAGCGGCCCGCCGGGCCAAGCGGTTGCCATTTTCCACGTGTGGGTTGCCGCCCCTTGCGCCGAGGCCGATGTTGCAACGGTGGCCGCGGCGCCCGCCGCACCGAACTTCAGGAAATCGCGCTTCTGCATGATGTCTCCTCGTTATTTTGATTCGTACAACCGTACATACTCAGGCGGCTTGTCCTTTCGGTCCGTCGAGAATCGGCCCGTCAATCGTGACCGGTGCGTCGTGGCGGCGGAATCGTTCGATGGTGGCCTTCAGCTCGGGCCTGACGTGGTCTTCGTTGTAACCATTGAAGACGTGGCCGATCAATCCACGATCGAGGTCACTGGTGCCCATGACCCAATCGGCCACTGGAAACGTCAGATTGAAGTTGCGCGCCATCATGATGCCGAAATTGTGATGAGCGGTATGGTGCCGGCGGATCGTATTGATGAACGGCACATTGCGCACGAACCAGTTGTCGTGCACATGGCAGCAATAGTGGAAGGCTTCGTAGAGCAGATAATTACCGATCATCGTCACCATGAGCACATAACCGGCGTTGGGATTGAGGATCGAACCCAGCAGCCACGCGAACGGCGCGCCCATGCCTATGAATGTAAATAACGCGCGCCACGGAAAGAAAATGATTCGCCATTCGCGCGCACTGCCCACGGTCATCTCGTTGTCGCTGAAATATTGGTGATGCTGGCGCGTGTGCCGGTCGTAGATGGCCCGGAACGCCCAGACGTCCACCAGCCGGTGCATGACGTACTTGTGGATCCACCACTCGAACATGTTCGAGAAAAACAAGATCGGGATGACCAGGAGCCATTCCCAGGTCGCCCCGACCATGCGGCTCACGCACCAGGCGATGACCGACAGTCCGACAACATAGATGACGCCGATATGCAGCTGGCCGCTGTAGCCCTTGCGGACCTGGGCCATGTAGTCGGCGCGAAAATTCTTCTGACGCTCACTCATGCTGTGGCGTTCGACCAAACTGGTCATGGGCTATCTCCTTGCTCGACAATTCTTGCGAAACGGATCGCGGACAATGCATATGCATATATTAGGCGCTCGGCAGGGATTTTGCGTACCGATTCACCAGTAGAGGACGCCAAATAACGGGGAAACGGGGAAACGGGGAAACGGGGAAACGGGGAAACGGGGAAACGGGGAAACGGGGAAACGGGGAAACGGGAAACGCCAAACCTCCTCCATCGCCTCCTCTGTGTCCTCCGCGTCCTCTGTGGTGAATTTTTGAGCGCTTGTCTTTTGAGCGCTTGTCTTTAGGTTAGTAGAAGCCAGAAGCGCGATCACTGATGTTTGCGCCTCTCCACCAGCCCCAGAAACTTCTCGTATTCCTTTTCATCAACCGTGTAGCTGTGATCGTCGTCCGGGAAGGTGCCCGCTTTCACTTCGCTCACGTACTGCTTCAAACCGCTGACCGCGACTTCGGTCAGGTTCGAAAACCGCTTGGTGAACTTGGGCTTGAAGTCGGTGAACACACCGAGAAGATCATACGACAGGAGAATCTGGCCGTCGGTGCCCACACCCGCGCCGATCCCGATGGTTGGAATCTCGAGTTGCTGCGAGATCACCTTGGCGATCTTCGCCGGCACCGCCTCGAATTCGACCATGAAGCAGCCCGCATCCTGGATCGCGAATGCGTCCTCGAGGATTTTCATCGCGGCATCCGCGGTGCGCCCCTGGATGCGGAATCCGCCGAACATCGCCACCGTATGGGGCGTGAGGCCGATGTGCGAAGCGGTGGGGATGCCGCTATCGACCAGCGCCTTCAGGATATGCGCCTGCGATTTGCCGCCCTGCGGCTTGACCGCGTCGCAGAGCGCCTCCTGCATGAAGCGCGTTGCGTTGGTGAGCGCGCGATCGATCGTGTTGTAGCTCTGATAAGGCATGCAGCCCAGCACGAAAGTGTTGGGTGAGCCGCGACGCACCGCCTGCGCATGGAGAATCATCATCTCCATCGTGGCGGGAATCGTATTCGGATGCCCGTGACAGGTCATCGCGAGCGAATCACCGACGACACACACGTCAACACCAGCCATCTCGGCCCACTTGGCCGATGTGTAGTCGAGCACCGAGGTGTAGACCATTTTCTCGCCGGTCTTCTTCGAGTCACGGATCTCCGTGATCGTGCGTTTCTTTTTCTCCTGTTTGGGTTCAGCCATGGCGTCTCCTTTAACTGATATGCAGCGGGTATATCACGATCGGGCCGATCGGATCAGCGTCCCTTGAACCGCTCGATCCACTGCCCGAATCGCATCTGTGTGCCGGTCCGGATGCGGATTTGCCACGTCGTATTCGGGTCGTCGGATGGCTCTGTCCGGGTTGCGATGGGTCCCGGTTGGTCGGCCTGCAAACGCACCCGCGTCGTGCGACCGATCGCCGGCGGCCCAGCCTCGGCTTCATGGACCGAAATGACACGGACGGCGAGCGCGGTTGCTGTGGACGGCGCTGCGGCAACGGCAGCCGTTCCGTGCTGGCCGGGCTTCACCCTCAAAGCGTCCCGCTCAGCCAGAACCGCATCGAGCTCGAGCGCCCCACGTGGCTGGGCAAAACCACCGAGTCGTTGCCCTTGTTCGACAGGCTGTCCGATCCGCGCATTCGCAACATTGCGCGCGATCCCCTCGCCCACGGCAACAATCGCGACGACCACCGCCGGCAGTGATACGGGTTTGGGCATCGTCTCGGCCAGCTTCGCGCTTTCATCTCGCTCGACCTGCAACGTGCGCTCGAATTCACCCCGCGTATTCCGCTGGCGTTGCTGGACCCCTTCGAGCGCGCGCGTGCGCTCCGCGACGAGGAGTTGGTGACGCGCGACCTCGCGGTCGAGCTCGATGCGACGCACGTCCTTCTCGACGAATGCATCGCGCGAAATAAAGCCTTGTTCGAGCAACAACTTGCTCGCGGCAGCTTGCTTCTGCGCGGCGTCCAGCGCTTCGGTGGTTCGCGCGACCAGCTCCAGGGCGGCCACGCGCTCCACCCGGCGTTGCTCCACTTCCGCATCGGTTGCGGCGAGTTTGCCGAGATACTCGTTGAAGCGGGCGACGAGGCGCTGCTGCTCGATCACGAGCCGGGACGAATCGAGGTCAGGCACGTCTTGGAGCACGGGTGGCGCATTGAGCGAGACGGCGGTGAGCAACGCATTCGCACGCGCGACCGCCAGCGCCGCTTCGACATGCGCCGAGCGATCGACGTTGTTGCTCGCAGGCGCGGCGACCTCGATCTCGCCGATAAGATCGCCCGCCTTCACACCATCGCCATCCTTCAAGGTCAAGCTGCGCAGAACGCCCGATGCGGGTGCGGTGATCGGCGTGGGTGGTGGCTCCGGCACGACGCGCGCGCTCGCGATGACTTCGGTCTGGATTTGTCCAGCGCCCATCCAGACGGCAAACGCCACACCGGCACACAACAGACCGATGGCTAGCCATCTCGGAATGCGACTTGCCGATGGCGCCGAACGACGCAGAGCGACCGTTGGTTCCGCGATCGGCATGCCGGATTCGGGTTGCGCGGCGCCTGCAATCCACACCATTCCCGTCCAGCCCGGCTCAAGCCGGCGAATATCGATCCTGGTCTGCGCAACGCTCCCTTCCGA
>JANMUI010000389.1:0-15081 GCA_031391405.1 Betaproteobacteria bacterium
CTGGTCTGGTCCGCGAGCTCCGCGAAAGCGTAGTGCTCGACCGCACCCGTTTCGAATTTCACGCTGATTGCAGTACCGCGCGCACGATGCCGATCAATGCACTCATGCGCGATGTTCATGCGCTCGCGATCACCATCGAACAACGTCCAGAGCATGTCCCATGAAAAAGTCTGCTTGAGCGCGTCGTAGTCGCGAATATCGAGAATGTGCGGCATCATCAACCCGTTAGGCGGCGAGCTATTTGCGCGGTTTCTCGAGAACGGCGCCGGCGACGATCAGTCGCCCGATCTCGTCCTTCGAATACCCCGCCTCGGCGAGGACGGCGTGCGTGTGTTCGGCAAATTTTGGCGGGCGCCGCTGGATCGCACCCGGCGTCCGCGACAACCGGGCGGGGACGCCAATGCCACGATAGCCGTCGATCTCGACGGACATATTCCGTTGCACCGTATGCGGATGTGTCATCGCCTCCGGCACGGTGTTGACCGGGCCGGCAGGCACACCTATTGCCATGAGCGATTCGCACAGCTCGGCCGATTGACGGCCCGCGAGCATTGCCTCGATTTCCTTGCGCAGGGTATCGCGATTCGCCACGCGGTCGGGATTGGTCCGGAATCGCTCGTCATTGGCGAGGTCATCTCGACCGATTGCTCGACAGAGCTTGCGAAACTGGCCGTCGTTCACCACGCCTAGAAAAATCTCGCCGTCGGTGGTTCGATACTTGTCGTATGGCGCGAGATTCGCATGACCGCTGCCGCTCAGCTTCGGCGCACGATTCGTCGCGAACCAGTTTGCAGCGTGAGGAACCAGGAGCGACAATCCAACATCGTAGAGACTGAGGTCAACGAGCTGACCTCGCCCCGATCGATTGCGCTCTGCCATCGCCAGAAGAATTCCAATCGTCGATGACATGCCGGTCGTGATGTCGACCAAAGCGATACCGACCCGCGTCGTGCCGGTATCCGGATGCCCGTTCACACTCATCAATCCGCACTGCGCTTGCAGCACCGCATCGTAGCCGGGCAATCCACCAAGAGGGCCATCCATCCCGAACCCGGAGATCCGGCAATAGATGAGTCGCGGAAATCTCTTCGAAAGCACCGCGTCATAACCAAGTTCCCATGATTCCATTGTTCCGGGCAGGAAGTTCTCGACGAGAATATCCGCACCTTCGAGTAATCGGAACAACACTTCGCGCGCTTCCGGCTTGGTGAGATCGAGGGCGATGCCACGCTTGTTCCGGTTCAACGCGTGATAGTAGGCCGCGCTCTCATCAACGAATGGCGGCCCGAGCGTGCGTGTCTCGTCACCTCGCGGGGGTTCGATCTTGATGACCTCCGCCCCGTGATCGGACAGCATCTGGGTCGCGAGCGGGCCTGCCAATACGCGGGATAGATCAACCACGCGCGTCCCAGCCAGCGCGCCAGAAGTCTTTGTACGCGGCACCTGCTCACCCTCGTCCGGCATGCGGAACATCCTGTCATCTGAGGGATCTATCTTAACCTCTCACCATCAATGACCCATGAAGGCGATCGTCCTCTACAATCCGGCCCTCGTCATTGGAGACAACCGATCATGAAAGAAGAAGTGCTTGTCACCGGTCCGTTCTATGGCCCTTCCCTCGAATGGCTCGGTCGCGAATTTACGACGCACGATCTATACAAAGCGAAAGATCGGCAGGCAATGCTGGCCGAAGTCGGTCCGCGCGTGCGAGCGATCGCCGGCACCGGACTCGCGGATGTCGCGCTGATGCAGTCGCTGCCAAAGCTGGAGATCATCGCCAACTTCGGTGTGGGGTATGACAACGTCGATGCGGTTACCGCGCGCGCACGCAAGGTGATGGTGACTAATACGCCAGGCGTACTCAATCAGGCCGTCGCCGACACGACGCTTTCGTTGATTCTCGCGATTGAACGGCGCGTCGTCGCAGCAGATCGTTATCTGCGCGCGGGCAAATGGGTGGCGAATGGCAATTACCCGTTGACGCGCCATCTTGGCGATCTGAAGTTGGGCATTCTCGGACTCGGACGCATCGGCAAGGAGATCGCCAAGCGGGCGATGGCCTTCGGCATGCAGGTTCAATACCACAGCCGCACGCGCCAATCTGACGTGACATACCCGTACTTCCCGAGCGTGCTGGAGCTCGCCAAGGCAAGCAATGTGCTGGTCTGCATTCTTCCGGGCGGCGCAGGCACGCGCCACATGGTCAATGAAGACGTGATGAAAGCGCTCGGACCCACGGGTACTCTTGTGAATGTCGCGCGCGGCTCGGTCGTCGATACCGAAGCCGTCATTCGATGCCTGAAAGATGGCAGCCTCGGTGCGGCGGCAATCGACGTCTATGACAAGGAGCCGGAGACCCCCGAGGCCCTTTGGCCGCTCGAGAACGTCGTCCTCACGCCGCATTTGGGCAGCGGGACGCATGCGACGCGGAAGAAAATGGGCGATCTGGTCGTGGAGAACCTGATCGAGCATTTCGCCGGACGACCGGTGCTCACCCCGATTCCGGAGTGCGCGGATCTGCGTCGGTAGCAAACGGCGCAGGCGTCGACGCTCGCGGCCCAATCCGTTCTGGCAATGTCATGCCGATTTCGTCGTGTCCGTGGCAAGACCACGGGGAATCGCAAGTTGAAATCTCTCTACCCCGCGAGCTGCCACGCCACACCGCCCATCCCGCAGCGCAGCGGCACTGACGGTACATAGAATACGGTCTGCGCTTTGCTTCCCGCACCGGCGGCACCCATCGCCACCATCCAGGCGAGCAGCTCGACCGTGCCACCGTCACCCGCGGCGATCATCCTCTCGTGTGTGACCTCACGCAAGACACGCGCATGGTCCGGCGCGTCGAGCAGCTCGAGAAACCAGCGATCGAATGCCTCATCGACCGCAAAGTATTTCGGGCCACCGGGGTCGTGTGATAGACCACCGGTAGCCACGATCGCAACACGTTCATTGCCGGGCCAGGCTCGAATCATTTCAGCCAGCGCCTGACCGAACGCATAGCATCGACCATTGGGCGGCAATGGCGGCATGACGCAATTCATGTGGATCGGCACCAGCGCGACGTCATAGCGCGGCGTGAGGAACTTGAGCGGCACAGACCAGTTGTCGTCGAAGAGCAGTTTCTCTGCAAACGCGAGATTGATGCCGCGATCACCTGCCCCACGCACAATGTGACGTGCCAGCCCGCGATGTCCGGCAAGCTCGTAGTCCGCCACATTCAACCAGTCGCGAAACCACGCGGCCGGACCCTGCCAGCGATCGGCGATGCCCACGCACCAATCGGGAATGTTCTCCATGCGAAAATTGAGCAGATGATCGTTGGCGATGCCGACGATGACATCGGGCTTGGTGGCCGCGAGGCGGCGTGCCATGTCGTCGTACCCGCGAAGCAATTCGTCCTGCTCCGCCTGCGGTGCCTTGTCGAGCCATCCGGTGACCCCGGGGGCATGTGCCAGCGCAATGACCGAAACGATCTTTGCCATGACCAGCTCAGTCGCCCGCGGCGAGCATCTTGCGCGCGTAGAGCTGCGCCGCTTCGCTGTCGTTGTGGTTGTAGCCCCCGCCCTTGAAGATGCGCGCAACTTGCGGAAGGAAGTAGGGATGCAAACCAAGCTCGGCCAGCGCTTTCAGATCGACCGCGCGTAACGCTGCCTGCTCGGCCGCCGATAACCGGTATTCGTTCATGATGCCGGACAAGTCGGTATGGAATCGATGCAATAACGCTTCGTCGCGGCGCACATCGAATATCAATCGATTCGCGGGAAGCGTCTTGTCCGCTTGTAGGATGCCCATGGTTTGCTCGATGCGTATTGTCGATAATTTGATGGAAATCATGCTCGCACCCGACAACGCTGGTGTCAATGCCACGTCTCGAGCCGACGTGTTGAGTGCATGTCTCGCGTCCTCGCGTCAATGCCCGAACTTTTGTCGCGCTCTATCGTGCCCTGTCGAAAAGCGCGCCTTCACCGACAATACACCCTTCAAACGCCCCGGCTGCCCGTTCATGCCTGCATTCGTCACCCAGAAGCTCATCCGATTCCAACATTGCGATCCGGCAGGGATCGTGTTTTTCCCGCAGTATTTTCTCCTGTTCAACGAGGTCGTGGAGGATTGGTTCACGCAGGCGCTCGGGGTCGATTGGCGGCAATTCCATATCGATGAGAAGCAGGGATTTCCAGTCAAGAAGACCGCGACCGAATTCTTCTCACCCAGCGTGATCGGGGACGTGCTCGACTGCACGCTCGAAATCACGCGACTCGGTCGATCCGCGGTCGAGCTCGCGATCCGCATCACCTGCCACGACGACCTTCGCGCGCTCGTGGCCGAGACCCGGATCCAAACGTCAACGATCGAACACCGGTCGAAACCCTTGGCACCTGAACTACGCAAGAAGATGGAGCGATTCGTGGTACCCGCGGCGCCGTCCGGGGCAGCGTGAACGCGCCGCTATAATCGTCAGCGTCCCCACAATGAACTGATTGCGCCTTGAACGCCGCCGACGAACTGCTTGCACCCACTCGCGTTGCGGCGCATCCAGAACGCGTGGCGCTCCTGTTCGACGGCGAGCGAATCACCTATGCGGACCTCCTCACGCGCATAAACCAATTCGCGAATGGCTTGCGAGAGCTTGGTATCGACCGGGAGCAACGGGTCATGCTGATGCTCAAGGATTCACCGCAAATGGTAAGCGCGCTCCTTGGCTGCATCAAGGCGGGCGCAGTAGCCGTGCCGATCAATCTGCGTGCAAGCGCCGCCGATCTCGCGGGGATGCTGAACGACAGTCGTGCGAAGATGCTTTTGATCGATTCAGAGTTCATGCCCGTCTATCGCGCCATCGCATCGAAGGTTGATGCATCGATCCGTGTTCATGTCGCAGGTCACGACTCGCAAGGGCTTCCAACGTTGGAAAGCATTTCTGACGGTCAATCCGGCGATTTCGATGCTGCAGCGATGTCCCCGGACGACATGGCCTTCTGGCTGTACACCTCCGGGACAACCGGGACGCCGAAGGCGGCGGTGCATCTGCATCACGACGTCCTCCTCGCCGATCGATTCCCCGGCGAGTGGCTTGGGGTCGGTGCCGGCGACCGGATCTTTGCCACCTCGAAGCTCTTCTTTGCCTATTCGCTCGGCAACAATCTGTTTCCCGCACTGCGACTTGGCGCGACGAGCGTCCTTTTCGATGGTTGGCCCGCGAGCACCTCGATTGGCGCGATTGTCGAGCGCCATCAGCCGACAATATTCGTCAGCGTGCCAACCATGTATCGCAATCTGCTGCGCGATGGGATCGCGACGCGCGCGCGCTTTGCATGCGTGCGGCACTGCGTATCAGCCGGCGAGCGTCTACCGGTGGTGCTTTTCGATCGATGGAAGAACGCCACCGGACTGCCGATCATCGATGGCATCGGCTCGACGGAATCGATCTATTTCTTCCTCGCCAATCATCCGGACGATCTGAAACCAGGATCGTCGGGCAAACCCGCTCCCGGTGCACAAGTCGAGCTCCGCGATGAACACGGCATCGCTGTGCCCGGATTTGATACGCCCGGTGCGCTATGGGTGAAGATGGATAGCATTGCGGATCGCTACTGGAATCAACAGGCCCGATCGAACGATGCGTTCGTCGGATCGTGGTTCCGGACCGGCGATGTGTACAGGCGAGATCCGCACGGGTTTTATTTCCACGAAGGCCG
Organism: Betaproteobacteria bacterium; assembly: GCA_031391405.1. Classification (GTDB taxonomy): domain Bacteria; phylum Pseudomonadota; class Gammaproteobacteria; order Burkholderiales; family SG8-39; genus SHXR01. The sequence goes on from JANMUI010000389.1 coordinate 5,694, forward strand.
GGCCGATGACATGCTCAAGATCTCCGGGCAATGGGTGAGTCCAGCCGAGGTCGAGGAGCAGGTGCTCAAACTGAGCCAGGTGGCGGACGCTGCCGTCGTGGGCGCCTCGAATATGGACGGATTGGTGCGCCTTGCGCTCTTCATCGTGCCGAACAGCCGGGCCGACGATCCCGCTGCAACGGTATCGACCATCCAGAGCGCGCTTTCATCCACGCTGTCGATCTACAAGTGTCCCCGCGAAGTACACTTGATCGACGAAATTCCCCGCACGGCAACTGGCAAGGTCCAGCGCTTCAAACTGCGCGCCACGCTCGATTCAGGCGTGAGATAGGCAAAGGTCAATGAAGAAATTCCAGCACAACGTGATCGTCCATTGGGGCGATACCGATCCCGCGAAGATCGTTTTCTATCCAAACTACTTCGCCTGGTTCGATGAATCGACGCGGCTGTTCTTTGATAGCGTGGGTCTCGACTGGGATAACCTGATGGCGAAGTACGGCGTGCGTGGCCTGCCCATCGTCGAGGCTAAGGCAAAATTCATTGCGCCTTGCCTCTTTCGGGACGAGATCATCGTCGAGACGCAGATCAACAAATGGAACGACAAGACCTTCGAGTGCCAACATGTGATCCTCAACCGCGGTGTCCGCGCGGTGGAGGGCTATGAGATTCGCGTCTGGTCGCGCTCCCATCCGGATGATCCGCAGCGACTGAAGGCCTATTCGATTCCGGAAGAAATCAAGACCGCATTCGGATAATTCCCGGAAACGAGAATCTCCCAGACCGCACAACCACGAAGGAAATCATCGATGCATCGTTCCTCCTGGATTGTCATCCTATCAGCGGCGTTCGTGGTCGCCTTTTCGCTTGGCATTCGGGCTGCATTCGGATTGTTCATGAAGCCGATCAGCGCGGAGCTGCAGCTCGGTCGTGAGGTGTTCAGTCTCGCGCTCGCATTCAGTACGTTGATCACGGGTATTGGTGGCCCGTTCGCCGGTGCCTTGGCCGATCGCTTCGGTGCGATGAAGGTGATAATCGTCGGCGCGGTATTCAGCGCGCTCGGCCTTTTCTTTGCCATGCATGTTCAAAGCGGCGCCGGGTTGCAACTGACCTTCGGAATCCTGCTCGGCGTCGGCAGCACGGCCGTCAGCATGGGGATCGCAATGGGCGCGGTGGCGCGCGCTATTCCTCAAGAGAAGCGTGCGCAGGCGTTCGGCATCGTGATGTCGGCAGGATCATTCGGTCAATTCGCGATGATTCCCGCAGCCCAAGCGGTGCTGAGCGCTTGGGACTGGCGCGTTGCAAGCGGGATTCTTGCGCTGTGTGCGGCCCTTATCATCCCGATCGCGTTCGGATTGCGCCCTCCCGCGCCGGGCGCGGCGAAGCCACCCGCGGGCGCGGCAAGCCTTCGTCTCGCGCTCGCCGAGGCCGCCGGCCATTCGGGTTTCTGGTTGCTGACCACGTCGTTCTTCGTGTGCGGGTTTCATGTGTCGTACGTGCAGACACATCTCCCCGCGTATCTCAGCGACCGCGGCATGACGCCGGCGGTTGCCGCGCAGGCCCTCGCATTCATCGGGCTGTTCAACATCTTCGGTTCGTTTGCCGCCGGATGGCTCGGCACACGCTATCGCAATCGCTACCTGCTCGCGAGCGTCTACCTACTGCGTGCGGTGATTTTCCTGCCGCTGATCCTGCTGCCGATGACACCCGCCCTCGCGATCGCGTTCTCGATGCTCATGGGATTGCTATACCTTTCCACCGTGGTGCCCACGACGACGATCGTTGCGCACATATTCGGTCCGCGTTACTTCTCGACGCTGTATGGAATCGTGTTCGGCAGCCATCAGCTCGGCGGCTTTTTCGGCTCCTGGCTGGGCGGTCGCGTGTTCGATCTCACCGGCTCGTATGACACGATGTGGTGGATTGCCATCGGGCTTGCGCTCGCAGCCGCGGCGCTCGCGGCCCCTCTGCGCGATGCGCCGATACACCGGCCCGCGACCGCATGAGATGATCCCGCCGTCCACACACTCGCCTCGACGACCCCATGCCAAAGCAAATCATCACTTCGCCGGACGCTCCCACTACCGGCTTCACGAATCAGTCCACGCCCTCGCCGCTCGCCCAGGCAATTCGCGCAGGCAACCTCTTGTTTGTCTCCGGCCAGGGACCGCTGGATCCCAAGACCCGTGAAGTCGTCTCGCCGGATATTCGCGAACAGACCAGGCAGACGTTAAACAACCTGAAGAGCGTGCTAGCCGCCGCAGGTCTGGATTTCCGCCATGTCGTGAACATGCGGGTCGTCCTCCGTAACATTGAAGACTTTCCGGCATTCAATGAGGCGTTTCGCGACGCAATGGCAGGCGAGAAGGTGACGCGCACATGCATCGGCGCTACACCCCACCGAAAAGGCGTGAATGTGGAAATCGATTGCGTGGCATCTTTCGATTGAGCCGTCGTGGTTCGTCTGAAGCACTAGGACCCATTGGCTCGATGCAAGTCGACCTCTCATGCTCCATCCCCAACAACGTTGGCCTTGCAGAGCGTCCGGCGCTGCGTCGGCGACTCGATTGGTTCGATGGACGTTTTCGCGAATGGTGGCGCGATTGGGGTCCGCTTGGCGTGCGTGACGAAGAGGTGTATCTGCGCACCCCGGTCGGCGTTGATGCGGACGGTTGGGCGCGGTATGGGTTCGTGCGGCTCTCGCAGTATCGCTGGGGCGTGTTCCAAATGCCGCCAAAACCGGAACGTCGCGTCCTGTTCGGTGCACTGGCCGGGCAACCGGTCTGGCAGGCGGTTCCGGACGAGCACCGCGCCACCCTCCACAAACATCTGATCACGCAAGGCGATACGGAACCGGGTTCCGTCGAGCAAAGTTTTCGGCTCGCCGCCAGCGCACCAAGCCTCTACGACTTGCGCAACCTGATCCAATTCCATGTCGAAGAGGGTCGCCACTTATGGGCCATGGCGCACCTTCTGTTCGAGCATTTTGGCGCCGCGGGCGACGACGATGCAGAGGGCCTGCTCGCGCGCCGTTCCGGTGATGCGCACAATCCGCGCATCCTGGACGCCTTCAACACACCGGTGAACGACTGGCTGTCGTTCTTCATGTGGTGCTTCCTCGCCGATCGCGACGGCAAATATCAGCTCCTGTCTGTGGCCGAAGGTGCGTTCGATCCGCTTGCACGCACGGTGCAATTCATGCTCACCGAAGAAGCCCACCACATGTTCATCGGGGAGGATGGCTTGCGAAGAGTCGTACAGCGCACGCTCGATTTGATGAGGCTGCACGATACCGACGACATTCGCCCTCATGGTGGAATCACGCTTCATCAGATCCAGCGATACTTCAATTTCTGGGCGCCGCGCATCTACGATCTCTTCGGCAATGACGAGTCGACGCGGGCGGCGGACGTGTTCGATGCCGGCATCAAGAGCCGCGTCCATGAATCATCGTTTGACGAGCATGTGCGGCTCGATTCGCCGATTACCGTCGAGCGGCGACTCGCCGATGGATTCTCAAGCGTCGAAGTGCCGGTTCGAGGCGCCCTCAACGGCGCGATGCGTCAGGCCTATCTCAAGGAAGTGCAACAACTGCTCGGCCGCCTGAATCGAGTGATCGAGCGTGCCGGCGTGCAGTACGCGCTGACCTTGCCGAGCCAGCGTTTCAACCGGAAGTTCGGTGTCTACGCAAACGATTTCTTTACCCCGACCGGTGATCGCGTTGGCATGGCCCACTTCGAGTCGATGCGCACATCGTGGCTTCCGACGGATGCGGACCGCGCGCACTTGGCGTCGATCATGGCCCCGGTGCGCGAAACCGGAAAAATCGCGGGATGGATCGCGCCGCCGCAGCGGGGCATCAACAGTCAACCGGCGCTGGATTTCGACTACGTGCGGCTCTGACAGGGCTTTCTGGAAAAGCGCCAAACGCATGCAAGCACATGCCGTGCAATTTCCTGTCGCGTTGCGATCCATACATCAGGCATCGCTTTGGCGCGCTCGATGATCGTTTCGCAAACCCATGCGCCCGCCGCCCGACCGAATACGTGCGCATGCGCCGTCACGTCGACCATGAGCGAGCGCGATTCCCGATCGCGAAGCGCGCGCATCGTATCGTCGAACATGTCGATCATCATTCGCGGGGGCTGGCCGTAGCGCACGCAGACCGGGAGATCATTCAGATCCATTCGACGATTCCCAATAGACGATCGATTCCGCGCAACGCCCCGATTGTCGCCCACGAGTGGGCATTCGTGTCGAAGAGTCCCGGTTGGAGAACGTTGCCCATCGAACCGATGCCAGGCGCCTTGCCGTCGGACCACGCTTCCTAGGCGAGGTTGAAGACGATCGCAATACGACGTCCGCCCGGCCATCGAAAGGCATCGGTCATACGGATGATTCGAGGTTGCATCGCGCGACCCTATCGACTGTTGCAATGGCGCGCGCTGCGATGCCGGCGACGGCTCAGGCTTTCCTGTCATCGGCGTGCGTGCTCGACGTTCCGCTGCTTCGCTGCAAAACGGTCATGACCGAGGCGACCGCGCTCGCGACATCTGAAAGATTGCTCGGGATGATCATCGTATTGTTCGTTTTCGCGAGATTGCTGAATGCCGCGACATACGCCTCCGCGACCTTCAGGTTCGCGGCCAGCTGCCCGCCTTGCTGGGCAAGCGCATGCGCCACGGTGGTCAGGGCACTGGCCGTTGCATCCGCAAGCAATCGAATGGCGGTCGCGTCGCCTTGCGCCTTGTTGATAGCCGACTGCTTCTGACCCTCCGACTGCAGGATATTCGACTGTTTGTCGCCTTCGGCGATGTTGATGTCCTGCTGCTTTTCGCCTTCGGATTTCGCGATAACGGCGCGCTTTTCCCGCTCGGCGGTGATCTGCGTTTGCATCGCCTTGAGGATAGCGTCGGGCGGCGTGAGGTCCTTCAACTCATAGCGCAGGACTTTGACGCCCCAGGACCGGCCCGCCTCGTCCAGCACATCGACGATCGAACGATTGATCGTGTCGCGTGATTCGAGGGTCTTGTCGAGCTCCATCTTGCCCACTTCAGAACGCAGGGTAGTCTGCGCGAGCTGGGTGATGGCGTAGAGATAGTTTGCGGTACCGTACGACGCTAATCGGGGATCGGTAATCTGGTAGTAAAGGACACCATCAACGCCAAGCTGCGTATTGTCCTTGGTGATGCAGACCTGCTGCGGCACATCGACCGGCACTTCCTTGAGCGAATGCCGATAGGCGACATTATCGATAACCGGAATGATGAAATTGAGTCCGGGTTCGAGCACGGCGTGAAACTTTCCCAATCGCTCGACGACCCACGCGTACTGTTGCGGGACGACCCGGACGCTTTTCAGGATGAGGACCACAAAAAAGATCAGGATGATCAGCGAGACAATCGTGCCGAGGCTAAAGCCGTTCATGAATCCCCCTCTTTTTAAGTTGATGTGCAGCGTAGTCGACCGGGCCGCCGATTTGCGCGCGGCAAGACGGCACTACGAAGAAAGCTTCTTCGCGATTTCCAGATTATTCCCGCGCATCGCGACGATGTAGAAAACGTCTCCCACCTCGCCGTCTCCGCCATCGACGATCCGGGCGTCCCACAGCGTGTCGCGGTACCTGACTTTGACCAGACGGTCGATCCGACTGACCCACGAGTCAAGCTTGACGATCTGCCCTTCGTCAAGCCCGCGCATGACCGGCACGGCGGCGCGGCGTCGTAGCCAGCTTACCAGTATGCATCCAAGCAGACCGAAGGTCACCGCCACGATCACTTGGACAGTGAATGACGCGCCGAACCAGGCCAGCGCCGCCGCCACGAACGCCGTAAGGCCGAGAACAAAAATGTAGAACGTCCCGGACGCAATTTCAGCGATGACCAGGACAAAGCCAATGATCGACCAGACAAGAAAGCTTTGCACGAAACCTCCGGAATCGGCGCGTTGAACTGGATCGGCCCGATCGCTCGTCCAGATCGTTCAACGAGTCTGCGGACTATGCCCGCGTGCGCACGCGGCCGTCAACTCCGGCGGAATTATCGCGGGGATATGCGCGAGCGAGGATTCACCGTCCGAGACGAACGCTGATCAAGCTGTCTCGCGCAGTCAACAACCCGGTGGCAAGACCGCGGGGAATCTCAGGTTGAACAGGCGGGGACGTCCAGGGCCTGCAGGATCTCGGCATTGCGCCGGTTCTGAACGAACGCCACCACGCCGGAAATCTTGGAGCGCGCCGGGAGCATTACTGCGCGATGCAAATCGATCTTGCCGCTTCCGTCCAGGCCAAACGGACCGAACCATTCGCGCACGACGCGATCGTGTTTGAGTCGCACACCCTTGTTTTCACCCGCGGTCACGTTCATCGAGAGGCCGTCTTCATAGATCGCAACATAAAGCGCGGCCTTTGCACGATGCGCCGGATCAATATTCGTTACCGCGGCGCTCACTTCCGCGGTCGACTGTCCGCTTGGCTTGAGAGATAGGGCAATCGTCGCGCGCGCCGGTCGGTCATTGATGGCTTTCAAGTCGCCTGCGAATGACGATGCGCTCGACCAACGCCGATAGTCGCGCCCATTCACCAGGATTTGGGGTGTGTAGACCACCGCGCCACCGCCGAGTTTTACAACCTCGCGCTGCCGTGCGGTGAAAGTAGATCGCGCGTACGGGTCCTTCCATCCGAGGTAATCCCAGTAATCGACATGCAGGGCGATGGGGACGATTCGATCCGTCCCAAAACCACGCTTCCCAAGTTCCCCAACCCACCGGTCGGCCGGGGGACAGCTATCACACCCTTCCGACGTATAGAGCTCGAGCAATGCGACGGTCGAGCTGCCACTGACCGCCGAACAGTTGGGCATCTGAGCCGCCGACGAGCCTGCAAAGGCGATCAGGAACAACGCAGGGAGACCAGAGAATTTGAGCATTGGAGGGTTCCCATGGATGGCCCCGGCTCGGAGGCAGCATTACTCATACGGGTTCGGCGATCTGCCGGATTCAATCCGGTTCCGGATGACAGGCACCGTTCAGATGCCCCGCGGCGGCTCCCGCGATTCGTGGAATTTCTCCTCGCTGTCCCAGGGAAGTGCGCAGTCTTGCCTTGGCCCGCTACGAAGGCCCTCCGACCCCAGGTACCGCATCACAATTGACCGGACTGCGTTCCCTTATCCGCGTGCCGAACACCCTAAGATCGCAATATTTAACAATTCCGATGTGAGGGCAGTCAGTCGTGGAAGCATTCAGATGGCCCGCCATATTCATGATCTTCGTGATCATGCTCATCGTTTTCGAGTGGCGGGTCGCCAGCCGCAAGAAAAGTGGCATCACGATGGTCGACCGCAAAATGATGCGAAGCATGTTCGGCATCGGCATGGCGCTGGCCGGGGTCGTCTGGTTTCTCCAGGGAATTGACTAACCGCGGAATCCGCGCGCCTCGCCCGCAACATTCGCCCTCAGGCGAACTTCGAATAATCCGGCTTGCGTTTCTCGAGGAACGCCGCCATCGCCTCGCGCGCGGCAGGTTCACCCAGCATTCTGGCGAATGTTTCACTTTCCTCGGCGAGTGCCGCCAGAACTTGCCCTTGATACTGCTTCTTCATTAGCCGCTTGGTCGTGCGGATGGCGCTCGCCGGCTTCTCGGCAAGCTTCCGTGCAAATGCGGCCGCCGTCTCTGCGACTTTCGAGGGCACAAGCGTTTCGGTGACGATTCCGGCCGCGACCGCCTCGGCCGCCGAAAACGACTCGCCCAACATCAGAAGCTTCGCCGCCAACCGATGCCCCGCAACAAGCGGCAACAGAAAGCTCGACGCCGCCTCCGGGCAGATACCGAGATTGACGAACGGCAATGCGAATCGTGCATCGTCGGCCGCATACACGAAGTCGCAGTGCAACAGCATCGTCGTGCCGATCCCGACGGCTGCACCCTCGACGCCGGCAACCAGCGGCTTCTGGAGGCCGGTGATCGTCGCGAGGAAACGAAACACCGGACTGTCCTTGCCGCGCGGTGGATTCTTGAGAAAATCAGCAAGGTCATTCCCGGCGGTGAAAGTATTCCCCGCGCCACAGATCAGGATCGCGCGGACAGCGGGATCGCCATCACCCGCCTGCAACGCATCCGCGAGGGACTGATACATCGCCGCTGTCAGAGCGTTCTTCTTGTCGGGACGATTCATCACCAGGTTCAGCACCGCGCCATCGCGCGTTACCAGCACCTCTTGCGCCATTCGTTACTCCTTGTCGCGACGATTGGATGTCGCATTGACACTCGCTTCGTCGTAGTAGAAGCGCGTGGTTCGTCTCAACCTTCCGGTAGCCGATAGTCCTTGAACTTCTGCCGTAACGTGAGCTTCGAGAGCTTGCCTGTTGCAGTATGCGGCAGCTCGTCCACGAAGGCCACGTCGTCAGGCGTCCACCACTTGGCGATCTTGCCCGCGAAAAATTCCAGCAATTCTTCGCGCGTGACGGCTGCCCCGGGCCGTTTGATCGCAACGATCAGTGGCCGCTCGTCCCACTTCGGATGAAACACACCGATCGCCGCCGCCTCCGCGATACCCGGATGCGCCATCGCGATATTCTCTAAATCGATCGAGCTGATCCATTCGCCGCCCGACTTGATGACGTCTTTGGATCGATCGGTAATCTGCATGTACCCATCTGCATCGATCGTGGCGACATCCCCGGTTGGAAACCAGCCGTCCACCAGCGGGTCACCCCCTTCGGCTTTGAAATAACCGGAGGTTACCCAGGGACCGCGGACCATGAGATCACCGAACGCTTGGCCATCATGCGCCAACGCCTTTCCATCGGCATCGATGATCTTCATCTCGACGCCGTAGATCACGCGCCCCTGCTTCACTCTGACTTTGAATCGCTCGTCCTCGGTGAGGGATGCGTGTTTGGCCTTCAACGTATTGAACGTGCCGAGCGGACTCATCTCGGTCATTCCCCACGCATGCTGGCAGTCGACGCCGAACGACTCGCTGAATTCCTTGATCATCGCGGGCGGCGCGGCAGATCCACCGACGATCGCACGCTTGACGGTCGAGAATTTGAGCGCGTTCTGCTTCATATAGCCAAGCAGACCCAACCAGACAGTGGGCACGCCTGCGGTGAGCGTCACACGTTCCGATTCGAAAAGCTCGTACAAACTCTTGCCATCCATTGCCGCGCCTGGGAAAACGAGCTTCACCCCATTAAGCGGCGCGAGGTAGGGAATTCCCCAGCAATTGACGTGGAACATCGGCACAACAGGCAGCACGACTTCCCGTGCGGAGCACGCGAATACATCCGGGAGCGACGCGGCGTAGGCATGGAGCAATGTCGAACGGTGCGAGTACAACACGCCTTTCGGATTCCCGGTGGTGCCCGATGTATAGCAAAGGCAGGCGGCCGC
>JANMUI010000220.1:0-1942 GCA_031391405.1 Betaproteobacteria bacterium
CAGTCAGAACGGTTCGACCTGTTTATCAACGCCAAGGCCGTGCGTGCGCTCGGCATCACCGTGCCGAAAGCGCTCCTGATGCGCGCGAGCGAGGTGATCCAGTAGGTGCGACGGTGTGCAGATATGGATGTCAACCGCACCTGCAATTCTTAGCGGGGGAGAACGATGACTGTAATGATCACCGGCGCGGGACTGCTGGCTACCCACGCAGCGAAGGCGCTTGTCGATGCCGGTAACGCTGTGCTCTTCTACGATGTGGCACCAAGCGAGGCCTACATTCGTATGGTCATGGAGGATCGCCCGTTCACCTTGGAGCGCGGCGACGTTCTCGACCTGCCGCAGATGCTGCATGCGATCGATCGGCACGATGTGACCGGTATGGTGCACACCGCAGCGTTCTTGCCCGAGACCGCGCGGGATCGCCCGTTCATGGCGACGCGCGTCACGGTCGAAGGCACCGTCAACACCCTGGAAGCGCACCGGCTCGCCAAGCTCGGTCGCTATGTGCTCTGCTCGACGATCGGCATCTACGAAATGGCGGCATCCTCCACCGCTCCATGGGAAGAAGACCGCAGCATTGGACCGGACACGTTCTATGGCTGCCTCAAGCTCTCGGCCGAGGTTATCGCGCTTCACTATCAGAAGGCCTATGGAGTGGATGTCGTCGCGCCGCGCTTTTGTCCGGTCTACGGATTGGGGCAGTGGTACGCCTCGGCCGGCGCGATGTTCATGGCGACGTGCGTGGAGGGGCCTGCGCTCGGTAAGCCAGTGCTGATCGATAGGCCGTTCACCAACACGAATCAGTACATGTACGTTGAGGATGCCGCGCGCGCGATCGTGCTTTGCTACACGGTGCGAAATCCTGCGGAGCGTGCGATCAATATCAGCGCCGGCGTTTTGCACACCGCACCGCAGGTGATCGAAGCGGTGAAGTCGGTCGTTCCCGGTGCGAAGGTCGATATCACACCCGACGCATGGGCGGCCTCGAAGGATCGCCGCTTCGTCGACCAGCCGTTCAGCCTGAAACGTGCAAGCGCGGTACTCGGATTCGCACCGAAGCTAACGCTCGAAGCGTCAATCGCTCATTACGCCGGTCAAGTGCGCCGGCGGGCGCAGCAAGACCGCCAAGTAAGCGCTGATTAATCCTACTGTGTTAATAAATGGCGGTTCATTATTTTACCGTTGCAGGCCGCACCAGAGGCATTGCCGAAGCGCGCGTGGGATGACTCTTGCCAGGCGAAAGCGTGCGGTGGCGATCGACCAGGGGATGTGACGCTGCATCGGGCCGAGCCCCGCGCGGGCGGAAGCCTTCGGGTAAGGCAGGTGTTTGTAGTCTAGCGGCGTTTTTTTTAACCCCGGCGAGTCGCTCCAGCATCAGAAAGCCATAGGCGGCGATACACAGGCTCGCGTGATGATGAATGCCGCGCCAATTGCGCCCCTCGTAGTGACCCAAGCCAAGCTCCTGCTTGAGCTCCAGGTAGTCGCGCTCGATCATCCAGCGCGCTTTGATGGTGCCCACCAACTGCTTGCTGGAGAGCCGTTCTGGCAGGGTGGACAACCAGTAATGAATCGGCTGCGCCTCATGCAGTGGCCACTCGATCACCAACCATTCGGGGGCGCGCGCCCGATCGGCGTGCGCCGCCTGTACGCGCACCCGCGCAAAGCGCGAGCGCAGGAGCTCGGCGGTGCCTTGGCGCCAACTGACGCTACGAAAGCTGCTGGCCGGCAGACTCTTGGCCAGCGCCAGCACCGAGATGGGCTGGTGCGTGTCATCGCGTTGCACGCGGGTGCGCGGGCGACCGCGCCCGGGGCTGCGTGTCACCAGCGGGACCGGTTGATGTGGCCCCCACCATACCGTTGTGCCCGAGCGCACGCCCACGGCATAGGGGATTGCCTGCGCAGTGAGCCGATCACGCAATCCGGCCTCATCGCCATAGCCGGC
>JANMUI010000438.1:0-10159 GCA_031391405.1 Betaproteobacteria bacterium
CGTCCTTCAAGCCGCCTTCGGCATCGCATCGACCAGAAACTTCCGGTACAGCCCATCGAGATAGAGCCTGCGCATCAACCCGGCCTGCCGCACGAGCATGAGGCAGGTATCGCGTTGCTGGGGTGTCGTCGCGTACTGCTCGACGATCTCGAAGCCTTTGTTGCCGTGCTCGACATCGGCCACGATGTGCAGGCGGAAGAAGGTCACTTCGTCTTCGGTGAAGCCGTACTTTTCAATGAGGGGCGGCGTGGTTTTGCTGTACACCACCGGCACCTGCGATTCGAGCCCCACCAGGATCGCGGCAATCGCCTCGACAAATGGGCGGCGCGACTGGCGATAACACCAGCCCTGCAACCCCAGCGTTTCGGGCAGCAACTCGCCATTCAGCTCGGCATCGACAATCGATTTGCGTGTGAAGCCGCAATGCTCGGCGAAATCGAGCAGCAATTCGGCATGCCGCACGGCCGGAAATCCCGCCTGTCCGACCAATCCTTCTTCCTCGGACACGTTCTCCAGCAGGTACTCACCGACCGCCGGTACGTCACAGTTGACATAGATGTTCCCGATCATGCGTGAGGTCGGCGTGACGAAGTGATAGTGCTGCTTCACCCACTCACCGAGCAGGTGCTTGTTCAGCTTACCCGAGCTCCATGCCTCGCTCCAAGGGTGCATCGCGGAGTGACGCTGCTTGACCGCGTCTTCGAGTTGCTGGCGAAACGCGCTTTTGATCATGCTGAAGCCTCCAACTGAGAATTACGGAAATGTGTGGCACGCGTTTCCGCATTGCATTCCCTTCTCCCCTCGTGGGAGAAGGGCTAGGGATGAGGGGGCTGAGCAGAGTCACTTTGTTACGTAACGCTCAGTGGGGTGGGTCTGCCGATACTCTATTGCCAGGCGAGGCCCATGACAAGCTCTTCCAGCTCTTCCAGATATCGCTAATGGGCTATTCTCAATTCTGATGGGGCGATATTCCGATCACGCCCACCCTTGTATGATTCAGTCATCTCCCACTCATTGACTGGCCAATCCGGTGGAACAAAGAACCCTAGGCAATTCGAACATCAAGGTATCGGTCGTCGGGATCGGTTGCAACAACTTCGGCGGCCGGATTCCGGAATCGGATGCCCGCGAAGTCGTGTCAGCGGCGCTCGACGCCGGCATCACATTTTTCGATACGTCCGACAACTACGGCAATCGTGGCGGCTCCGAGCGATTTCTGGGTGAGGTGCTCGGCGCGCGCCGGAAAGACATCGTGCTTGCCTCCAAGTTCGGCATGCAGATGGACGACGCCGGCACGATGATGGGCGCTTCACGGCGCTACATCATGACGGCCGTCGAGGCGAGCCTGAAGCGGCTCAAGACGGACTGGCTCGATCTCTATCAGTTGCATCAGCCCGACCCCACCGTACCGATCGAAGAGACGCTGCGCGCGCTCGACGATCTGATGCGCCAGGGAAAGGTGCGCAGCATCGGATGTTCAAACCTCGATGCGGCGCAGGTAACCGAAGCGATGGCGAGCTCGCGATCCGCCGGTCTCAGCGCATTCGTCACTTGTCAGGATGAGTACAGCCTGCTCGTGCGCGATATCGAGCGCGCGTCGATTCCCGTGATGCAGGCGAACGGGCTGTCGCTGCTTCCTTTTTACCCGCTCGCGAGCGGCCTGTTGACAGGACGCTACCAGCGCGACGTGCCGTTGCCGGCGCGCTCCCGTCTCACTCGCGTTCCGGTATTTACCCAACGCTTCCTCACCGATCGTAATTGGGCCATCGCTACCTCTTTGCAGGAATTCGCGAAGAAACGCGGGCATACCCCGCTCGAGCTTGCATTCAGTTGGCTCGCAGGTCGACCGACCGTCGCGAGCGTCATCGCAGGAGCGAGCACTGCGCAGCAGGTGAGGGAGAACGTGGCCGCGACCGGATGGCGGCTCACGCCGGCGGATCACGACGAGATTGATCGCATTACCAAACGTGATTAGCAATGATCCTCGACAGCGGGATTTCATAGCTAATCACGTTGCCAAATAGGAGGGTAGAGCACGCGAATTCCTGAATATGGAACAATCGGGCTCGTATCGGCAGGTTCGCCGAATCCATCAGCTTTCCCAGCCCTTCGCGCGACCCGATCGACGCGAGGCTGCCACCACTGGTACGGTCTGTCATGCATCGAATTTCCTACGGTGCGCTCGTCGCACTCTGTGCTGCCCTTTGTCTTTCGGGGTGCGGGGACACCAGCGCACAACCGGCGCCCGGCAAAGGCCCTGCGGGGCCGGGCGGAGGCCCGCCGCCTCCCGAAGTAACGGTTGCCAAACTCGCGACCGAGAAGGTTACGGTCTACGAGGAGTACGTTGCGCAGACCGACGCCGCTGACACGGTAGAAATTCGTTCGCGGATCACGGCACTGCTCGATCGCCAAGTTGTGGCCGACGGTCAGGCGGTGCGCAAGGGGCAGTTGCTCTTCGTCCTCGACAAGGAGCCGCTTGCCGCTTCGCTCGCGCAGGTCAGGGCGCAACGCGCCCAGGCCGAGGCGAATCATTCGAATTCCCGGCAGGTGCTCGAGCGGATCGTGCCGCTCGCGAAGGAGCAGGCGGTCAGTCAGCAGGATCTCGATGCCGCAGTCGCGAAAGAACGCAACGATGCGGCGCAGGTCGAGGTGATTCGTGCCCAGCAACGCAGTGCCGAGCTGAACCTGTCCTACACCGACGTCGTCGCCCCGCGTGACGGACTCATGAGTCGCGCCCAGGTTCGTCCCGGTGGCATGGTGATGCAAGGCACGTCCCTGCTCGCGACCTTGTATTCGAACGATCCCATGTACGTGAATTTCACCGTGCCGGAAAGCGGCGCCTTTGCGTTCCAGAAACGGCTGGTCGCAATGAACAAACCGGGGGGGACGCTCCCACTCTCGGTGATTCTCCCCGACGGTACGCCCTATAAACACGCGCCGAAGTTGTCATTCGTGGACCCGGTCGTCGATCCGAAAAGCGGAACCTTGCAGGTACGGCTGTCCGTGCCCAATCCGTCGCTTGAATTGAAGGCCGGCCTCTACGTGCGTGTCAAGGTGCCTACCTACGAGAACGACAGCGCGGTGCGCATTCCGGGTCGTGCGGTGGTTGAGCTGCTCGGCCGGCGAACGGTGTATATCGTGCAATCCGAGGGCAAGCTGGAAACACGCGACATCGGGGCTGCGCGGCGCGCAGGGCAGGACTGGATCGTCGAGAAGGGTTTTACCGCCGGCGAAATGGTGATCGTCGAAGGCACAGGAAAAATTCGTCCAGGCATTACACAGGTCAATGTGGCTTCGCCCAAACCTGCGGCCGGCGCGGCGAAAGGGGCACCGGATGCAAGTGGTCCGCCGAAAGGGCCGGTGTCTGGAAAAGCGAGCGGATAGCGATGCGCCGAACCGCTGTTGTCGTATCGCTTTTCATGCTCGGCTGTGCGAGCCAACATAAGCCGTACCAACGCCCGGTGTCATCGCCACCGACCGCATTCCGTGGTGCGGAGGGGCAGCCCGCTGCGAACCAATCATTCGGTGAGCTCGGCTGGTGGGAGGTGTATCGCGATCCGCATCTCGCCCCGCTCATTCGTCAGGCACTCGCACACAATCACGATATCAAGATCGCAGCCGCCCGCATCGCTGAGATCCGGGCGAATCTTGGCATCGCTGAATACGGACCGTTGCCGCAGGTAAATGTCAACGCCGGCGCGACGCGGTCCCGCGTGTCGGAAGTGGGCGCTACGCCCTTGCCGCCGAATACCGGTGCGTACCGGCAAAATTATCGCGCGACGATCGACGCTTCGTACGAAATTGATTTCTGGGGGCGGCTCAATGCGCTGACGCAGGCCTCGCGCAATGACGTTCTCGTTGCGGAAATTACCCGTGATGTGGTCACCGCTACGTTGGTAGGCGATGTAGCGAGCGCTTGGTTTGACCTGCTCTCGCTCGACCAGCAACTCGCCATCACCGAACAAAGCGTGGAGACGCGACAGCGATTTCAGGACCTCACGCAAACGCGCTTGCGCCTGGGTGCCGCGACGCGCGTCGATGTCGATCGTGCACAGGCCAATCTCACCTCGGCGCGAGCAGTCCTACCCGATCTCAGGCGACGGATCGTGCAGGCGGAGAACCTCCTTCGCTTTCTCGCGGGCGGCTACCCCGCCCCGGTAGAACGAAAGCGCGCGACGGTCGGCATGTTGCCCGATCCGCCGGAAGTCCCAATCGGTCTGCCTTCCTCGTTGCTCGAGAGGCGACCCGACATCCGCTCGGCAGAATTCACGATCGTCGCCGCCAACGCACGTCTCGCGGCCCAGCGTGCGGCACTGCTCCCGTCTTTTTCGCTTACCGGGCAATTGGGATCGGAATCGGGACTGATCGAGAATTTCCTGCTCTTCCCCTCACGCATCTGGTCGATCGGTGGAAGCATCGTACAGCCGTTGATCAACGCCCAGCGCAATCATCTTCTGGTCGATGCGGCGGCCGCGCGCGAGGTCCAGAGCATCGAGCAATACCAGAAAGTCGTCGAACAATCGGTGCGCGAAGTATCGGATGCGCTGATCGGCCGCCGCGAATTCGGCGAAGTACGCAAGGCGCAACTCGAACAAGTGGAATCGCTGCGGGAAGTCAATCGCGTATCGCTGCGGCGATATGAGGCTGGTGTGGCGTCGTACTTCGAAGTGATCGACGCACAACGCGAGCTCCTGGCCGCCGAGCTGGGACTCGCGCAGGCGCAACGCAACGTGCTGATCTCGAGCGTACAGCTCTACAAGGCGCTGGGTGGCGGATGGCAGGTGGAGGGCGGGAAGCGGTAGGGGCGGTATTCAAGCGGTTTCGCCCGGCATTCCGGGTTCATTGGGGTGATCGCCTCGCCATGTTATGGTGATCGTGTTTTGCACGATGTGAGCCAATCATGGGACACGCACAACCGATCCTCAGACTCGATTTCGAGTCATACCTTGACTGGGAAAGCGGCCAGTCCGAGAAGCACGAATTCGTCGCGGGGGAGGTCTTTGCGATGGGGGGGGCGCGCCGGGTGCATGTTACGGTCGCCGGAAATATTTTTGCTGCCCTCAGATTCCATTTGAGGGGAGGGCAATGCCGAGCCTACACTTCGGACATGAAGCTGCGCATCACAGCAGCCGACGCGGGCTTCTATCCTGACGTAATGGTGAGCTGCGATGCACGCGATCACGCGGCGGAACAATATCTCCAGCATCCGACACTAATCGTGGAGGTCTTGTCTGATGGCACCGCCGCCTTCGATCGAGGCGACAAGTTCGCCGCATACCGGCGAATTGAAAGTCTGCGCGAATATGTGATCGTCGACATCGACGCACGTCGCGTCGAAAGCTTCCGGCGGGACGCAACCGGTCACTGGGTGCTCCACGAATTCTCGGGCGATGGTAATTGCGAGCTCGAGAGCGTGAGCTACGCAATGCCGCTAGCCGCGGTGTTCGAAGACGCCGATCCGCTACCCGAGGTCAACGTACCGGCGTAATGCTTGATCGCGCCCGGGATGCAGGCGCGCCCTATTCCACAAGCTGCCACGTCCCGTCGCCTTGTTTCGCGCGCCCATCGACTTCGAGCTTTTGCAGATGCGCAAGCAATGAACGCATCGCCCAGCCGTGCATCGTTGCGGGCGTATCGTCATAGACGGTCGGTACCAGCTCTTCGACACTTGCCTTGCCCGCGCCGCGCAGCGCATTCACGACTTTGTTCTCGCGATTGCGCCGATGCACGATGAGCCGCTCGACGATCTCGTGCGGTCTTGCCATCAGAAAGCCGTGGCCCGGCGCGAGCCAATCCAGATTTTCCTTGTAGAGGCGCTCGAGGGAGGCAAAGTAGAGCGACATGTCGCCATCGGGCGGGTTGATGACGACGGTCGAACCTTGCATGATGTGATCGCCGGTGAAGAGCATCCGCTCTTCTTCCAGCAGGTAGCAGATCTGATTCGAGGCATGGCCCGGCGTGTGCAACGCACGCAGCGTCACCCCCGCGATCGCAAGACGCTCGCCTTCGATCAGTGCGTGATCCGGCACGAACGTCTGGTCTTGCCCGGGCTTGTGCTTGGCAACCATTCCATAGGTGGCCGCCTGGGTGCGCTCCTTGAGAAGGGCTGCGCCGGGAGAATGATCCATGTGCGTATGCGTGCAGAGGATCCATCGGATCGGTCCCGCGGCGCTCTCGATGATGCGTGTGATGTGCAGGGCATCAGGCGGCCCTGGATCGATCACCGCGACCCCTGTAATGGCGTCACCAACGAGATAGGTGTTGGTGCCGGGACCCGTCATCACGCCAGGATTGGGCGCAGTCAGCCTTTGTACGCGATTCGATAGGCGCACGGCCATACCCGGCACGATTTCATAGGAGGCGGTGCCTTTCTGATCAGGGTCGAGCTTGCCCAACTCCGCGTAGGCGAAATCACCCGGCACCAGAAATTTCTTCCCTCCGTGGCCGGTGCCGGCGCGCGGGGTCATCGGCTGCATGGGTCGAGGGGTGCGCGCGAAGTCGATGGCTGCCGCAACATCCCGCAGCTTCGCGATCGCCTCGAGGGTCTTCATCGTTGGAAACATGAGATTGAGCTCACCGCGACTGCTGCGCTCGATTGCTTCGCCCGGACGAATCCAGACGTGGCTCACGAGCTCCTCGCCATCGTGCGAAGGTGTCTGCCTCGCCGGGGCCTCCGCGAGAAAGAATCGCGTGTCATAGCGACGCGGGCGACCTGCCTGCGTAATCCAATGGCTGAAGTAGTGCAGGCGATCAGCGGCCAGACGCAGATTATTGGACTGCAGCAGATGAAGCAGTGTCGATTCGCCTGCTGCCAAGGTCTTCCGGGCGGCCGCGAAGTGCGACGCTGCGCGACCGTCGATATCGATCAGCATATCGTCGTCGGCATGCGCGAAGAGCAATCCTGCTTCTTCGAAGCATTCGCGGATTGCCGCGATCCAATACCCGATCCCATCCCGTTCGATCCCGAGGCGTTTGCTCGCTGCTTCATCATCGATACCCGATGCCAACGCGGCCAATTCGGGTGTTGCGTCCGACTTGTCGACGGCGCCGCCCGGGAAGACATACGCGCCACCCGCGAATTCGGCCAAATGCGTGCGCTTGGCGAGCAACACTTCGAGGCCGTCGGACGCGTCGCGCACGAGGATCAACGTCGCCGCTGGGCGCGGCGTAACAGGCGGATTGCTCATGGATAGGATAGGGTAGGAATCAGCAGAACATCAGGATAGGGGCGGGCGGTTGATACCAAGCCGCGTCGCCAGGTGCGTGATTATAAGGGTCGTAGAGACGGCCGCGATCGCGGCTAGAAGATACGTGGGCAATAAGCCCATTCGGGGCAGCGCGAGCGGAACAACCACGAAGAATGCGGTAAATCCAAACAGGCCGAGCATGAACCCGCGGAGCAATTGCACGCTCGCCTTGCCGCCGTAGATTGCGCGGGTAAATGCCGGCATGACGGAGCCGGAAATCGGAAACGTGAGCAAGATGCCCGCGAACTTGGGACCGAGCGCCGCTGCGCCAACGGTGGCGGCGGCCGCGATGGCGAGCGCGAACAACATTCGAACGACGATCTCACTGCGCGGAATGTGGACCGGTCCGATGCTTTGCTCGACTCTTGGCAGCGCCACGATCGCAATCGCGAGGGATACGAACGCGCAGCATGCCGCGAGCCAAATGGGCATGACGACCAGCGTGCAAATGAAACTGAGAGCAATGAACGAACACCAACCGATCAAGAGTGAACCGAGCCATCCGAAGCGTCGCACGGCAAGGGCGAATGCAAGGCAATGAAGCGCGGCAGCGGGCGTACTCTGCAGGATGACTTGGCCGGTCTGCGCGGAGAATTCAGGCCCCGGATCGAGCGCAAGAAAAACGCTGATCGGCGCGGCAATGAGCGGCAAGCCGGTGATCCAGCCGGTGACCGAATGTCCCCACCGACGGCCCGCTTCACTGGCGAGCCAGACGACAAGCGGGACGAGGGAAAGTTTCAAGACCAGACTCATTGGGGCGATGATACGGCTCCTACCAATTCCTCGGACCGAAGGATGAACCGCAGAGGACGCAGAGGACGCAGAGGAACGGCGAAACGAGAAACGGGAAAAGGGAAACGCCAATCCCATTCAACCGGCGCTTCCCCTGTGTCCTCTGTGTCCCCTGTGGTGAAAATTCTGGTGAGTCTTGAAATGCCCGCCTTTGGCACTCGCACGGTAGCATTGGGCATCCCCATGGATTCCCAATGACCGCTTCCTCTTCTCTTGTTCTCACCGCTTTGTCCGGGATTCCCGAAATACAGCCAGGCGACGATCTGGCCACGATCGTCGGTGATGCGCTTGCTCGCGTCGCGAAGCCGCCTCTTGCGGGCGATGTCATCGTCATTGCGCAGAAAATATTCTCGAAAGCCGAGAATCGATTCGTGGTGCTTGACACGGTCGTGCCTTCGGCGCGTGCTCATCAGCTATCCGAGAAGACGGGCAAGGATCCGCGCATGGTCGAGCTCATTCTGGGCGAGTCGCATGCTGTCCTGCGCACGCGCAAGAACGTGCTCGTTGTCGAACATCGGCTCGGTATGGTGCTGGCGAGCGCGGGCATCGATCAGTCGAACATCGGCCCTGATCGTGAGGGGCGTGAACGCGCGTTACTGTTGCCAATTGATCCGGATCACTCGTGCCGCGTGATGCGCGATCGGCTGATGGCGCGGTTCGGTGTCGAGATCGGCGTGGTCATGAATGACAGCATCGGGCGGGCGTGGCGAAATGGGATCGTCGGCACGGCAATCGGCGTGGCCGGCGTTCCCGCGCTCCTCGACCGGCGGGGCGCACCCGACCGCTTCGGCAGAAGGCTCGAGATCACGATGATCGGCGTTGCGGATGAAATCGCGGCGGCCGCTTCGATCCTGATGGGTCAGGCGGATGAGGGAACGCCCGCAGTGCATATAAGGGGTGTGCCGTATGCTCGTCGCGATGCAAGCGTGCGCGAGCTGATCCGGGCGCGCGACGAAGATCTCTTTCGCTAGGAATCCGCGTGCTGACGCCCCCGGATTCCTTAGGGTTCGCCATGCGAACGAATGCATTCTGTTTTCATGAGTACGACGTGTCTTCGATTGCCGGGATTAGTTGTCACCGATTTTTGGCTCTCCTTTCAGGAATGCGCGCGGTCAAACGCGCGAATTCCTAGCAGCATGTTTCTCGCATTGGCAGGAGGCGTTGGTGGCGCGAAGCTCGCCGAGGGGCTTGCGGCGGTTCTTCCGCCCGAGGCGCTCGCGATCGTTGTCAACACCGGTGATGATTTCGAACATCTCGGCGTGCATGTGTCACCGGATGTCGACACGGTGATGTACACACTCGCCGGCCTTGCGAATCGCACCACCGGCTGGGGGCGCGCCGACGAGACGTGGAATTTCATGGCGGCACTTGAAGTGCTGGGCGGACCGACTTGGTTCCGGCTGGGTGACAAAGACCTCGCTACAAGCACCTTTCGCGCCGAACGACTGCGCAGTGGCGCCACATTAAGCGCGGTGACGCATGAACTGTGCGAGCGGCTCGGCGTGCGTCATCGCGTAGCGCCGATGTCAGACGATGCAGTACGTACCTTCGTGCACACGGATCAAGGCCGCCTCGCGTTCCAGGACTACTTCGTGCGACGCCAGTGCGGGCCACGACTGTTGCAGGTCGAGCTCCACGGCGTGGAGGCGGCCGCGCCGTCCCCGGCCTTTGCCGGCGTGCTGTCGTCCAACGCGCTTGAAGCGTTGATCCTCTGTCCGTCGAATCCGTACCTTAGCATCGGCCCGCTCCTTGCCATCCCGGCGGTCGACAAATGGTGGATGACGCGCCATGTACCGATCATTGCAGTGTCGCCGATTGTTGGAGGCCGTGCGATCAAAGGTCCGGCCGCGAAAATCATGACCGAGCTTGGTGTGGAAGTCTCCGCGCTTGGCGTTGCCAGGCACTACGCCGGGCGCGTTGATGCCTGGGCGATCGATCGCGCCGACGCAGGCGCAGTGAAGGATATCGAGGCGATTGGTAAGCGCGTACTCGTCACCGATACGATCATGCGGTCCGCTGCAGATGCCACGCGACTTGCCGCCGCGATCATCGACTTCGCGAAGACCCTTACAGCGCCAGCGCGACGTCCGTCCCCTGCTTGATCGCGCGCATCGCATCGA
>JANMUI010000464.1:0-2117 GCA_031391405.1 Betaproteobacteria bacterium
CAACGCTATCCGGTGGCGAGGCGCAGCGGCTCAAACTCGCAGGCCATCTTGCCGAGAGTGCCGAGCGGATTGCGCGCGGCAATGTTCGGCGCGGCACCACCTCGGTCGAACAGGGTGCGCTCTTTCTATTCGATGAGCCCACGACCGGCCTGCATTTCGACGATGTGGCCAAGCTGCTCCGGGCGCTCCGCAAGCTCATCGGCGCAGGCCATTCGGTGGTGGTGATCGAACACAATCTCGATGTGATCGGTGCCGCGGATTGGCTCATTGATCTTGGTCCAGAGGGAGGCGAGGCGGGCGGCAAGATCGTCTTCGAAGGCACGCCCGCCGAGATCATTTTGCACGCAACGTCCCATACCGGACGTGCGCTGATCGAATACGAACGAGCCGTTACCGATGGCGGGCACACATGGCGGGCACCTGCGCCGCTCATGGTCGAAGACGCCGCCAATGCCGGTACTTCTCTGCAGGCTGCATTGCGCGATCGGGCCCGCCATTCGATCCTCGTGCACAACGCCCGCGAGCACAATCTCAAGAACATCGATGTCGCGCTGCCGCGTGGCGAATTCACCGTCATCACGGGCGTTTCCGGCTCCGGGAAATCAACGCTTGCGTTCGATGTCGTCTTTGGCGAAGGCCAGCGCCGCTACCTTGAATCGTTGAACGCGTATGCGCGCCAGTTCGTGCAGCCGGCATCGCGGCCGGATGTGGATGCAATATTCGGTATTCCGCCCACCGTCGCGATCGAGCAGCGCACCAGTCGCGGTGGCCGCAAGAGCACCGTCGCTACCTTGACCGAGATCTATCACTTCCTGCGGTTGCTGTATGTCAAGCTCGCGACGCAATACTGTCCGGACTGCGATGTACCCATCGAGCCGCAGAGCATCGAAGTCATCGTGGCTCGGCTCATGCGCGAGTTCCGCGGCCAGCACATCGGGTTGCTCGCCCCGCTCATCGTCGCGCGCAAGGGCTTCTATACTGATCTTGCAAAGTGGGCCGGCAGCAAAGGCTTCACGCATCTGCGCGTCGACGGCGAATTCATCGCAGTGCGGCCCTGGCCACGACTCGACCGCTTCAAGGAACACTCGATCGAATTGCCGGTGGCCGATCTGTGGGTGCGGGCCGAAGAGGAAGGCGCTCTGCGTGATGCACTCAGCCGCGCTCTCGAATACGGCAAGGGCGTCGTGCAGGTCATTGCGCCGCTCGATCGGCTCCGCGCGGGCAAGGGCCCCGACATGGCGGTCACTGCGTACTCCACGAAACGCGCATGCCCGAGCTGCGGGCGCAGCTTCGCGGAGCTCGATCCGCGCATGTTCTCCTTTAACTCGAAACACGGCTGGTGCGAGGGCTGCTTTGGCACCGGGCTCGCACTCTCCGGGTTCGATGAAGAGCAGACCGGCGAAGAAGTCTGGTGGAACGAATGGTTCGAAGGCGACACGGCGGCCTGCGAGACGTGTGACGGCCAACGGCTAAATCCGATCGCACTCAATGTGCGTTTTCGCTCCCGCTCGATTACCGCGTTGACCGCATTGCCGGCCGCGAAGCTCGGAATGTTCTTCGACGCGCTCGAGCTCGACGGCCGCGAAAGCGAGATCGCGCGGGATCTGCTGGCCGAGATCCGCTCGCGACTGTCGTTCCTCAATCAAGTCGGGCTCGACTACCTCGCGCTCGATCGATCGGCACCGACGCTTTCCGGTGGTGAGGCGCAACGCATCCGCTTGGCCGCGCAGCTTGGCTCGAATCTGCGCGGTGTGTGCTACATCCTCGATGAGCCGACGATCGGCTTGCATCCGCGCGACAACCAGATCCTGCTCAATACGCTCGATAAGCTCCGCGCGAACGGCAATACGCTGTTGGTCGTCGAGCATGATGAGGACACGATCCGGCGCGCGACCCATGTGGTCGATCTGGGGCCCGGTGCCGGCACGCGGGGCGGCTACGTCGTCGCGGAAGGCACGGCACTCGAGTTGTCGCGTAACCCGTTATCGGTGACCGGACGATTTCTTGCCAATCCGTTGCGGCATCCTTTGGTGCCAAGGCGGGTCGTGCACCGATCGGATCCGGCCCTCGTCATTCGTGGCGCCACCCTCAACAATCTCAAGAACGTCGATGTGCGG
>JANMUI010000484.1:0-4989 GCA_031391405.1 Betaproteobacteria bacterium
GTTGCCCGCTGGTGCGCGCGGTCCGCTGCCGTGTGCGCTACTGGTCCCCGGACTCGATTCCACGAAGGAGGATTTCATCACCGTCTCGGAGATGTGCGTGCGCCGGGGGCTGGCTTCCTTCGCATTCGATGGACCGGGGCAAGGTGAATTCCGCGCGACGATGCCGCTCGCCGCAGGCTACGAGGATTGCATTCTCGCGGCGTTCGAGATGCTGACGGAGCGGCCTGAGATCGATGCACGGCGCATCGGGCTCCTTGGCCGCAGCCTCGGCGGCTTCTACGTAATCCGCGCTGCTGCCGCGAATCCGAATATTGCCGCCGCCGTCGCATTCGGCGGAACATTCGATCTGAGCGATTGGCCGAACATGCCGGCGTCGATCCGCAACGGCTTCGTATTTGCCACCGATACGAAGACCGAAGAAGAAGCGAAAGTGAAGATGGGCGCGGCGACGCTTGCCGACTGCATCGACCGCGTGCGTGCGCCCGTGCTGGTCGTGCACGGCCGGCGCGACGCGATCTTCAAATGGACGCAGGCGACGCGAGTCGCAGAGGCGCTGGGAAAATACGCGACACTAATGATGGACGACGATGGCGTGCATTGCTGCCATAACCATGCGTTCCAGTACCGGACAGCGATGGCGGATTGGCTGGCGACGACGCTTCGGGCGGGAACGTAGCCCGCCCGCTGACACGCCTAGCCGCGCGTGTAGGTGATCTTCTTCGTGCCGCCATCGCAACTGCCCACGATGGTTGCAGTGCCGACCTTGTCGCTATCGACGATATCGAGCGTGTAGCTAGGCACTTTGTTGGCATCGATCTTCGCGGCGATTTCGGCTTTCAGTTCTTCGCACGCCTTGCGGGCATGGGAATCTGCCTGCGCCAGGCCGCATGCCATCGATAGAACGCACATCAGGGCAAGTTTCTTCATTGGGACTCTCGAGAAGGAAAGGGGAATTGCGATTGAGCGGAGCGAGTTTCGCGCGCGGCGCCATTGTCGGGCTGCGGTGTGACGCCGGTCACGCGGAAATGCGGCCGACTGTGAGGTGGTGCACTGATTCGGACCTGGCCGTGCGTTCGACATCCGCCCCATGACGGGCGTGGACATCCGATCCAGGTGTTCCGGTTACGAATTTGCCGCATCCGAATACCGATGCCAGCCGCGATCACGCATGCGCCTCGCATCATATCGAAGTTGCGGCGCTTTACGCCTTGGCCGGGGCACGGTCTAATGGCGCAATGAGTCTCGATCGCTCGCTTCGTATTGCTGTCGATATCGGCGGCACCTTCACCGACTGCGTCATTCAGGGCGAGTCCGGATTTCGTTTCGTCTCCAAGGCGCTCACCACCAAGCAGGATCCGTCCCTTGGAGTCATCGACTGCCTCATTGCCGCAGCCGCGCGACTGCAGGTCGATGTGCGCCAACTTGTCGAGCGCACCACCGCTTTCGTGCACGGTACGACGGTCGGTACCAATGCATTGACCGAGCGGCGTGGCGTGCGTACCGGCTTATTGATGACCAAAGGCCATGAGCAGACGATGATCATTGGTCGCGTCCGTCAGAAGGTCACTGGTCTCTCGGAACGCGAAAAAATCCATGTCACGCATCTTGGCAAGGCGGATCCGCCAATCATCGCGCCCGAGGATATCCAGCCGGTCACGGAACGGATCGACCGTAATGGCACGGTGATCGTTCGGCTCGATCTGGCGGCGGCGGCGCGATCCCTCGACGCATTGGTCGCCAACGGCATCGACGCGCTTGCCATCGTGCTGCTGTGGTCCTTTGTGAATCCTTCGCATGAAGAGCAGCTTTGCGCGCTGGCTCGTCGCAAGTATCCGAAGCTGTTCGTCTCGATGTCCTCCGAAGTCGCCCCGCGGTCGGGCGAGTACGAGCGCTGCGTGTCCACCGCGTTCAATTCCTACATCGGGCCGATCGTGGGCGACTATCTGGTTCGCCTTGATCGTCGCCTCAAAGAGCTTGGCATGCGCTGCTCGTTGCTTGTCATGCAGGCCAACGGCGGATTGACCACGGTGGATGCGGTGCTCGGCAGGCCGCTCTTGACACTGGATTCCGGTCCGGCCGGCGGCGTTCTCGGCTCTCGGTTCGTATCGATGCTGATCGGCGAGCCGAATGTGATCTGTGCCGACGTCGGCGGAACCACCTTCGATGTCGGCTTGGTATCGGGCGATCGCCTGCAGATGGATCCGTCGCCGGTCATCGATCGCTATTCGTACCTGATGCCGAAGATATTCGTGAAGTCGATCGGCGCGGGTGGCGGCAGCATCGCATGGATCGACGATGGCGGGAGCCTGCGTGTCGGCCCGCATAGCGCCGGTGCGAATCCAGGGCCGGTCGCCTATGGAAAGGGCGGCACACAACCCACCGTCACCGATGCACATGTTGCGCTTGGTTATCTCTCGCCCGAATTCCCGCTGGGTGGCACCGTACACGTTGACAAGGCGCGTGCCGAAGACGCTCTCGATCGCCTTGCAAAAGAACTCGGTATCCCGATGATCGAGGTCGCGGCCGGCATCCTCGAGATCTCGAACGCGCAAATGGCCGATCTCGTGCGCAAAGTCACCGTCGAGCGTGGTCTCGATCCACGCAAATTTTCGTTGTTCCTCTATGGCGGCGCGGGCCCCATCTTCGCGGCATTTCTAACCGAGCAGGTCGGCGCGGCGAGTGCGTATGTGCCGGCTGAATCGGGGGTTTTCTCGGCCCTTGGTATGCTCACCACGGATATCGTGCTCCAAGAGGAGCGCTCGGTCGCCTATCGGCTGCCGATCGACGCATCACAACTTGCGGAGCTCAATCAGCAGTTCGCGGGCATCGATGCCCGCATGATCAAGCGATTCGCCGATGCAGGGTTCGACACCGCTTTGGTGCAAGTGCGCCGCACCGTCGATATGCGTTTCGGCATGCAGGTCCACGAGGTGGAGATCGACGCGCCCACCGGCACCTTGACCATTGCCGATGTGAGCCGCCTCGGCGCGACCTTTCCATCGGTCTACGAAGCAAGCTTTGGCCAGGGCAGTGCCTACACTGCAGCCGGCATCGATCTCGTTACCTTGCGATCGATCGGCACGATCCCGATCGCGCGACCCAATCTCGAATCGCTCGCGAGTGCCACGAGTGCTATCAGCCCATCGTCCTGTCTTGGGCGCCGCGACGCCTACTTCTCGAAGGCCGGCGGTTTCGTGGCCACCGAGGTTCACACCGGCGACCGACTGGTCGTCGGGCAGAAAATCACCGGCCCGGCGATCATCCAGCGCTTCGCCGATACGGTCGTCGTGCCGCCAGGAACGCGCATCACGGTCGACAAGTTCGGCGGCTTGACATTGCGCGCCGAGGCATGATTCCGCGCATCGAAACCACCACATGACCGCAGAGGAACGCGCCTGACCATGGACACTCGCAAACAAGTCGATGTGATCACCTTTGAAGTCCTGCGCCACCGCCTGTGGGAAATCAACGATGAGATGGGCCTCATGGCGATGCGCCTGTCCGGGTCGCCTGCAGTCTATGAAACCGGCGACTACAACGCGGCGCTCCTCACCGCCGATGGGCGCGGGCTCTTCACCGGCGTCTATGTGATCCGCCAGGCGGCCGCACTCGATGTGATGGTCCAGTGCGTGCTCAAGGCATTCGGGGATGACATTCACGACGGCGACATGTTCCTTACCAACGATCCGTGGCACGGCATCCTCCATGCGATGGACTACGCGGTGGTCGCGCCGGTCTTCGCTGAAGGCCGCATGGTCGCGTGGACCGGTGTCGTGATGCACGAGATGGATGTGGGTGGCCCGCGCCCGGGTAGCTGGAGCGTCGGTGCACGCAACGCGTATGAAGAGTGCCCGCTGATGCCTCCCGCGAAAATCGTCGATGCCGGGCGCTTCAGGAAGGACGTCGAATCCTTTTTCCTGCGCAATTCACGCACGCCGCAGATCAACGCGCTCAATCTTCGGGCCAAGATCGCCGCGCAGGTGACCACACGCGAACGGGTGCGCGAGATCGTCGGCGAATACGGCATGACGACATTCCTCGCGATCCAGGAACAGATCATTGATTACGTCAAGCGCAGCGTGCGCAAGCGCGTCTCGCGGCTGCCCGATGGCACGTTCCATGCGAATACGCTGCTGCAGCACGACGGCGTCAACGATCGGCTCTATGCGCTCAAGCTCGTGATGACCAAAGCGGGCGACAAGCTGATCTACGACTTCACCGGTACCGCGAAGCAGGCCGGGGGCTCGATCAACTGTGCGTACAGCGGACTTATCGGCGGCGTCACGCAGGTGCTGTTCCCGCTGTTGTGTTTCGATCTGCCGTGGTCGCAAGGCGCGTTGCTCGATTGCATCGAGATCATCTCGGAGGAAGGAACGATCAACAATGCAACCTTCCCGGCCGCGACCAGCATGGCAACCGTGAACGCATCGCAGTCCACCGGCAATCTCGTCTGGGAGGCGATGGCCAAGCTTTACGGCTTCGCGCCCGAGCTGCGCGAGGAAGTGATCGCAATCGGCTACGGCGGAGTAAACATGGCCGTGCTCTCGGGCCTGCGCAACGATGGCAGTGCCTGGGTCAACATGTTCACCGACTCGGTCGGCGGTGGTGGTGCACGATCGTTCGCCGATGGCATCGATTCATGCGGCAATCTGATCGCACCTTCCTATGGGATTCCGAATGTCGAGCGGATCGAGAGCCTCATACCACTGCTCTATGTCTATCGCCAGGAGAAGCCGGACACGGCCGGCGCGGGCAAGTATCGTGGTGGTGTCGGCCTCGAATTCATGATCACACCGCACGGCACGGATGCGAACATCGACGCCGTGTTCTTCTCGAGCGGATGCAACCATCTCGAGAACAAAGGGGTTGCGGGCGGCTTGCCGTCGTCAGTGCAGCGCAATCACATTCTGCGGGGCACCGACCTTGCCTCGCGCTTCGCCGCAGGCGCCGTGCCCGCGAGCGCAGCGTCGGTCGCGAGCCAACGCGTTG
>JANMUI010000486.1:0-9233 GCA_031391405.1 Betaproteobacteria bacterium
TTGACAAGCCTGCGTTCCCCTTCGACAAGCCTGCGTTACCCTTCGACGGGCTCAGGGCGAACGGAGGCTTGAGTAGCGCACGTCAATCCCCCTAAGTAAGTGCCATTCGGGTCGGTCGCGAATTTCGACCGGAGCTTACACGAGCGTTCCCCGCGGCTCGCGCAAAGCGTTTCGGGTCTAGTGGGATCGCTACACACCTACGCCAGAGCATCGCCGCGGCGCTGTGATTCCGAGGCCCGTTCCTGCCGGACCATGAAACTCTGCCGAAGCTCGCCCTTCAACACGCTCCCGGCGGTGTTCTTCATCAGCTTGGTCGTGAACACGATGCGCCGTGGAATCTTGTAGCCGCCGATCCGTCCGCGGCAATGTTGAGTGACCTCTGCTTCGGTCAGTGTGCGGCCCGGCGTCGGAACGATGAAGGCCACCGGTATCTCGCCATAGAGCTCGTCTGCGATGCCGATCACTGCAGCTTCCTGCACGCCGTCGTATTCGAGGAGAACCGCCTCGACTTCGGCGCAGTAGACGATATCGCCGTTCGTGATCAACACGTCCTTCTTGTGATCCAGCAGAAAGACGTAGCCGGCCCCATCGATGCGACCGATATCGCCGGTATGGAACCATCCGTCTCGAAAGGACTCCGCGCTTTCGGCGGGCCGATTGTGATAGGCGCGCGTGATTTGCGGGCCGCGCACGACGATCTCACCGTTGGTGCCTGCTTCGACCTCTCGACCGGCATCGTCGACGACGCGCAGATCAACACCAGCCAGCGCCCGACCCGAAGAGTGCAATATCGCGTCATCGCCCATTATTGCCCGGCGATGGTCGCGTTCGTCGAGCACGGTGAGGACGGCGGATGTCTCCGTGAGCCCATAACACTGATGGATGTCGACGCCTGGGAAGGCGTCGATCGTCCTCCTGATCAGCGCGGGCTCGATCCGGGAGCTACCTTGCGTGATCAATCGGACGGACGATAGCTTGTAGCGCGCGAAATCCGGGTCTTCGATGGTGCGGATCAGGGTCGATCTAACCATCGGGACGATGGTGGCGCGATGCTGCTCGATCGTGCGCAACAGGCCGGTCGACGAGACATCATCGAGATAGACATGCGACCCGCCGTGGACGGTAATCGCGGTCGCTTTGAGATCGCTCGCATGGAACATCTGTGTGGCGTGGAGATAGATGTCCGATTGACTGATTGCCATGACGTGCGCCAGCTGCATCGCGCTCGCCAGAATGTTGCGGTGGCTGAGACGCACGCCTTTGCCGTGGCCGCTTGGGGTTCCGGTGTAGAGAATGAGCGCATCGTCGTCTTCGTGCGGCCCGTGGGCATCAATGCCGCGCGTGGCGAGAAGCAGTTCATCGTAGTTCGGCAGCGGCGCGCTTCTGCGGCCGGGTGCGATCGAAAGCGCGCGCGAACGCCATGCGTGCAGCGGAATATCGTCGAGGTGGTGGGCGAAGCCTTGTTCGACGGCGAGCAATCCGCAATCCGCATCCTCCAGGATGCGCGCAATCTCGCTCGCTGCGAGCCGATAGTTAAGCGGCACAGGAACCGCGCCGAGCCAGAAGCCTGCGTGCATCAGCTCGGCACTTCGCATGCTGTTCCGGGACAGTACCGCGAAGCGGTCACCGCGCCGCACGCCGAGGGATCCCAGCACGGCAGCCGCTCGCGCGATGCGATCGATGAATGCTTTCCACGAGAGCTCGCCGCTTGCGCCCCGAATCGCGATGCTCCCGCCGAAATTGCGCAGGGTCCGCTGCAGGATGGACGGAAAAGTCAGCATGTGCCGGCTGGCGACTGGACCATGCGGCTATCGATCGGGCCGTTGCGGTGCTTGACCGCACTGCTTGGCGATGAACGTGGCAAGCGTTGCCAGCACGCGCTCGGGTTGATCACGAAATGGATCGTGACCGCATCCCTCCCACTTCTCGAGCATGACGGGGCCGTGCACGAGCGCTTCGATGCGATCGATCTGCATCATGGTTCCATGGTCATCTTCAAAGCCCTGAATTGCGAGAAGGGGACAGGTGATGTTGGGCAGCAGATCTTCGATGCTCCATCCTGCATTGCGTTCGGACTGCCACGCGTCGACCCATGAGTTAAACATGTTATCGGCGTCAAGGTGGTGACGCATCATCCGCTTGCGCATGACGCTGGTCGGCCAGGCTTCTCGATGGCGTTTGATTGCCTCGCGGGTGATCTCCTCGTCACGGACGTGCGGAGCAACCACCGCGATTGCGCGGGCCCGATGGCCTTTGCCGGCAAACGCCAGGGCGACTGTCCCGCCATCGCTATGCCCGATCAGGATGACGTCATCGAGCCGGAGGGTCTGCAATATTTCCGTCAATACGGTGTCGCCTTCCCGCACGAGGAAGGCGGCCTCGCGCGGCTCGCGAACGATATCGGAACCGCCATAGCCATAGCGGGAATAGACGAGCGTCTGGCAACCGGTGCGATTTGCAAGCTGCGACGGAAAGTCCCGCCACGATGCGAGGCACCCCAATCCCTGGTGCAGGAGGACCAGCGTCGGCAGGCCGGCCCGGCCGGATGGGAGGAGCTGGTATTCCAGGCGATGGCCGCCAGCGTGCAGATACTGAATGGCAGGAGACATGAAAACCGGTGCGGTCCGCCGATGGATACGACCACGATCGGCAGTATACCGCGTGGCGCGGCGGCGCCGGCTTCCGGTGATTACCTCTGGTGGGTGCGGACGACCGATCGACGCAGCGCGTCCGCAAGCACGTATTACTTTGGTGATGCGTCGCCCGCGAGGCGCTGCGCGGTGCGCTTGCCGAAGTCTTCATACATCAGGTCGGCGCGCTGGGACATCGGGACCTTGCGGGAATCGCCCCCTGAAAAACTCGCGGACACATTGAACGTACTGATCGGTTTGCCGCTCTTGTCCGACACCGTAACCGTTCCATTGAGCTTGTCGGTGCCGCTGAGGAGGCCGCCGGTCATCATCCCCCAGAGCACGTTATCGTAGGTCGCGCGCAGCTCGAAATCCGTCACCACAACCTCCAGTTTCGTGCCGCTACCCGGTTCTCCACCGAACAACTGCTGCGCTTCGAGGCTGGTGCGAAGGATGGTGAGTATGCGCTCGGCGCTCGGCCGCTCGCCCTTGTCGCGCCACTTGGTTTCCACATCCGGCGCGATCTTCAAGGCGATGTCCGTTACCTTGCCGCCGGCGTTCTGCTCGGTGTCCGCGGCAGTTACGGTCGCGAACGCCCCGGTTCCGCAGACCATTCCCGACACCAGGGTGATGATCGCAAGTGCTCTTGGGATGTGCCGAAACGACATGGTAACGCCCTCCAGTTCATTTGAAATCGGGTCGAGGAATCTAATCCAGGACATTCGGATTACCTACTGATCGGTTGGCCTAGGCGATGTGTTCGAAGTGGTCGAACTCGACTTCCCTCGGGGGTCGGCACGTCGCATAGTTGTATCTCACCGGTCAGTCTGCGGCGAGACTCCGCCACTCGCCCGAGGCAATAAATCCCGCCCAGAAGAAAGGATGCGCGGTGTTGCGGTCGGCGAGCAGCTTGAGCTGCGCCGCACGCAGTGCTGCCGAGCGACCGGTTCCTGCCTGCAGCCGCCGATAGAGCTCCACCATCAGATCACTCGTCGCGTCGTCGGCCACCTTCCACAGGCTGATGACCTGCGACTGCGCACCCGCAATCGAAAGGGCTCGGCGCAGGCCATAGACGCCTTCACCGTTCTGGATCTCACCCAGGCCGGTTTCGCACGCCGACAGAACGACCAGCCCGGTGCCGGAAAGATCAAGTGACGCTGCCTCGAGCGCGGTGAGGATGCCATCGTCACCGCTTGCTGCAAGTCCATTCGCCCCGGCGAGCACCAGGCCCGAGCGCAGCAGCGGGTTTTCGCGCGCGCGCGGCGCCTTTGCATCGTTACCCGTATCGCGCTGATCGGGCAGGAAGAAACCATGACTCGCGATGTGCAGGATGCGGGGTCCGCGCACCTGCTTGAGCGCGGTCTCGGTGGCCTCGCGTCCGGTGAGGAGCCGCGCCGACGGCCAGAGCGCATGAATGGCGCGCGCTTCGGTCGCCGTTCCCGGCAGGGACTCCCACTCTGCATTCGAGAGATCGACGGAGCGTTGTGCGGGTGCGACAGTCGATGCGGCGGCCACCGTCGTCGTAGGCGAGCCAAAGGCGGGATCGGCGATGATCAAAGCATCCGAGCGGGCCGGAATCGGTTTGCCGGGTCGCAACAGATCGCGTCCGCTCGCGAGGTATGTCAGCGTATAGCGCTGGATGAGGTAGCGATCCGACTCGTCCCGGAGAGCACCGAACGGCACGGTGTGCAAAGTGGCTTCCGGCGAGATGAAAAGATGCGTTGCCGCGCCGAGATGCGGCCGAATCGGACGCATGAGGATCTGGTCGAGCCGGCGCGCGAACGTTGCCGCGCCCGTGCCGGTTGGTTGCATCATGGCGCGTCGCATCGTTGCGACCAGCCGGTCGATGGCCGCCGCTTCGCCAAGATCAACGCCGATCGGATCGCCTTGCGGCAGCAGGATGTAGGCGACATAGCGGGCGGGAGCCGCGGCATCACCGGGGGAGGGGTTGCTCGGATCGAACGGACGATACAACGCGAGCTCGAGCAACGCCGCGTCGGCGGGCAATGTGCGTTGAACGTGGGCAACGATATCGGGTTGCCCGCTCAGCCACATCTGCCTCGCTTCCTCAATTTCCTGCTTCCGCATTTCCGCGAAGTCTCGAGCGATCGACTGGGGATCGCGGGATGGAAGTTGCTGCCACGCCCGCAGGTCGAACGATTGAGCTTGGCGGCGATCCGTGCGCTTCGCCTCACGCTCTTCGTCGCCTCTTCTTTGTTGATCGCGCCTTGTCCGATCGGCGATTCTCGCTTGCAGCGCACGTTCCCGGCTCTCCATGTCACTGAGCTCGGCCCGGTGTCTGGCCGCGTCGAGAGCGCGCGATGCGTTGAGCTTGTGATTCGCGATCCGGCTGCGCAAACCCGCCAGCTCTTCCATCAGCGCGGCGACCGGCTTCGTACCGGTGCCATCACCGAGAAGCTCTTCCTCCTCGGCATCCGCCTCGCGCTGTGCGCTCGTGCGCGTCGCGGTCGGCGTGGCGCGCGCGGCCTGGATTACGCGGCTCAGTGATTCGAGAACGCGACCCTTGCGTTGCAGCACGATCGTCAATGCAAGGCGCGCGGCGGCGGGAATCGAACGCGCAGCACCTTGCTGGAACGCGATGAGCGCATTGGTTTCGGCTGCGATGCCGTCCATCAAGGCGATCTGCTGCGCCTCGGACATGTTTTCCATCATCGGCCACAACAGATGGTCGCTCCGCTCGTGTGCATTGGCGAGGCGCGCGAGCGCGAGCGGTACGTCATTGCGCTTCCAGGCCAGCACGCCGATATTCGACTGGACCACCGCCGCGCCGCGACGAGGGCCGAAATCGGTGCCCGACTTTTGCACCGCGTCTTCGTAGTGCGCGAACGCCTGCTCGAAGAGGCGCATCGCCTCGGGAGCGTGGCCTTGACGATCGCGAATCACACCGAGGTTGTTGATCGAGGCCGCGCGTGCCGCCATGTCTCGTGATTGCTCGCGAATCGAAAACGATCGGATCGTGAGGGACTCCGCGTTCGCAAGATCGCCTTGGGCGAGATGGAATTCGGCCAGATGATCGAGCGCGTCCGCCGTATCCGGGTGCGAGGGGCCGCGCGCTTTCTCCATGATCGCAAGGGCCCGTCGATACAGCGGTTCGGCCGCCTGCGGATCGCCCTTGCGCAGCAGCACTTCCGCCAGACTGCCGAGCGCGAGCGAAACTTCCGGATGCTCAGGGCCGCCGGCGGATTCCCGTTTGCCAACGATGCGACGCCAAGCGGCTTCTTCCGCCACCACATCGCCCCGCACGCGCCCGACTTCCGCGAACTCGTTCATCATGCGCATCGCCGAATCGATGTCAGGGCCACGGGTTCGCGTGGTCGGATCGGCAGGATCGATCGTGAGCGGCTTGTGGTAGAGGGTGAGCGGGGCGTCAAAGGTGTACTCGTGAAATTCGCTCCGGACCTGCCGCATCTGCGCCATCATGGCCGGCTGCGCCGCCTTCATCGCCGCGGTCCGGGCTTCGATTCGCTCCTGCAGCGCTTTTGCTTCCTTGGTCTTGCCTTGTGCGGTGAGCCGCTGCATTTCCATCGCATCGCGCATCAACTCGCCGGTTTCCCCGGACCCGCCCGACATGGAAGCAAGCGCCTCCATCATCTGCGCTTGCATCCCCGCCTGCAGGGCCGAGAAATCGTGAACCGGTTGCTGCGCGCATGCGGCCAACAGCGCGAGGCATGCGATCGGTGGAAGATGGCGAAGCGGTGCGCGGGCCATGGGGGAGACCTCGGGGTTGAGCGGGGCGAATCAACCCAGGACGAAGCGGGCAGGGTAGTTTAGTCCTGCGACCTGCGAACAGGCCTTCGACCATCGGGACTAGTTCACATGATTGGAATGCTGAAGCCCGCTACCGTACCGATCCGCGCGCGTCGCGACGCAAGACTTTGCCCGGCGTGGCCCCGGTGTGGCGGGCCTTGTCGACCACGAGGATGCCATTGACGAGTACGGTCGTGCGTGCGCCGGACGGATACTGATGCGGTGCTTCGTAGGTGGCGAGATCGCGGAAGTCGGTCGGATCGAACATCGCAATATCGGCGCGATAGCCTTCGCGCAAGGTGCCACGGTCCGCGAGATTGAGCGCGGCAGCGGTGGCACCGGTCATCTTGTGAATGGCCATTGGGAGTGGCACCACCTTTTGATCATGCACATAACGGCCAATAACGCGTGGGAACGTGCCATAGAACCGCGGATGGGGCATCCCCTGACTCACGGTACCGTATGTGGCGACGCAGTTGCCGTCCGAACCGACGAGCACGCGTGGCGCACGTATCAACGCTTTCACATCGTTCTCGTCAATCGATGTGACCAGGACGCGGGTGGCCCCTTGGTCGTCGATCAAGTAGTCGCAGAGCGCGTCGATCGGATCGATATTTCGTTCTGCTGCGAGCTGCGCGACGGTCTTACCCGCATGGTGCGGCTGGTGCGGCGTGATCGAGATACGCACGGCTTCCCACGATTCGATGCGCCCCCAGTTGTTGAGGCCATTCGCATTGATGTCGGCACGGATGCGCTCGCGCGTCGCGGGCATTCGCAGGCGCTCGATCATCGCGTCGACGCCGTCCGCCTGGACCCACTGCGGCAGGATGTTTTTGAGCGGATTGCTGCCCGCCGTGTAGGGATACGCGTCGCAATCGATGCGTACGCCCCGCTCGCGCGCGGCATCGATCATCGCGAGGACCGCCGACACCTTGCCCCAGTTATCGACACCAGAGCACTTGAAGTGGACGATCTGCACATGCACGCCGCACGTTGCACCGAAATCGATCGCTTCTTCGACCGCGCCGAGCACTTGATTCGATTCATCGCGGAGGTGGGTAAAGTACGCCGCTTCGTGGCGCTTGAGCACATGGCCGAGCGCAATCATTTCGTCGCGCTCCGCATAGGCACCGGGCGACGTGAATAGACCGCTCGACATGCCAAGCGCACCGGCGCGCAGCCCGTCTTCCAGGAGCGCGATCATATGTGCGAGCTCAGCCGCGCTCGGGGCGCGCCGGTCCATCCCCATTGCCATGAGACGCAGCGTGTTGTGACCCACCAGCATCCCCGCGTTGACCGACGTTGCAGGAAACGTATCGAGGTATTCGGGGAACGTTAGCGCGCGAAACGGCAGCCAGGGTGCGCTTGGGCTCAGATAATCCTTGAGCAGCGCAATTTTTCCGGGAAGACAGGGCGCGGTGGAGAAACCGCAATGACCGATGATCTCGGTGGTGACGCCTTGACGCACTTTGCTTTCCGCTTTTGGATTGATCGGCAAGGTGAAATCCGAATGCGTCTTGATATCGATGAAGCCGGGCGATACGGCGAGGCCGGATGCGTCAATCACCTTATGCGCGGTGTCGGGCAACGCTGGCGCGATCCGAGCGATTCGGCCGTCCTGAATTCCGATGTCGGCGTGTGCGCCGTCCGTGCCCGTGCCATCGAATACAAGACCGTTGCGGATCAGGATGTCGAAGGTCATTGGATGTTCGCCTTGAGGAGGGGATTAGGATTGAACCACCAAGGCACGAAGAAACCAAATCCACGTCGCGTGTGCATCGAGCCGTCGTGGTGTGCCTTAGAATCGACGATTCAATCCTGAACAAGGCCCGACCATGTCCCAAGCCCCTGAGATCCCCGAATCCGTCCGTGCCCTTATGGCTGAAGTCGGCCCCCGTTGGAGCGGCAATACCGCCGGCAATGTGAAGTTGATGATCGAGGCGTTCACGCCGATTCTCAAGGGCGCGCCGAAAGACGGCGTCAAGGTGTCCCGCGACCAAGCGTACGGAAGGCATCCGCGCCAGATTCTCGATGTGTATGCGCCAGCCGGTGTGACCGACGCACCGGTTGTGATTTTCGTGCATGGCGGAGCGTTCGTTGACGGTGAGCGGGACCGTACCGAAGAGATCTACAGCAACGTCCTATACTTCTTCGCACGGCAAGGCATCGTCGGCATCAACATGGAGTTCCGCCTGGCACCCGAAGCAATGTATCCGGGCGGTGCGCAGGACGTCGGACTCGCCGTCGCATGGGCGCGCGAGAACGTCCGGAAACATGGCGGCGATGCGAAGAAGATCTTCATCATGGGTCACTCGGCCGGTGCGGCGCATGCGGGGCTGTATGCGTACGACAAGCGCCTCTGGCCCGCGAGCGGCGTGGGGGTGGCAGGCTTGATCGTTGTGAGCGGGCGGGTGCGTGCCGACAACCTGCCGGAGAATCCGAACGCGAAGAAGGTGGAGGCCTACTTTGGCACTGATACGAAACTGATGGAAGACGGTTCGCCGGTCAATCATGTGAATGCAGGGAGCGTACCGACATTTGTCGCGATGGCGGAATTCGAGAATCCGCTGCTCGATACGTATTGCTCCGAGCTTATCTATCGTCTCGCCCAAGCCAAGCGTCGGGCGCCACCATCCATGTGGCTACGCGGACACAACCATACATCGATCATTGCGCATTTCAATACCGCAGAGGATGCACTCGGGCGCGCGATCGTGGCGTTCGTGGGGGCGACTGTGTAACGGGAAACGGGAAACGGGAAACGGGAAACGGGAAACGGGAAACGGGAAACGGGAAACGGGAAACGGGAAACGGGAAACGGGAAACGGGAAACGG
>JANMUI010000515.1:0-24041 GCA_031391405.1 Betaproteobacteria bacterium
TCGAAGAAGACCTTGACTGTAACGCAGCCCATCAACATCAAGTGATCCGCTGCCAGAAATCGCATGCTGCGCAAGCTCTCACCCCTGATTCTTGTCGGAGCGGTATTCGCCATTGCCGGCATCACGCTGGCAGCGTACAGCGTCAACAGCGCCTGGGAGCAGCGTCAGTACGAAACGCAGAGCCGGGTCGCCGACGGCGCCGTGGTCGACAAGCGCAAGCAACACATCAACAAGAGCGTTCGTCACCTGATCAGTTATCGTTTTTCGACCGGTGATGGGCAGGCGACGGAAGGCGAAGGTGAAGTGCAAGCCCATGCCTGGGAGGCCCTCGCGCCGGGGAGCCCGATCCGAATCGAGTATGCCGCCGGCAATTCGCGCATCAACCGCCCGCTCGATGGGCCGCGGTATGAATGGTGGGTAGTGATTGTTTTTTTCGGCGCCGGGATATTGTTCGTGGCGGTCGGTACCGGCCTAATCAGCGTCGCGCGCAAACAAGCCATCGTGACGGATGCGGCCGGCGGTATCGCGGCCGGTCCCACTACGAGCGGTCCACCGGACCCGTCATTGCACGTGCAACTGCGCAGGGGCGACGCCACACGGAACCGGAATGCAAGAGTCATCATTCCGCTTGCGCTGGGGGCGCCGCTCGTGGTGATCATCCTGGACAGGACAGAAGCGCCGAAGACGGTCTATGTCGCGTGTGCGATCAGCTTTGCACTCGCCGTACCGCTGCTGGTTTTCTACCTCATGGCGCAGACGGGTTGGAGCACGTTGGCGAAACGCTTCCGGCAAAACGCGCCGTTCAATGGCGTCTGGCGGTCATGCCCCACGGCCTACATGGCGCCGGTCAGGATGGACGATCCCGCCTATGCGAGCAGCAAGATGGGGTTCATCAGCACGCTACGCGTCGGCACGTCGGCCGAGGCGCTTTATCTGTCGATGCTGTTCTCGAAGATACCGGTGCTCGGGCTGTTCTTTCCAAATGTGGAGATTCCTTGGTCCACGGTCAGGAAAGCCCGGCGTTTCGATGCGCCCGGGTTTTTCGGCGCCAACCAGAACCCGGCCGCCCTCGTGCAGGTGAACTACGATCCCAATTACACGGGAACATTCGTCGAACTGGAAATCGGCGAGCCACCTGTTTTTCTTCAGCTGCCGGTTGGCATCCTCGGCGATGCGATACAACGTCTTCCGCTTGCGGCTCGAGCTTAGTGCGATTGTCGCGCCATTCGAAAGCAGTCAAATCCTGCTGCCTGGTTTCACCGCCGGTGGCACTCGGTACCCACGAAGACGGGGGAATCCAATAAAAGGGGCAGGGTCGAATGGCACTTACTTAAGGGCGCCTCTAAAAATTCGTCATTCCCGCGAAGGCGGGAATCTAGGCTTTTTGGAATGCCCGATGAGTCAATAGCCTCTGGATTCCCGCCTTCGCGGGAATGACGGAAAATTTGAATTTTTAGAGGTACCGTCAACGTTTAACGTGCACTGCGCAAGCCTCCGTTCGCCCTGAGCCCGTCGAAGGGGAACGCAGGCTTTTTGAAGGTGGGCGATCGTCCGCCCAAGGACGCTCCGGCATTCACCCTTCGACAGGCCTGTTCTGAGCTTGTCGAAGGGCTCAGGGCGAAGGGTCAATCGTCTAAGACTGACCGAACGCCTGGCGGCGAGGCTGCGACTGCAGGAATCGTAGCGAATCAACTCGTCCACCAGTGCAGCGAATCCTGACCCTCGCCTTGTTTTCCATTGGGACCACCACCGCCCGTGCGCACATAGGTCTTCCGCGCGTACCCGGCCTTGAACTTGCCCGCTAGTGCGTCGCGCAGCCAGTCCATGCCCATCATGTGAATATCGCTGCGCGTTGCGTCGCCATCGAACAGACGGGTCTGGTGATAGGCGTCTTCATAAACCCACAGTTCCTTC
This sequence comes from Betaproteobacteria bacterium, assembly GCA_031391405.1. Classification (GTDB taxonomy): domain Bacteria; phylum Pseudomonadota; class Gammaproteobacteria; order Burkholderiales; family SG8-39; genus SHXR01. Next base: position 1,915 of record JANMUI010000515.1, read on the forward strand.
GGTGCTTTGATCTTCTCGTAGAAGTCGTAGACCAGTTCCGTCGGACTGCGCGCATCGTATTCGCCCACCGTGAGCAGCACCGGGCACTTGATGCCGCCTTCGCGGCCGGCGACAGTCATCTTGCCGACGATCTCATCGAGCTCCTTCTCCGAATTGGCGCCGGTGAGATAGCCGAACAACTGCTTGTAGCGCGGTGAGAAGGTGTCGAGGATGTAGTACTTGTCGAGGTATGAAGCCCACGGCCCCGCCACTGCCTTGATCCGCGAATCGCCGGTGGCCGCGGCCTGGAGGCCCCAGAACGATCCCATGCTGAGCGAGTAGATGGTGATGCCGTCCGCATCGATTTCCTTGCGGCCCTGCAGATAACTCACGACCGCGAGGATGGCGCGCTCATAGTTGTCATGGGTGAGCTTGATGCCGCGCAGATTGCCCATGCCCTGGCCCGGGCCGTCCATGACGAGCAGATGCATGCCGCGATGATGGGCGTGCACGACACGCGGGTCGGGGTACATCTCTTTGGTCATGTCGCAACCGGGAATGAAGATCACGACCGGTGCTTTCGGCTTGCCGGGCAACAGATGCAGATTGCATTGCAGCTCGACGCCTTCGAACGGCACCTCGACCCGCTCGAGCGGATAGGGCGCATGCTGGATCACCTTTTCGTAATTGGCGATGCAGCGGCCGTGCAGGTATTTTTTCTCGTCGTTCGTCTCGAGCACCGGATGCTGTGCCGCGGCGAAGGTCGCGGAAGCACGGAAGTACAGCTCGAAGGCGGTGGCGTTATGGCCCACCGCTTCCTCTTCGGCGGCGACACGCTCCATGCGCTGCGCGATGCGCCCGAGGTGCTTCGAGATCTGCGCATGGCTCTTCACGCTGGCCGGCAGCTCCCGGCCTTGCTCGTCCCAGTGAAAGACGCGACCGGTTTCCTTCACGATGTAGTCATAGATCCACTGCTGGCGGTCACGTTGTAATCTGGGGGTACGCATCAGAAAGGCTCCTTGGCCGGTCGGTTGGGTTTGGAAGTGCAATGCAGGTTTGCGACCGCCAAGCATAATGGTTCCTGATTGGTGATGTCATCCGGCGATCGTCCAGGTCCAATCAGGGCCGATGTGAAAGAGCGTCGGAACAGGGAATCCCGGCGATCTGTCGTATGCTCGCGACCTTATCGAATTATGAAACCGTCATTCGCATAGAGGGACGTGGTGATCCCAAGAACACTCTTCTCCGCCGAGCACGAGACTTTTCGCGAGACCGCGCGGCGCTTCATTGCGCGCGAGGTTGTCCCATACCATGCCGAGTGGGAGAAGGCTGGCGTCGTGCCGCGTGAGCTATGGCGCAAGGCGGGTGCGGCGGGGTTGCTCTGCTGCGACGTGCCGGAGGTCTATGGCGGCATGGGCGGTGACTTCCTGCATGGCACCATCCTGATCGAGGAAATGGCGCGGGTCGGCGCGACCGGTCCGACGTTCTATCTGCAATCGGACATCATCGCGCCGTATCTCGTTTCATTCGGCACCGAGGCGCAGAAGTTGCATTGGCTGCCAAAGATGGCGACCGGCGAAGTGGTCGCCGCGGTGGGGATGACCGAGCCATCGGGCGGCAGCGATCTGCAAGGCATGCGCACCACGGCGATGCGCGATGGCGACGAGTACGTCATCAATGGCCAAAAAGTATTCATCACGAACGGCCATACCGCCGACCTTCTGGTGCTTGCCTGCAAGACCGATCCGAAGGCGGGCGGCAAGGGCGTGAGTCTCATCCTGGTGGAAACCGACCGGCCGGGTTATCAGCATGGCCGGCGTCTCGAGAAGATCGGCTGCAAGGCGCAGGACACCGCGGAGCTGTTCTTCGCCGATCTTCGCGTGCCGGTGACGAATCTGCTGGGCGAGGAGGGCCGCGGGTTTCATCACCTGATGACGCAGCTTGCGCAGGAGCGTCTGGTGCAGGCGATCCGCGCCGTCGCGTCCTCCGAGGCCGCGCTCGAGTGGACACTCGATTACACGCAGCAACGCAAGATGTTCGGTCAGACCCTTGCCGACTTCCTGAATACGCAATTCAAGCTGGCCGTGATGCGCGCGGAAATTCTCGCGAATCGCGTGTTCCTCGACCGTTGCATCGAATTGCATCTGCGCAAACAACTCGACGCCGTCGACGCGGCGATCGCGAAGATGCTCACCACCGAGCAGCAGGGCAAGGTGATGGACCAATGCCTGCAATTTTTCGGCGGCTGGGGCTACATGTGGGAGTTTCCGATCGCGCGGGCATTCGCCGACGCGCGGATGACGCGCATTGGCGGCGGGAGCATCGAAGTCATGAAGCAGATCATCGGGCGCGATCTCATGCCCAGACGCGAGAAGCGCGCGGCGAGCGCCGATCAGAGCGGCGACGCCAGCACGCGATCATGACGATGGCGGGCCCGCTCGACGGCATCCGGATTCTCGATCTCACCGCGGTGATCCTTGGGCCAATGGCCGCGCAATATTTGGGCGACATGGGGGCCGATGTCATCAAGATCGAGCCGCCCGAGGGCGATATCACGCGCTCGATCGGTGCACGCCGCTCGGAGGGCATGGGAGCGCTGTTTCTGGCGAGCAATCGCAACAAACGAAGCGTCGTGCTCGATCTCAAACGTGGCGAGGATCGTGCCGCGCTGCTTGCGTTGGCAGGCGATTGCGATGTGCTGCTGCATTCCATCCGCACCGCTTCCGCCGCACGCCTCGGTCTCTCGTATGAAGCGCTCGCCGCGCGCAATCCTCGTCTCGTCTATTGCCACGTCAAGGGATTCTCGGATCATGGCGCGTATGGCGGTCGACCCGCCTATGACGATATCGTGCAGGCGTTATCCGGTCTGGCGATGCTGCAGGCGGTGGCCGCGGGCGAACCGCGTTATGTCCCCTCGATCATTGCCGACAAGATCACCGCGGTGCATGCGGCGTACGCGATCACGCTTGCATTGTTTGCACGGGAGCGCACCGGGCGCGGTCAATCGGTCGGTGTGCCGATGCTGGAGACCATGGTCGCGTTAAATGCGGCCGAGCACCTGGGCGGCTGCGTGTTCGAACCGCCCGAGGGAAAGATGGGCTACGAGCCGTTGCGACAAGGGTTGCGCCGGCCGTTCAAGACCCGCGACGGCTGGCTCTGTGCGCTCCCCTACACCGACACCAACTGGCGTCGCTTCTTCGAGCTCACCGCACGACCCGACCTCGCTGCCGATCCGCGGTTCACTACCCAACGCGGCCGGCAGGCAAACCTTGCGATTGTGCTCGGTGAGCTGGCCAAACAACTCACCGCGCGAACGAGTGCCGAGTGGATCAGGCTGCTTAGTGACGCCGACATTCCTTGCGCGGTCGTGAACGATCTCGAAGATCTTCTCGACGACCCGCATCTCGCGAGCATCGATTCTGGAGAAAGATCGAGCATCCCACCGAAGGGATGCTGCGCATGCCGGCCAATCCGATCGAGATGTCGGCGACACCACCGACGATTCGACGTCTGCCGCCGCGGCTGGGCGAGCATACGGCGGAAGTACTCGCATCGATCGGCCAACATGATCCGAATAGTGGAAAGGAACGCAGATGAACCGAAGGCAATTCATGCGGGCGGCAGGGGCCGCGGCGACAAGCTGCATGGTCGTGGGGCGGGCATGGTCGCAGACCTATCCGGTGAGGCCGGTGCGCATCATCGCGCCGTTCGGTGCCGGCGGCGGGGGTGATACGACGATCCGGATGCTCGCGCAACACTTGACGCAGGCCACCGGTCAGCAGTTCATCGTCGAGAACAAGCCCGGCGGCAACGGCGTGATCGGCGTGCAAGAAGCGCTGCGAGGCGGCGCTGACGGCTACACGCTCTTCTATGGGAGCACGACGACCTTGGCGGCCAACGCCACGCTCATGAAGAAAATGAGTTACGACCCGGTGAAGGATTTCGCGCCGATCACGCGGGTCGGCGTGTCGCCATTCATGCTGGTGGTGCGTGCGGATCAACCGTTCAACTCGGTGCCTGATCTGATCGCGTTCGCCAAGGCCAATCCGGGCAAGCTCTCGTATGCGAGCGCCAATGCAACCGGCCAGGTTTCCGGGGCGATGTTCGCGCAAGGCGCGGGCATCGAGCTCTTGCATGTTTCGTACAAAGCGACGCCTGCCGGGGTGACCGATGTGCTCAACGGCAACGTGTCAATGATGTTCGCCGACATTCCGCCCGCGATCGGTCAGGTCACCGCCGGCAAGTTTCGCGTGCTGGGCGTTACCACGGCCGCGCGCACTGCATTGTTGCCGCAGGTGCCCGCGATGTCGGAGTTCGGGATGACGGGCTATGAAGTCGTCGCGTGGACCGCCATGTGCGCACCGGCCGGTATCGAGCCTGCGATCGTGAAGCTCCTGAACGCCGAGATCGTGAAAGCGCTGGCCAAGCCGGAAGTGAAAGAGGCGTTCGCCAAGCTCGGTGTGGAAGTGGGGTCGAGCGCGCCCGAAGAGCTTGCCGCATTCATCCGCTCGGAGCGCGAGCGATGGGCACGCATGATCAAGACCGCTCGCATCGAGCCTGAGTGAGAGGACGCCCTTAGCATACAGAGCACCACTTCGCCCGATGGTGCCGCTACAATCTGCCCATGAACGCACCCCTCCGCGCACCCCTCCGGATTTCCCCCTCCGTCTGCCCGCACGATTGCACCAGCACCTGTGCGCTGGATGTTGAGATTCTCGATGCACACACGATCGGCCGTGTACGCGGTTCGCACCGAAACGCCTACACCGCCGGCGTCATCTGCGAAAAAGTGGCGCGTTATGCCGAGCGCGTTCACCATCCGGATCGGCTGACGCAACCATTGCTCCGTAACGGCACGAAGGGCAGCAAGAACTGGAAAGCGATTGGCTGGCCTGAGGCGCTGGACCGCGTCGCCGAGGCGTTCGTCAATGCGGCCGCCCGCCACGGTGCGGAGACGGTGTGGCCGTACTACTACGCGGGCACGATGGGCCTCGCGCAGCGGGACGGCATCAATCGCCTGCGTCATGTGATGAAATATTCGCGCTGGTTCTCAACGATTTGCGTGGCGCTGTCGGATACCGGCTGGATGGCCGGGATCGGCAGCAAGCGTGGCGTCGATCTGCGCGAAGCCGCCGAGCATGCGGATCTGATCGTGATCTGGGGCGGCAACCCCGTCAACACGCAGGTCAATGTGATGCAGCATGCGATGGCCGCGAAGAAACGTGGCGCGAAGCTGGTCGTGATCGATCCGTATCGCACCGGTACGGCGGAGAAGGCTGATCTGCATCTGCCTGTGCGCCCCGGCACCGATGGCGCGCTCGCCTGCGCGATGATGCAGGTGCTGTTCGACGAAGGCATGGCAGATTGGGACTATCTGCGCCGCTACACCGATTGTCCCGATGCGCTGGCCGATCATGTGCGCACGCGAACACCCGAGTGGGCCGCGCAGATCACGGGTCTATCCGCGGAAAGCATTGTCGATTTTGCGCGCTTGTATGGTCGCAGCAAGTCGAGCTTCATCCGGGCGCATCACGGCTTTTCGCGTTCACGCAACGGGGCGGTCAACATGCATGCGGTCACCTGTCTGCCGGCGGTCACCGGCGCCTGGCAGCGACCGGGCGGCGGCGCTTTGTATGGGCATACCGGGATCTACCCGATCAATCGCAGGTTGCTCGATGGCCTTGACGTGATGGATCCCACCGTGCGCGATCTCGATCAGTCGCGCCTCGGCCCGATTCTCATGGGCGAGCGCGACGCGCTGAACGGTGGCCCGCCGGTGACCGCGATCATCGTGCAGAACACCAACCCCGCGATGGTGTGTCCTGATCTGCACAAAGTTCACGCCGGCCTCGCGCGCGAAGGCCTCTTCACGTGCGTGCATGAACAGTTCATGACGGAAACAGCGGCGTTTGCCGACATCGTTCTGCCGGCCACGACCTTCCTCGAGCATGACGATTTCTACACTGCGAGCGGCCACACCGTATTTCAGGTGGCACGCAAAGTGATCGAGCCACCCGGCGAAGCGCGCGAGAACCACTTCGTGATCTGCGAGCTCGCACGGCGCCTGGGCGCGAAACATCCGGGGTTCGAGATGAGCGCGTGGGAGGTGATGGACCACACGCTGCGCGAATCCGGGATGTGGGATGCGCAGACCAACTTGGAGCGTGGCGGGCAGGACTTCGCCTACGATTTCCAGAAGATGCATTTTCTGGATGGGTTCGACACCCCCGATCGCAAGTTCCACTTTCGCGCCGACTGGAAGAACTACGGCGGTCGCTGGCAACAAATGCCGGTGCTGCCCGATCACTTCGAAGTCATCGATGCCGCGACACCCGACCGTCCGTTCAGGCTGGTGGCCGCGCCAGCCCGTACGTTCCTCAATTCCACCTTCACCGAGACGCCGAGCTCACGCAAGCGCGAGCATCGCCCCACGGCTCTCATGCATGCTGACGATTGCGCCGCGCTGAATGTGGAGGAGGGCGATCGTGTGCGGGTGGGCAATGCGCGTGGTGAAGTGATCGTGCATGCGAAGGTCGCCCGCGGGCAGCAACCTGGCGTCGTGGTGGTCGAGGGCATCTGGCCCAACTACGCATTCGAGAACGGCATCGGCATCAACGCGCTCACCAGCGCCGAGCCTGGGTGGCCGCGCGGCGGTGCAGCGTTTCACGACACTGCTGTATGGATCCGGCGCGCTTGATCGGCTCAACCAGCTTTCCATCATCCAAGGGGACATATGATGCGGATACGATTTCTAGGCGCCGTTCTTGCCATGCTGGTCGCTGCGTGCGCGGGACAAAGCGATCGATCCGCGTCAGTCGATCGCATGTACGTCATCGAGTGCGGCGAGAATCACGTCACTGACGTCTCGCGCTGGACCCCTGGGGTGAATGTCGGGAAGCCCCATGTCTTCAGCAATCACTGCTACCTGATCCGGCACGCCAAAGGCTGGATGATGTGGGACACCGGCAATGCAGACCGCATCGCCACGATGCCGAACGGCTTGACCGCACCGAACGGGATCATCACTGCGTTCATGAAGAATCCCCTGGCCGAGTCGCTGAAGGCGATCGGGGTCGCACCGGCCGATATCCAGCATTTCGCCATGTCGCATTCGCATGGCGATCACTCAGGCAATGCCAATCAGTTCGTCGCCGCGACGCTCTATATGCAAGTGCCCGAATACGATGCGGTCTTCGGCCCCGAGTCCCAGAAATTCGGTTTCGTTGCCGCCAATTTCGAGAAACTGCGGGATGCGAAAGCCGTGAAGCTGAATGGCGACCACGATGTCTTCGGTGATGGCTCGGTCGTTATCAAGCCGGCGCCCGGTCACACGCCGGGGCACCAGGTGTTGATCGTGCGGCTGCCGAAGACCGGGCCGGTCATGCTGTCAGGCGATATGGTGCACCTCACCTATAGCTGGAATAATCGCGTCGTGCCCTCGTTCAATTTCAATATCGAACAAAGCGGCCGGACCATCGACGCAATGAAAGACTATGCGCAAAAGACCGGGACGACGCTTTGGATCAATCATGACAAGGAGCAGCACGCCGCGATCCCGAAGGCACCGAAATTCGTGCAGTAGACGGTGCATAATTCGTCGGCGCGCGGATTGAATCGTGTGGCGTGACGGGTCGCGCTCCGGGTCGCTCGCAATTTTCTAGAGGAGAGCTGGTATGGGCAAGAGTCAGAAAAGCAATCGTGAAGCGAAAAAACCGAAGCAACCGCCAAAGCCTGTGGCGCCGGCAAAAGGGGGCATCCCCGCGCCAGCACCAGGCAAAAAGGGTTAGGGTTAGGGAGAGGGTGGCACTTGATGAAGGCAGCCGTGCGATTTGCCGGCCGCCTTCCCACTCGAGAACATTTTAGGAACGTCCCCGTTCGGTCATTCGCTTAGGCTTCGCGATTCACCGTTCGCCCTGAGCTCGTCGAAGGGTGAATGCCGGTGAATAGAGGCGATCGACCGTTCGCCCTGAGTACGTCGAAGGGTGAATACCGGTGGATAGAGGCGATTGCCCGTTCGCCCTGAGCTCGTCGAAGGGTGAATAGTGGCGAATAGCGGGCGCGGTCAACGCCCCGCAGCAACAGCGCTCGACTGCGTTCCTTACGCGGTTACGAAGCCTATCTGAGGATGCGGTCGTGCATGTCTTGCCCGGCCCGGTAGCATTCGCACGCTGCCGCTTCCAATCCGGTACGGTCGAGTATGGTGATGTGGCCGCGGCTGTAACGGATGAGTCCGCGCTTTTGCAGCGCGCCTGCAGCGGTGGTGACGCCGACGCGCCGTACGCCGAGTCTGTGCGCAAGTAGCTCGTGGGTTAGCAGGAATTCGTCCGAGTGGGCGCGATCGCCCGTGGTCATGAGCCAGCGCGCGAGGCGTGATTCGAGCAGGTGGTAGCGCGTGCACGCGGCTGTTTGCGCGAGCTCCGACATCGATACATACAGGTATCGATTGAGTCCGCTTTGCAGCGCAATGCTTTCAGCAAGCTCACGGCGAAACGGCGCCGCCTTCATGCGTACCGCACCGCCCGCGCCTTGCACCAGCGCATGCAACGGAGATTCCTCGATACCCAGCATCAAGGAGATGCCGAGCACGCCTTCATTCCCAACTAGCCCCACTTCCAGGCCGGAGCTGCCATCGACGGTCGCGACCAGCGAAACCAAGCTGTCGGTCGGGAAATACACATGCCGGATCGGTTCTCCGGGGATGGATAACACATCCGAGAACTTGAGCTCGACCAGCTCTGCCCTGGCAAGAAAACGCTTGCGATCCCTGAGTGGCAATGCCGCAAGCAGGCGATTCGTAGCGGGGACTTCCATCTGAGGCAACACCGGACTCCAATAGCGACCGAGGCGGAAACTTCCGGAGGAATTATCCGGATCCTCGCGAGTTGATCTGTACGCTGGCGTACATGCAATGGCTGGCGAACGCCGTGACGACCTTGCGCGGAGCACGAGTCGGCTGCCATCAGTTGGTTGCCACTTGGCGCGGGCTTCCTGAAGCGGCGAGCCGGCGCGGGGAGGTGCAGCGGATTGGACCGCTGCCTCTCCGGTATCTGCGCCCCGATTTTCATCGGGGCTTTGCTGCACGGATCTAACGTTGGCCGGGGAACTTTCCCGGCCGCGGGCCTACATGCCCATGCCGCCCATTCCACCCATGCCGCCCATGCCACCCATACCACCACCGCCCATCCCACCCATGCCGCCACCTGCCTCGGCTTTGTCTTCGACCGACTCGGCCACCGCAACTTCTGTGGTGAGCAGCAGGCCGGCAACAGAAGCTGCGTTCAGGAGCGCAAAGCGCACGACCTTGGTCGGATCGACGACGCCCATCTGGATCAGATCGCCGTACTCTTCCGACTGGGCGTTGAAGCCGAAATTGCCCTTGCCATCGACCACTTTGTTGAGGACAACGGACGGCTCGCCGCCAGCGTTCGACACGATGATGCGAAGCGGCTCTTCAAGTGCGCGATATACGATCTTGATGCCGGCGTCCTGATCGGCGTTGTCGCCTTTCAGCTTGGCGATCGCGACCCGGGCACGCAGCAGCGCTACGCCGCCGCCAGGGACGATGCCTTCTTCGACCGCAGCGCGTGTTGCATGCAGGGCGTCTTCGACGCGCGCCTTCTTCTCTTTCATCTCGATTTCGGTGGCCGCGCCGACTTTGATCAACGCCACGCCTCCGGCCAGCTTCGCCATGCGTTCCTGCAACTTCTCTTTGTCGTAATCGGAAGTCGCTTCATCCGACTGCATGCGAATGTTCTTCACCCGAGCCTCGATCGCCTTCGCATCGCCCGCGCCATCGATGATGATGGTGTTTTCCTTGCCGATCTCGATGCGCTTGGCCTGGCCCAGATCCTTGAGGGTCGATTTCTCAAGAGAGAGTCCGAGCTCCTCTGCGATCACGGTGCCGCCGGTGACGATTGCGAGGTCTTCGAGCATGGCCTTGCGGCGATCACCAAAACCCGGCGCTTTGACTGCGCAGGTTTTGAGAATACCGCGCAGGTTGTTCACGACCAGCGTTGCGAGGGCCTCGCCTTCGACATCCTCTGCGATCAACAGCAGCGGTCGTCCCGACTTCGCCACCTGCTCGAGGAGCGGCAACATATCGCGAATGTTGGAGATCTTCTTGTCGGAGAGGAGTACATACGGATTCTCGAGCGCAGTGATCTGCTTATCCGGATTGTTGATGAAGTAGGGCGACAGGTAGCCGCGGTCGAACTGCATGCCTTCCACGACTTCCAATTCGTCGGCCAGGGTCTTGCCGTCTTCGACCGTGATGACGCCTTCTTTGCCGACCTTGTCCATCGCATCGGAAATGATCTTCCCGATCACCATGTCGGCGTTCGCGGAGATCGACCCGACTTGCGCGATTTCCTTGCTGGTGGTGCAGGGCTTGGAAATCTTTTTCAGCTCTTAAACGACGACGGCCACTGCCTTGTCGATGCCACGCTTCAAGTCCATCGGCGCCATGCCGGCGGCCACGTATTTCATGCCCTCGCGAATGATCGCCTGGGCGAGCACGGTCGCCGTCGTCGTACCATCGCCCGCGACATCAGAGGTTTTGGAAGCCACTTCCTTCACCATCTGTGCGCCGATGTTCTCGAACCGGTCCTTGAGCTCGATTTCCTTGGCAACCGACACGCCGTCCTTGGTGACGGTCGGGGCGCCATAGGAGCGCTCGATCATCACATTGCGGCCCTTGGGGCCGAGGGTCGCCTTGACCGCATTGGCGAGGATATTGACGCCATTCAGCATGCCATGCCGGGCGTTTTCATTAAACCGTACGTCTTTAGATGCCACGTTGCATTACTCCTGAGAAAACTGATGCCGTTGCTTAGGCGATGACGCCCATGATGTCGTCTTCTTTCATGACCAGGTATTCGGTGCCTTCGATCTTTACCGTCGAGCCCGAATACTTACCGAACAGGATGCGGTCGCCGACCTTCACGTCGAGCGGGCGGATCTTGCCGTCTTCCATGATCCGGCCCTTGCCGATGGCAATAACTTCGCCTTGATCCGGTTTCTCGGCGGCATTCTCGGGAATCAGGATGCCACCGGCGGATTTGCGTTCCTCATCGAGACGTTTAATGACGACGCGGTCATGCAGTGGACGTAGTTTCAACATATATGTACCCTCGTGGATGAATGGGAGTCCGGCGCGAGGCGCAGACTGCGGCCAGCCCGACTTGCCGTCTGGAAAAACGGCTGCGGCATTGGCTCACATGATGAAGACGCTGCGAATCAGCGTCGGCCGGATTATCCACGTTGCATGAAGCCGATCTGTACGCTAGCGTACATACAGACGCGTCGACACCAGAACGCCGCGCTTGACATTGGCGCCCCGATCGCCCGCGCCGGCAGCCTGCTGGATCGAATTCGATCATCCCTGCTACAGTGTGAGCTTCGTGCCGGTTGAGCGCGTTCAATGTAGCTGTTGAGGCCTCTGCGCGGACAAGAAAATGAACAGACGGATTTCGGGAGTGGAATGGACATGGACCGAATGACGGTGGCGGATGAAGTCACCGACGCGATCGCCTATATCGAAATGCAACGGCAAGACATGGCGAAGTCGCTCAACCTGCCTGCGGCATGCGGCTTCGCGTTGGGCAAATTGCAGGAGCTCCTCGAGCGCGAGCGGGAAGCCCTTCGGGAGCACGGACCGGCCTCTGGACATCAAGAAGCCGTCGACACTGTTGTGCTCGAGATTGCGCGCGTCGGAGGAATGATCGGAACGGGAGGATACCGTGCCGTATTGCAAGGCCCGCGTCCCCCGCGCCAGGCCCCCGGTGATGGATCGCAGCGCAAGCGACCGCCCGACGGTGGTGGAGGTGGGGGTGGCGGCCGTGGCGGCGCCGGCGGCCGCAGAGGTGGCAATGTCGGTGTCGCTGCCGGCAATGGTGGTGGCGGTGGTGGAGGCGCTGGTGGTGGAGGCGGCGGCGCTGTTGGCGGAGGCGGTGGAACTGCCGGGGGGGGTGGCGGGGGTGGCGGCCGTGGCGGCGGTGGGCGCGGTGGCGGTGGACGTGGTGGCGGCGGCGGCTTCAAATCACGTGGCCGTAGGTCCAGTGGTGGCGGTGGTGGCGGTGGTGGAGCAGGAGGCGGTGCGGGTGGTGGTGGAGCAGGAGGGGGTGCGGGTGGTGGTGGCGACGGCGGTGGCGTCGACGGCAATCGCTAGGTTGCGTAGCGGTCAATGCCAGCTGGAAGACGCAACGGCACTCCGGCCACGGCGTTAGTGGATTTCGCGGTATGACAGGCCCGATCTCGCCCGGGGCCGATAAGTCCGTCGCGCACGATGCGTCATGGTGTTTCCTACGCTTGCGATGACATACCCCGCGCACTTGGCGCCGCGTTGTCGATCGTTTTTCGCCACACGCTTGCAAGCCATGGCTGCTGATCTCTAGGCAAGCCGGGCGGTCGGTAATAGTGGTCGATCTCGACGAATCCCGCGGCGGTCATGAAGCGACGCCAACGCTCGAGATCATGATAGGCACCGTATCGCTCGCCGTTCCAACCTTCTTCGTTGTTCCCGCGCGGATTCGAGCTGAACAGTACGCCGCCCGGTTTTAGCGTGGCGTGCAGCGCAAGGAGCACGCGCGGCAACGCATCGCTTGGCACATGGAACAGCGACGCATTGGCGAACACGCCATCGAATCGTTCTTGCGGTAGATCGAGTTGTTGAAAGTCCTGCTGCCAGACTTCGCAACCGCTATGTGCACGGGCCATTGCGACGAAGCGCGCGACACCGTCGAGGCCGATCGCGACATGGCCAAGCGCCGCGAACCGTTGCAGGTCACGCCCCGGACCACAACCAAAATCAAGGATCGTCAGCGGTGGCTTGCCCTCGATTCGCTGAAGTAGCGCTTCGATATTCTGGCTGACGTCATGATGCTGCGTCCCGTGCCAGAAGTCCGCGGCACTCCGGTCGTAATGGTCGAGCGTGCGGCGGGAAATAGTGTCCGGATCCACGGGCGTCGAGGGCATGAGCGAGGCGATTTCGATCTTGGTACAACCGGGCGCTGCGCCCCGGCGGAGGCCATTGCTCGAATGAACAATGGCTCGCCAGGATGAGGCATGTCCTGCTTCAGACGAGTTGCGGCAATCTACGGGAGAAATCACGCAGCTCGACGATCCCGCTCGATTCGGCCCGCTTGCGCCATTCCTTGAGGTGTTCCACCAGATGTTCGATCGAGGCGCTCGACCGGTTCCAGAGCTCGCTCAATTCCTGACGCATCGAATAGATCATCTGCAGCCGCTCATGCCCATGCAATAGCGAATCGAGCACGATCGGACCGCGTGCATTGCCATGCCACGAGTGGAGCTTGAGCCAGCGTAGCAATGCGCGCGATGAGCGAGGATCCTTCTCGGTGTCGGAGGGCGCCGCACGCGTGCGTCCGAGCTCGGTAATCGCCTGCCGGCAGGTACGTTCGAGTGACCGAGTGTACTGCGCGAGCACGTAATAGCGATGGGTGAGGATCGCCCGCACGGTATCCGCGTCGCATTCCGTCTTCTGCGCGCTGAACGTGGGCACGGGTGCGGTCCTGCGAACGCGCGCGAGGTGCAGTGTCTCGAGGATGCGAATGTAGAGCCAGCCCACGTCGAGCTCGTACCACGCGTTCGAGAATTTCGCCGACGTCGGGAATGCATGATGATTGTTGTGAAGCTCTTCGCCACCGATCAACCAGCCAATGGGAAAGAGGTTGGTGCTTGCGTCCTTCACCGGATAATTGCGATAACCCCAGTAGTGTGCGGCGCCATTGATGACACCGGCTGCCCAAAACGGAATCCACGCCATCTGCACGCCGAATATCAGCGCACCTGGAATGACGCCGAATGCGAGGATGTCGATGATTGCCATCGCGACAATGCCGCAGAACGGGCACCGTCCATACACGTTGCGCTCGATCCAGTCATCGGGGGTACCGCGGCCGAAGCGATCGATGGTGTCGGCATTGCGCGACTCCCGCACATAGAGGAACACGCCGCCCCATAGAACCTTGGCGATGCCGTGGATCTGCGGGCTGTGCGGGTCTTCCGCCGACTCGCACCGCGCGTGATGCTTGCGGTGGATCGCAACCCACTCACGCGTCAACATGCCGGTGGTGAGCCACAGCCAAAAGCGAAAAACATGGCTCGCGATCGGATGGATATCAAGCGCGTGATGGGTCTGGTGTCGATGCAGATAAATCGTGACGGACGCAATCGTGATATGCGTCAACAGCAACGCCACCACGATATAGGCCCACCAGGAGAGCTCGAAATAGCCGGAAAGAATCATCTAGACGTCCAGTGAAGGGAAATTGGGTTGGCTGACGGCACCGATGTCAGGCGATAGTGCGTCAATACGCAATGCGTGGATCATAGCCGTCCGGACTGCGTGCGTGCCACGGGAACGCGGCGTCAGGGCGGATTCTTTTCTGGAAATGCCTGCGGCGGAGTGCGCACACTCATTCTGGCGCGATCGTGGATGCGCGCGCCGGAATGTTGCCGATCCACTCGCATCCGATTGCCAGGCAACGGAACCGTTGCCTGGGTGCGATTACGCTCATCAGTCGATCCACCAGCCGGCGAGGAATGCGCCGCGCGGTGCCATGGCACCGCGGACACCTGCATTCCTCCCTTCCGGCGGCGATATGCCCTGAATACGAGGCCATCGATCGCGATGCTACTGCGGGGCGACCGATACGCTGAAGCTCAGGGACTGCTCATCAGCGACTACGACCGGTCCGGCTGGTTGCTGCGAGCAACCGATCATCACCGACGCGATCGCCGTGATCATCACTGTGACGCCAATCTTTTGTCCCATGGAACTCTCCTCGATAAGTGCGCCGACAGGTTGTCGGCGACACGTGCAACGGGATAACTGTCGACGCGCGTGGTACTTCGCCTACCCGTTGCCGAGACCGCTGCTGCAAGCCCCGATTTATCGACCTTGATAGAGATGTTGCCAGGAATCGAACGGACACAGCCACCGCCATCTGCATTATCGACTTCCATGCGGATTACTCTGTACGCTAGCGAACATATGGCGGCTGGCCGCCGTGCTCCGCGAAGATTATTCCGTGTCTGGTAGGCTTCGAAATGCCCCGCGCGGGGGGCGCCTCCAGTCACACCAAGCGTATCTATGGTCGAACCACAGCCCCCGTTTGAAAATCGGCTCCTCGCGGTCCTTCCTCCGCTCGAATCCGGGCGATTACGCGCCTATCTCGAACTGGTCCACATGCCTTTCGGTGAGGTGGTCTATGAATCGGGGAGCAAGCAGGATTACGTATATTTTCCGACGACCGCGATCGTCTCGCTGCTCTATGTCACCGAGGATGGTTCGTCTTCGGAAATCGCCCTCGTCGGCAACGAGGGAATGGTCGGTGTCGTTCTGTTCATGGGCGGTGAAACCACGCCAAGCCGGGCAGTCGTGCAGAGTGAAGGCGACGCCTACCGGATGCCAGGGCATCTTCTCAAGGGCGAGTTCAACCGCGCCGAGGTGCTGCAGCAGATGCTATTGCGCTATACGCAGGCGCTTCTCACGCAAATGGCGCAGACCGCTGTCTGCAATTGCCATCATTCGCTCGATCAGCAGTTGTGTCGACTCCTGTTGATGAGTCTCGATCGCTTGGCGTCGAACGAGCTTGTGATGACGCAAGAGTCGATCGCCAACATGCTGGGTGTTCGTCGCGAAGGGGTGACCGAGGCCGCCGGTAAATTGCAGAATCTGGATATGATCCGCTATAGCCGTGGCCGTATCACCGTGATCGATCGGCTGGGTCTCGAAGCGCATGTATGCGAATGCTACGACGTGGTGAAGCGCGAATACGATCGACTGCTTCCGGCATTGAACGGAACCCGTACCTAGGAATCTGCGCGGCAGACCCCGCAGATTCCTAGCGCTTGCGCGATGCAACATTGCGCAAGCGCGATCCAACTTTGCGCAAGCGCGATCCAACATCGGGTGCGACGCTGCGTCGGCGACCGGTTCGCAGCGTTTTCGTGCGAGGAAGATCCGCCGCACCGGTCCGCGCTTCGATCACGACGCCATAACGCGATCGTGCCTCTTCAATCGAAACATATCCCATCTGCACGTCTTCGGCGACGCGCTCGGGTGGGCGTGTGAAAGGATCGCCGTATCCGCCGCCGCCACCGGTCGCGAACATCAGGACGTCGCCCCGCGCGAGCTTGAGGCCGGTGATCTTCTGAAAGCGCTCGAGTCTTGAGCGTCCGCTCCGTTTGAGCGCGATCGACCCGCTCTTGCCGGGGCTCCCTTTGGCGAGTCCCCAAGGCAGGCATTTGGATCGCTCGGATAGCCCGTTGAACATGCCGTTGTCGAGGATGCGGTAAGTGCGCTCCAGCCCGAGACCGCCCCGATAGCGGCCCGGACCGCCCGAATCACGGCGAAGCGCGTAGCGCTCGACGTGCAATGGGTAGCGTGTCTCCAGAACCTCGACCGGGATATTGAACGTATCGCCATGGCCGATCGTGTAGGTCGCGTTCGGACCGTCACCGTGGGGACGTGCCCCCCAGCCACCGGCCACCGGCTCGATATTCGTGAAGGCCCGTTGCGTCCGTGAATCGAAGCCGGTCAGCAGCATTGCCGAGATGTCACTGTAGTGGCCCGCGGGAATACGGTCCGGCCGCGCTTTGCTCATGGCGAGCAGGATCGTATCGATGACCGTGAGGATCGGTGTCTGCCACCACGACATCGCCGCGGGCTCCCGTGCACTGATCAATGTGCCCTCCGGCAGGATGACCTTCAACGGCCGGAAGCAGCCGTGATTGGCCATAACATTCGGGGCGACGAGGTACTTGAGGGCGAGGCGTGCAGCGCTGCGTCCGGCCGCGATTCCACAGTTGATCGGGCCTCTTACTTGCGGGCTCATCTTGCTGAAGTCGACGGTGATCGAGCCATCTTCCACGATCACGGTCGCGCGAATTGGAACGGGCTTCCCGAGATCGACGCCATCGTCATCGAGAAACGCCTCCGCGCTATAGCGACCATTCGGATAGGTGGAGATCGCCGCCCGCACCATGCGCTCGGTCTGATCCCAACCGGTTGCAATGGCATCTTCCACGATTGCCGCGGTGTAGCGCGCGTAGAGCTCGTGCAAACGCCGCTCGGCCATGCGGCATGCGGCGATCTGGGCGTGCAAATCACCGAAGCTTGCATCCGGATGGCGGATGTTGTGGCGAAGTACGCGCAACATCTCCTCATCGGGTTTGCCCTGCTTGTACACCTTGATCGAACGAAGCTGGATGCCTTCCTCGAAGCTCGTGGTCGCATCGGTGAGAAAGCCGCCGGCGAGCCGGCCGCCGACGTCGGTCCAGTGTGCGCGGGTCGCGGCAAAGCCGATCAGCTTGCCCTCGAAGAACGCCGGCGTGTACACGACGATGTTGTTCAAATGCTGGCCGCATGTGCCGGTGTGATTGGTGAGAATCACATCGCCGGGCATGAAACCATCGGGCCCGAACAGCGCGATGCCGTCGCCGATTGCCGCATCGAGGTCGCCCACGAAGAGCGGCAACCCGGCGCCCGGTTGCGCCACCAATCGACCCGCCGCATCGAGCAGTCCGGTGCAGAAGTCCTGCACTTCATAGACGATCGTACTGTGCGCGGTGCGCGCGAGATTGACGGTCATCTCTTCTGCAATGGCGGCGAGCGCATTGCCGATGACTTCGACTGTAATGGGGTCGGCGCGACGGGCGCGCTGCTCGGCGATCGGTCGCACGACATCTTGCATCACTGACCTCCTGTTTCGATGACCAGACATCCGTACTGGTTGACCAGCGCGCGATCGCCTGGATGAAGCACCGTCGTCGACGCATATTCCTCGATGATCGCAGGACCAACGATCGACGTCCCCGCGGTGAGCGCGGCACGCTGCTCGACTGGACAAAGCAGATGGCCCCTGTCCTCGAAATAAACCAAACGCTCCCGCGCGGTGGAGGCGGCGGGAATGCGCTTGTCCTGCAGGCTCGCGAGATCCGGCTTGTCGACCTTGCCGATGGCCGTTACGCGGAAATTGACGATCTGCGCGGGCTGGTCGGGCGACGAATGTCCATACCGGATATCGTAGGCCAGATCGAATTGTTGTCGCAGCGTGGCGAGCGAATCCGCAGCCGACAGATCATCTGCGACCGATACGCGTACCGTGTACTCCTGGCCGAGATAGCGCATGTCCATCGAGCGGATCAAGGTGACATCCGCGGCGGCATATCCTTCGCGCGCAATGCTGGCGCGCCCCTCCTTTTCGAGCGCGGCGAACCGCTCGAGAAGCCGGTCCGTACCGAGTCCGGCGAGATCGGTGACGCGCGTTTGCACGAAGTCTTGCCGCAGATCGGTGAGCAGCATTCCGAGTGCAGAGAAATGACCAGGCTGTGGCGGGATGATGACGCGCGGAATATGCAACTCGCGCGCGATCGCCATCGCATGCAAGGGGCCGGCACCGCCGAACGCGACCATTGCGAATCGTCGCGGATCGTAACCGCGCTGCAATGTGATGGCACGCACGGCGAACGACATGCGCGCATCGGTGATGCGGATGATGCCGCAAGCGGCTTCCAGCAGATCGAGATTGAGCGGCCGGCCGATGCGCGTTTCGATAGCAGCTTTCGCGCCCGCCATGTCGAGATCGAATTCACCGCCCAGGAATCGGGTGGGATTCAGTCGCCCGGTAACGAGGTTCGCGTCGGTCACGGTGGGTTCGCTACCGCCCCGCGCGTAACAGACCGGACCGGGCGATGATCCGGCACTTTGCGGACCCACCTTCAATGCGCCACCGGTGTCGATCCATGCGATGCTGCCGCCGCCCGCGCCGACCTCGATGATGTCGACCGCCGGAATGCGCATCGGGTAGCCGTCGCGATAGCCGCCGATGTAGTACTGATCGGTCATCTTCGGCAACCCCTGCTCGACAAGACACGTCTTCGCGGTGGTGCCGCCCATATCGAAGGCGATGACATCCGGATCGCCGATCAACTTGCCGAGCTCGGCCGCACCGATGATTCCGCCGGCCG
The DNA here is from genome assembly GCA_031391405.1 of Betaproteobacteria bacterium. GTDB lineage: Bacteria > Pseudomonadota > Gammaproteobacteria > Burkholderiales > SG8-39 > SHXR01. The sequence goes on from JANMUI010000515.1 coordinate 20,887, forward strand.
GCCCGGACTCCATCATCGCCACCGGCACTTTCGATGCGCGCTTGGCGGTCATGACGCCGCCATTCGACTGCATGATCAGAAACCGTCCCTTGAACGCGCGCTCACGCAACGGGCGTTCGAGGTCGCTCAGATAGCCGCTCACCTGATGGTCGACATAGGCGTTGAGCACGGTGGTCGAGGTGCGCTCGTATTCGCGGTATTCGCGCAAGATTTCGTGCGATACGGTGACATAGATATCGGGCAGCGCGCTGCGGATCGCACGACCGATCGCCGCTTCATGCTTCGGATTCGCATACGCATGCAACAGGCAAACCGCCACCGCTTGAACGTTCTTGGCTTTGATCTGCTTGACCACTTTGGCGAGCGCCGAGGGTGCGAGCGCGACCAGCACTTTCCCGCCGGGCGCGATGCGCTCGCGTACGCCGAATCGCAAGGTCGCCGGGACGAGCGGCGCCGGTTTTTCGAAGAAGAGGTTGTAGGTATCCGGACGATTCGCCCGACCGATTTCGTATACGTCGGTGAAGCCTTCGGTCGTAACGAGGGCGGTGCGCGCTCCGGTCTTCTGGATGATCGCGTTGATCGCGACGGTGGAGCCATGGATGAATTGCTCCATCGCGGCCGGGTCGATCGAACCCTTATCGAAGCACTCGAGCACGCCATCGCCAAGTGCCGCAGGCGTGCTCAGTGCCTTCTCGAAGCGTACCGAGCGCGTGAGCACGTCGTACGAGGCGAGATCGGTAAAGGTGCCGCCGATATCGATCGCGGTTCTGAGCGTGCCGTTGTCTGCCATCGCGCCTTGTATCCTCGCTAACGTTTTCTACTTAGCGCTTGATCTCTTCAAGCCGAACCCGATTCTCGATCGCGCCCACGCCTTCGATCTCGCATCGCACCGTGTCGCCCGGCTGCAGAAAGCGCTGGGGCGACATGAAGAACGCGACGCCTGCCGGTGATCCGGTGACGATCACATCACCCGGATAGAGCGTCATGGCTTCGCTGATATAGGCCACGAGCTGCTCGACGCCGAAATAAAGATCGGAGGTGTCGCTCGACTGGCGCACTTCCCCGTTGACCTCGGTGCGCATTTTCAGCGGCTTGCCCCATTCGAATTCGTCGACGGTCACCAGCGCCGGGCCCATCGGATTGAAGGTGTCGAAGCTCTTGCCGATGAAGTGCGTGCGATAGAACGCATTCTTCTCGTGCTCGGCGAGCTGGATGTCGCGGGCCGACACTTCATTGCAGGTCGTGAAGCCGGCAACATGCGCGCGCACCTGCGATTCCTTGATGCGCCGGCATCGCCTGCCGATCACGACCCCCAGCTCGACCTCGTAGTCGAGCTTGCGCGTCTCGGGTGGATGGATCAGATCGTCGAACGGGCCGCAGAGACTTGAGGTTGCCTTGGCGAGAATCATCGGTTTATTCGGCGGTGTGATATCCCCCAGCACGGATTTCGCCTCGGCCAGATGCGAGCGCGTGTTGGCGCCGGCAATGATCAGCTTGCGAGGCACCGGCACCGGCGAGCCGATGCGGACCTTCTTTGCATCGACCAGCGCGCCGGAGCGAGGCGCGGCGACGCAACGGTCCGCGATCAACCGCCAATCTGATTGTTCGAGGAACAGACGCATGTCTGAAACGGGTTGCGTCGATCGGGAGGCGCGCATCGCATCTTCGAGATCGAGGATTCCACCGTCCTGGAGAATGCCGGCACGCTCATGATCGAAGGCGCCGTAGCTGACGAGTCGCATATGTATTGTCCTATGTGAAAGGGATCGAAGTTCGCTAAAGCCCGAGCGCTCTTGGCACGACAAGAACCACCGCGGGGACCGCGATGATGAAGAGAAGGCATACGCCCAGAATCACGAGATAGGGTGCCATTGCGCGCGAGACGACGCCAAGCGGCGCATTGGTGACCGAACAGATGACGAGCAGCATGATCCCGATTGGCGGAATGATGAGGCCGATTCCAAGCGAGGCCACGCTCACCAGGGTGAAGTGCAGCGGATCAATGCCGAGCGCATTCGAGACCGGCATCAAGATCGGTAGAAAAAGGAGCAGGGCAGGGATGCCATCGAGAATCGCGCCGAACAGGATGAAGATCAAATTCGCGACGATCAGAAAAACGATCGGGCTCGTCGACAGGCTTGTGACGAACGCAGCGACCTGACCGGGCACACCTTCCAGCGCGAGGAGCGACGTGAAGGCCGCCGCGGCACCAAGGATGAGCCCGATGGCGCCGGTAATCGTTGCCGTTTGCACGAACAGCTTGTACAGCAGGGTGAGCTTGAGCTCACGGTAGACGAACAGCGCTACGACCAACGCGTACAGCACAGCGATCGCTGCCGCTTCGGTCGGCGAGAAAACGCCGCCGAGAATGCCGCCGAAGATGATGATCGGCAGCATGAGAGGGATCAGCGCCCCACGAAAGGCAAGCCACATCTCCGCACGCGTTGCGCGGCGTTCACCCATCGGCAGCAAGCCGCGCCGTGCCTGCACATATACGAGCAGCATCAGTGCGAGCGCCATGACCAAGCCCGGCAGGAATCCCGCGGCGAACAGCGCAGACACCGACACCCCCGCGAGCGCACCCAACACCACCATCGTGAGGCAGGGCGGGATCAGGATGCCCATGGCGCACGCCGCGGCGATCAGCGCGACCGCGCGGCCCTGGTTGTAGCCGGCTTGACGAAGTGTTGGATACATCAATGAACCGATCGCCGAGGCGTCTGAAAGCGATGCGCCCGAAATGCCGGAGAAGAATATCTCCGACACGATGACCGTGTGACCCATGCCGCCTGGAACATGTCCGACCAGCGCGCGCGCAAGCGCGACCAGGCGTCCGGAGATGCCCGAGTGCTCCATGATCACGCCCGCGAGGATAAATAGCGGGATGGCGAGATAGGTGAAATTGTCGATGCCGTTGCCAACGCGCTGCGCAATGAGTGCGAAGGGAAGGGCGTCGCTCGCAAAGACGGCAAGCACCGTCGATGAGAGCATTGCGAAGGCGATCGGAACGCCCGCGAGGATCAGCACCAGGAACGCGATGCACAGTACGGTGATCACGCGGCTTGGTCCTTGGGTGATGAACGGGCGAGAGCGATCAGTTGTTCGAGTCCGAAAAGCGCCATGAGCGCGGCGCTGATCGCCACCCCGACATAGAT
>JANMUI010000526.1:0-2376 GCA_031391405.1 Betaproteobacteria bacterium
CCGTTCGCCCGGCCCCTGCCGACGGGTGAATACCGGATAATCGGTGTGCGGACCCGCGGGCGCGGTCGACGCGCCTGCTTTACCCTACGCCGGGCTCTGGGCGAACGGAGGCTTGAGCACAGACGGGCTATGCGAGTGCCATTCAGACCTGCGTTACCCTTCGACGCGCTCAGGGCGAACGGAGGCTTGGGCACAGGAGGGCTATGCGAGTGCCATTCAGACCTGCGTTACCCTTCGACGGGCCTGTCCTGAGCCCTTCGACAGGCTCAGGACAGGCTTGTCGAAGGGCTCAGGGCGACCGGAGGCTTGAGCACAGACGGGCTAAGCAAGTGCCATTCAGACCCGACCCCACAAGCTCTTTCAATCCCGCGTCCGCGACACCACGAACGATTCGTCGTTGAACCAAAGTCCCCCGTGCTTTTGCAAGGTCTCGCGCGTGGCATCGAGGTAGCGCCCATCGATCAGTGTTTCGCTCAGCCGTTGATCCTCGATCTGAGCGACATACACCGCGGCGTTCCATGCCGCAAACAAGGTCGAGGTGCCGATCGAATTGCCGATTTCCGTCGGCAAGGTATGCATGTCGTAGCGAAAGACCGATCGGGAATCGGCGTACGCGTTGAAATTCAGATTGCGCGCGGCGGTGCCAAGCTCTTGTTTTAGGGCCTTCAAGAGATCGTGTCGCGTGGTACCGAACGGGTGATCGTCCGGCCAGACGCGCGCGATGAGCTCCTCCCCCGGATCGTTCCCGCATGAGTGGATCCCGATCATCCTCCCACCCGGTCCGAGGCTTCGGGCGAGGGGCGCGAGGACGCGCTTGGCCTTGAACTCGGTCGGCACGCGCAATCGATATGGCTGCGAGGCCATGACCAGATCGTAGTCGGCGCGCACCATTCCGGGTTTCGGGATGACGTTGTCGAGCAGAAACCGATAGTCGTCCCGATAAATGACCAGCACAATCGGCCGCTCATAGAGCGGATTGCCGGTGGTCGGGCTCGGCTTCACCGTCCAGTTCTGTGCAAGGAACGGATTCAGCTCGGTGATCTGTTGTTCGAAATCCGCGGACGTCGAGCCGGTCAGTTTGAGCTCATGCCAGATCAAGGAGCTCGCAGCGTGCACCGATTTGGGGGTCAACCACGGCGCCTCCGAGTAGAAAAGATTCGTGAGCACGAGCACCGATGAGGGGTGTTCGAAGAATCGATCCGACATTTTTTCCAGAGTAAGGCGCACATCCTCGAGGCTGATTTCCTTGCCCACGATGTAGAACGGGAATGTCGGGAAGCGCCGATGCATGTCGCGCATGACCCTGGTCAGGACCGTGCCGTCGCCCACACCAGCATCGAAGATCCGCACCGCCGGCGGCTTTGGATGGATATGTCCGAGCTCCATCCCCACCCGTTGGGCGACCACCGATTTCTCGCCGCAGGTGTTCACGAACAAAAGATACTTCTGGCGATTGTCGTAGAAGCGAAAGTTCGTTTTCTTCTCTTCGTTGATCGCGGTCTGCTCCGGGCTTTCGATCGGGCGGGCTTGCGGCGGTGTGGTCATGGCGGGCATCTCACTTTCTGTCATGCCGAGTAGTCTCGTTGCGCTGTCGGCGTCGAGCGGCGTACCGATCACGAACGGACGATCAATGTTTGGCGGTGGCGATTCGAGGAACTGGCGGACCTTGGACAAGGTCTGCATTCGCACCCGGCCGCCGTCCCGCAACCGGGAGACAAACTTGCCGTCATTGACCGCAAGGCGACCGAAGGTGGACTCGGCAAGCGCGTGTTCCCGACAGAACGCGGCGATAGCGGACAATAACGTCGTAGGATCATTCATTGGCATAGTGGGGGCGCTCATCGGATGTTCTCGCGGCTAGAAGTCATGGCATCAGGATTGGGATTGAGGGTAGTCAAAATGATCGAATCGCGTCAACCATCCAATATCCCACGATGGACGTGGGCAGTATGTTGGGCAATACAATTTGTTGGGCAATTCAATATGAAGGGAAATAGAGAAACGTGAATCGGACGCTCCCGTCTGCAACCCGGCGTCTTGATTTCCGGAACGTACACCCAATCTTCCGGGTATGAAGACCGCGCACGCTCCAATCGATGGCTGAGCTGAAACACGTCGCCTGTCCCCGGTGCGCGACGATCAATCGGCTCCCGGAGGCCCGCCTCGGCGAGAAGCCGAATTGCGGCCAATGCAAGCAGCCGTTGTTCCAGGGGGCGCCGGTCGAGCTCACCATCAAGACGTTCGATCGCTTTATCGAGGGAACCGACATTCCGGTCATCGTGGATTTCTGGGCAGCCTGGTGCGGACCTTGCCGCTCGATGGCCGAGCATTATCAACGCGCCACCGTGATGCTCGAGCCGCGCGCCCGCATGGCCA
>JANMUI010000534.1:0-12053 GCA_031391405.1 Betaproteobacteria bacterium
CGGGGCTGCGGGAGAAACGCTTCTCCGAAGGCAAATCACTGACGTGGGAAGAGGCGAACTTCGTGCTGAGCGTATGCGGCGGATAGGCGTGCTCTGCAAAAAGGGCAAACCGCCGTTGAAGATCAGGACGATCGGGGCGCCCGCGTAAATCCAAGGTCACCCTCTCGCTCGAGCGCCCAAAGCCTTGCGACGAACATCCTCGCGCGTTCTCCACCGATCACAGGCCCGGCAAGCTCCACGAATTTATTCTCAACGTCCCGATCCGACAGCGGCAACTCCGGGTCGCCCTTCCGGTTCGGCTGATAGTACGTTTCCTTGCGACCGTCATTCGTTTCGATCGTGACGCGCGCCGCCCGCTGGTTGGGAAATGTAGCGTCGAGCTCAGGATCGATCACAAGTTCCGTGCGCGCCATGAGCCCGCGGGTGATCGGGTCGCCCAGGCGATCGGCGTCGAACGCATTCAATCGCACGCTGCCATGCACCAGCGCATTCGACACGACATAGGCGGTGCTGAACTTCGCTTCCGCGGCGGTGCGTGGCTGCTTGATATCCGCGACGTCCAGTGCCGCCTTGTAGGTGGCCACCCGGACATGTTTGATGTCGGCCGGCACAAGACGTAGTTTCTCTTTCAGCGCCAGCGCCGCATCGATGGAAGCGAAGGTGTGACCGCAGCAACCGTGATTCTTGAAGGTCATCTTGCAGACATGCCAATCGGTGCCCAATGTCGAGACGGCTTTGCTCCAGTCGGGGCCATCGCCCATCGCAACGCCGAACCCTGCATCGCCGTCAATGACATCGAGCGACCCGATGACCCCCTCGCGTGCTGCGAGCGCCGCCAGCACACCAGCCTCGGCCGCGCGACCCGCATGCAACGGTTTGGACATCGAGTCCATGCGAAATGCCTGCTGCAATGCCGCCGCGAAGGTCGTCACGGTTGCCATCGCGTGCACCAGTTGATCGCGCTTCAAGCCAAACAGCAACCCCACTGAAGGGGTCGAGCCGAACACACCGATCGTGCCGGTGTTATGCCAGTACTTGTAGTGCGCGCGACCCATCGCGGCACCAATGCGCGTCGAAATCTCATAACCTGCGATGACCGCCCGGAGCAACGCGTCGCCCGAGGCATTCTGATGCTGGGCCGCGGCAAGCGCGGCCGAGATGGTCGGTGCACCCGGATGGTAGATCCCGAATTTGAAGATATCGTCGAACTCGACGGTATGCGCTGCCGTACCGTTGATCAACGCTGCGGTGCGCACGGTCGCCCGGCGACCCAAGGCAAGATTCGCGCCGCCGCGATCGAGGTCTTCGGCGAGCGCCCGCTCGAGCATCATCGCAGGCGCCACGATCGCGCCTGGAATCAGTGCGGCATACCAATCGATGACGGCGCGCTTGGCGTGATGAACGACTGCATCGTCAAAGCGACGGGAACCGCAACTCTGTGCGAACTCGGCAAGGGTATCGAGTAATTCCACGGGTGCTCCAGATTATTTCTTATAGGAGGGGTCGATGCGGTCTGCAAGTCGGCGCATCGCCGGCCATTCGAGCACGCCATAGGGGCGGCGCGTCGAGGGATGATAGGCATGCGTCGTCTTGTCGATCACCGCTTGGGCGGGCAGGATCATCTTGGCATTGCATGCCATCGCCATCAATTGCGAACGACAGGAACGCTCGATGCGGTACGTATTGTTGAACGCCTGCCCGACCGTCGCACCGACGGCCAGCACACCGTGATTGCGCAGGAACAGGATGTCATTGTCGCCAAGGTTGGCCACGATGCGTTGCTGCTCGTCCAACTCGATCGCGACGCCTTCGTAGTCGTGATAACCGACCGTGGCCCAACGCATCGCGGTCTGCGTCATCGGCAAGAGGCCGGCTTCGAGCGAGGACACCGCCATGGTCGCGAGCGAGTGCGTATGGATCACGCATCCTACTTCGTGACATGGTTGTAGATGAGATCGTGCATATCGAAGTGCTGCACGAGCCGATACGCGCATGCGCAATCGACCCGGGCTTCCCATTCCGCCGCACTCACCTTGCCCTTGATCGACTTGAGCTTGAGGGGCGGGTAGTCCTTGTCCGGTTGCATGGCCGGATAAGCTGCCTTGAAATCCGTGAGGTCGATCTTGCGGGAAGGACGAGATTGTCGAAGGCGAGCGGTGGACATCGTCGGAAGCTCTCAGAGTGCAAGTGGTGCGAAGGATGATCCGGATAACTGCGTCATCGCTGGGGATCGGATGCGTCCCCCGCCATGACCAAGACATCCTTCGCCGGAATCGTGGACTTTAATCCAAACCACGCTGAACATGGTTCAGCACCTGCATCGTAGCGCTGCCGTGAGAAACTGGCATCCTCGAGGGGTAGGCCTGCAAGAATCCAAGGGAGTGACGATGTTCGAATATTTTCCGACCAACTACGTTTGGAACCTCGCCACGAACCTCGCGCTGGGCGGCGGTGCCCTGGTGGGTGAGATCGACGAACCCTGTCGCGCCTTGCGCGAATCGTCCTATCGCAACGACGCTGCCGCGCAGGAGGAATGGTTTCAAGCGTGGAGCAGACTCGCGCAGCGGGTCGAAGGGCAGGGTCGCGCCGATGCGGCCGCGGGCCATGAGCTGAGTGCCGGCCGAAAATTGCTGCGGGCGTTCGTGTATTTTCAGAACGCCGAGCGCATGGCGCATCCGAAGGATCCGCGCAAGACGGTCGCCTATCGCAATATGCTCGATTGCTTTCGGACTGGCGCGCGCTTTCGTGGCGAACCGATCGAGTGGGTCGAGATACCGTATGAAGGCCGTTCGATGCCCGCGCTGTTCATCCGCGCGGACAGTGGCGCCAAGGCACCGTGCATGATCCATTTCGACGGGCTGGATGTGATGAAGGAGTGGATCTATCTCTCCGGGGTCGCGCTCGAATTGCGGCGTCGCGGCGTGTCGACACTGATCGTCGATCATCCCGGGGTCGGTGAGGCGCTCCGCTTGCGGGAAATGCACGGACTGCCCGAGATCGAGCGTGCCGCGAGCGCATCGATCGACTATCTGGAAACGCGCGCCGACATCGATGCCAAGCGCCTCGGGATCATGGCCCTGTCGCTCGGCGGCTACTATGCACCCCGCGTTGCCGCGTTCGAGAAGCGCATCAAGTGTTGCATTGCGTGGGGGGCGATGTGGAACTGGCACAACACCGTCGTCGCGCGGCTCAATCCATCGGCGACGACGCAGCCGTCAGTGTCGAATTTCGGCGAGCATCTGCAATGGGTGTTCGGCAAGGAATCGATTGACGAGGTGCTACGGATCACGCAACACTTCACCAACGAGGAAACCGCGGCGAACATCACTTGCCCCCTTTTGCTCGTGCATGGCGAGAACGACCGCCAGATTCCGCTCATCGATGCGGAGCGCATGTACCACGCCGCGATCAACAGTTCGAAGCGCGAGCTCAAGGTTTTTCGATTATCCGAGACCGGCGCCGAGCACTGCCAGGCGGACAACGGGACGCTCGCAATCGACTACATGACCGACTGGGCGGCTGAAGTGTTGGGCGGTCGGGTCAAACTTCAATAGCGGGTGGACATCATGCGTCGAATCGGAATCCTTGGATTGGCCTTATCGTTGAGCACCGGCGCATTCGCGCAATCGCCAGTCGCGAGCTATCCGGTCAAGCCGGTGCGATTTGTCGTGGCGTTCCCACCCGGAGGACCCACGGACTTACTCGCCCGCCTTATCGGTCAGAAGCTCGCCGACAGCTTGTCCCAACCCTTCGTGATCGAGAACGTGGTCGGCGCCACTGGAACCATTGCCCATGGGCAGGTCGCAAAGGCGCCGCCAGACGGATACACAATCCTGATGGCCTCGACGAGCAGCCATATCGCGGCGTATCTCTACAAGTCGATGCCCTATGATCCGCTCAAGGATTTCACGCCGGTCATCAATGTCGCGACCTTGCCGATCGCGCTGTTCGTGCATCCATCGATGCCCGCGACCAACTTGCAGGAATTCATCCAACTCGTCAAAGCAAAGCCAGACGCCTTCAATTTCGCTTCGCCTGGCAGCGGCAGCGCGGGCCACCTCGTTACCGAGCGGTTTCTTCGCCTCGTTGATTTGAAGATCACCCACATTCCATTCAAGGGCGCGGCGCCGGCCAGCACTGCAACCATCGCAGGTCAAACACAGGTGCTGTTCGATACGATTTCCACGTCATGGCCGCAGGTCAAAGCGGGCAAGCTGCGCGCGCTGGCAGTGACGACCGCAAAGCGTTCGCCCGCAGTGCCTGAATTGCCGACGATGGCGGAAGCCGGTGTGAATGGCTTCGAGGCGTCGCTCTGGTTCGCGGTATTCGCGCCCGCTGCGACGCCTGCGGCCATCGTCGCCAAGTTGAATGACGAGATCACCAAAGCGATGGGGACGCCGGAAATTCAGGCACGTATCGCCGCCACAGGCGGCGAATTCACGGTGAACACGGCGCAGCAATTCGCCGCGTCGCTTGGCCCCGATACGGATTCCTGGGTCAAGGTCATCCGCGATACCGGCGCGCGGGTCGATTAGAAGTCCACCGTGCCACGCCGCTACTTCAGAATGCGGTAGACGTCGCTGAAGTCATCGGTCCAAAGACCGACGGACCGCTTGGGCTCGAGCGCCTCGACCGCGCCTTTGAGTTTCTCGTGGCTGAAAATTTCGTCGGAATCGCTGATCAACACCCATGTAGCGCCATAGGTCCCGAGCGCTTCTTCATCGTCCGTATCAGCAATGCGGGCGAATTTATTCAGTGCCTTCGCGGCTTCGGCGACGACCGGCTGGAGATCGAGATGGCGATTCGAGATGTGGACCGCCAGCAACCCGCCCGCCTTCATATGTTTGAAGTAGGTTTCGAAGGCCTCCCGCGTGAGCAGATGCACGGGAATCGAATCGCTCGAGAACGCATCGATCGCGAGCACATCGAATTGTTGCGGCGATTCTTTCTCCATCGACAGGCGCGCATCGCCCAATGCGATTTCAATGATCGCTTTCGAGTCGCCAAGATACGTGAATTCTTTCTTGGCCAGGTCGACGACTTGCGGGTCGATCTCGTAGATCCGCACGACGTCGCCGTCACGGCCGTATGCAGCGAGCGTGCCGGCACCCAATCCGACTACCCCGATCTTGATCCCGGCGCCGCTGATGCTCCGCCGCGTTTCGATCGCGAGGCCGACGCCGGATTTTTGTCCGTAGTATGTGGTCGGCCATGAACGTTTTTCAGGATCAAGGAACTGCTTGCCATGGGTGATCGTGCCGTGGGTCAAGACGCGCATCGCGGTGGCGTCTGATCCGGAGTCGTGCACGCGCAGCGCAGCGTAGAAATTTCGCACCATGACCCGGGTATCTTCCGCGAGGCCCTTGTATGCGTAGGCGAGGCCCGCGGCAAGCACCGCGGCCAGGGCGAAACTGCCGCGGGACGCTGCCTGGGATATCACGTTTCCTTCGCGCGCGAAGACCCATGCAAGCACGAGCACGGTGGCGACGATGCCTACCGGCAGCTCATATAAATCGTTGAAGAAGCGTGGTGCGGCAAGGCTCACGAAGAGCCCGCCGATCGCGCCACCGACCGACATCATCAGGTAGTAGGCGGTCAGGTGGCGGGGGTGCGGCTTCGCGTGCGCCAACTCGCCGTGACAGACCATGCAGGCGATGAACAGCCCGCCCGCATAAAGCGGCAGCATGATCCAGATCGGTTGATTGTGGTAATCGCGGGTCAAGGTGATGCCCATGCCCGCAAATGCGAGGATCATGAGCGGCACGAATAACCATCGCCGGTACCAACCGCTCGATTCGAAGCAAAGGATGAAGGTGAGCAGATAGAGGGAGAGCGGCAGGACCCAAAGGAATGGCATGGGCGCGACGTTCTGGGACAGGTGGCTGGTGATAGCGAGCAAGAGAACCGACGCGCACGCCGGCAGTGCAATCCAGACGCCATACTCGCTGCCGGTCGGCGGGGCGGCCGGTGCCAAAGCGGTGTCGACCGGTTCAGGCGGCAAAGTCCGACCGCGCCAGGCGATGACGGCAACCAGAACGGCGAAGACCACGAATATCGCCGACCACGTCCAACCCTGCAGGCGACCGGACAATAGCGGTTCAATGGCGACCGGATAGGTGAGGAGCGCCAGCATCGAGCCTAGATTGGACAACGCGAACAACCGGTACGGCATCGCGCCTTGTTTCTCCCGCGAATACCATGACTGCACCAAAGGGGTCGTTGTCGATAGCAGGAAGTACTGGAGTCCAACCGTGGCCGCGAGCACGATCAGGATGCGCCCTGCCGGATCTTCGCTGCCGGTTGGCTTCCATGCATCGTGCGGCAGGATCGGCAACAAGGCGATCGCGACAACCAACAAAGCAAGATGCACGAGCGCCTGCGAACGCGACGACAGCTTGTGCACGAGGAGGTAGGAGTAGAGATATCCCGCGACCAGCAGCAATTGAAAGAACAGCAGGCAGGTGGTCCAGACGGCCGACGATCCGCCGAACCACGGCAGGATCATTTTCGCGATGACAGGCTGGACCTGGAACAGTAGGAAGGCCGAAATGAAAATCGTGGATGCGTAGAGCATTGCTGGGTCGCTTCGTCGGAGAGCCGACGCTCGGAAGGAGGGCAACCCGCGAGGGTACCCGAAAGAGAACACGCATGAGGGCCGTTGGGGCAGGCGGTCCGGCCCGCCATCGATCAAGCGGCTGAAAATTCGACCAGCCACCCGCCGGATGTGACCCGTTGGGCATGATGCGCGGGCACATAGCAATTTTTTCACGGATTCGCGATCGGACCGCTCGTCCCTTTGAGGCGATTTCCGGCCTACTCCCGGATCGCGGTCCGATTCTTGATGCAAAGGACATCAGCTATCTGGTGCGCCTTCTCATCTGAAAGACCCAATTCCGGCAGGTGACCCCGTCTAAGACCGCCGGCAACCAAGGCACCGAGGGGCCGCTGCGGGCTGGCTTCAGGTCGGCGTCGCGTCAAACAATCTTTGCACCAATGACCTCCGCGCTGCGGCTATGACCGAGTATCGTCGCGTTTTCAACTTGTTAGCGCCCGTCGTATAAACGATGACTGCTGTTCCAAATTCATCGCTTGGCCCAATGTGGAAGATTCCGCCACACGCACTCTTCATGTGGGCCATGGTGAGCGTGCTGCTGGTGGTCTTCACGCTTGACGGCCTGCTCGAGCTTGGGCGCGTGTGGACCGGGCGTCCGGAGTTCAGCTTCGGCATGGTCATCCCGTTTGTCGTCACGTTCTTGATATGGCAACGCAAAGAGCAACTCGCGAGGATCGAGTTTGCCGGCTCGTGGCTCGGCGTGACCATTCTTCTCTTCGGCGTTCTGGTCCGCCTCGCCGGCGACCTGGCCGCGAGCTGGTTGTTCGTCGAGTACGGCTTCGTGATCATCCTGCTCGGACTCGTGTATGCCTATGTCGGGCCGAAGGCGATGCGACTCCTCTGGGTGCCCATGCTCTTCCTGTTCTTCATGCTGCCGTTGCCGGAAGTCGCTTTGCAGGACTTGCTGCAGCAATTGCAGCTCGCATCTTCAATGATCGGTGTGAGCCTCATCCGCGCCTGCGATATCAGCGTCTATGTGGAAGGGAACCTGATCGATCTTGGTGCGATGAAGCTTCAGGTGGCGGAGGCCTGCAGCGGACTTCGTTACCTGTTCTCGCTCCTCACGCTCGGCTTTATTGCCGCGTACTTCTTCAAAGTGACGCTATGGAAGCGCCTGTTCGTCTTCGCGTCCGCGGTTCCGATCACCGTCTTGATGAATAGTCTGCGCATCGCCCTGGTCGGTATTACCGTCGAATTTTTCGGGCGTTCGGCCGGTGAAGGGGTGCTCCACTACTTCGAAGGGATGGTCGTTTTTGTCGCGGCGCTAGGTCTGTTGGTCGCCGAGATGTGGGTGCTCGCCAGAATCGGTGGCGCAAAGGTGCCTTTCACTTCGGTGTTCGCCATGGAGCTGCCCGTTCGCGCCGTGACGGCCGTCCCGCCGATAACGCGATCGATTCCGGCGCCCTTCTATGTCTGTCTTCTCCTGCTGATCACTGCATTGGTGGTTGAGCGCCAGTTGCCGCAGCGGTTACAGGTAAAGCCGGTCCGCGAATCTTTCGCAGGCTTCCCGCTCGACCTAGGGAGCTGGAAGGGCCGGCACGACAGGCTGGAAAAGGTGTATCTCGACGTCTTGAAAGTCGATGATTACGTGGTCATCGACTATGTGAATGAGGGGCGTGAGGTCGTCAATCTGCACATCCAGTACTACGATACGCAAGGCCGCGAGGCCGCCACGCATTCGCCGCGGGTATGTATTCCCGCGGGCGGATGGGAAATTCAGCGGCTGGAACAGCGTGCGCTGGCCGATGTGCCCTATCGCGGCTCGCCGCTCGAGGTCAATCGGGCGGTCATCACCCGCGGCGATTCGACCTTGCTCGTGTACTACTGGTTCCAGCAGCGCGGCCGCAACAGCACCAACGAGATGGGTACCAAGATATTCATCCTGTGGGATTCCCTTTCCAAGAATCGCAGTGATGGATCAATGGTGCGACTCATCACCGCGCGTAGGCCGGGAGAATCGCTCGATCTCGCTGATGGACGCCTTACCCGCTTCGCGCATCTACTGGTGCCTCGCCTCACCCCTTTTATCCCCGAATGAATCCCACACAACACAACAATCTGGACGGACCATGGCAAAAATCGCATTGATTACCGGCATCACTGGACAGGACGGCGCCTACCTCGCCGAATTCCTGCTTGCGAAGGGCTATGTGGTACATGGCATCAAAAGGCGGACGTCACTCTTCAACACCGACCGGATCGATCATCTTTATCAGGATCCCCATGTGTCGAACCGGCGTTTCATCCTTCACTACGGTGACCTGACAGACTCGCTCAGCCTCCTTCGGATCGTGCAGCTGGTGCAGCCCGATGAGATCTACAACCTCGGGGCGCAAAGCCATGTGGCGGTGTCATTCGAAGAACCGGAGTACACCGCCAATTCGGACGCGCTGGGAGCGCTTCGGCTGCTGGAGGCAATCCGGATTCTCGGACTCGAGAAAAAAACGCGGTTCTATCAGGCGTCCACTTCCGAGTTGTACGGCCTTGTGCAGGAAGTTCCGCAGAAAGAGACCACGCCGTTCTATCCACGTTCGCCGTATGCGGTGGCAAAGCTCTACGCATATTGGATTACCGTCAATTATCGGGAAGCGCATGGGGTATTCGCCTGCAATGGCATCCTCTTCAATCACGAATCGCCGCTGCGGGGTGAAACGTTCGTGACGCGCAAGATTACCCGCGCGCTCGCGCGCATCAAGCTCGGGCTGCAGGAAACGCTGTTTCTCGGCAACCTCAATGCGCGCCGTGATTGGGGCCACGCCCGTGATTTTGTCGAGGCCCAATGGCTCATCCTGCAATATTCGAAGCCCGAGGATTTTGTCGTCGCGACGGGGGTGCAATACAGCGTCCGGGATTTCGTCGGTGCAGCCGCCAACGAGCTTGGTTTGCGGATCACCTTCAAAGGCGATGGGGTCGCCGAGAAAGGCTACGACGACAACGGTCGTGTGATCGTGGCAGTCGACGCACGCTATTTTCGACCGACCGAGGTCGAGACCCTGCTCGGTGATCCCACCAAGGCGCGCACCAAGCTCGGCTGGACGCCGCGCACGAAATTCGAAGATCTCGTCGCGGAGATGGTGCGAGAGGATTTTCGCAGCGCACAGCGCGATCAGCTGGTTTTGCGCGAAGGCTTCAAGGCGTACGATTACCATGAGTGAACCGGCGGTGTACATCTCGGAGGCGGGCGCGTGGATCGGCGCGAACCCAGCCGCCGACGTTGCGTACGGCGCCCCGGATCGATTCAAACTGTAAAGAGGAAGAGCAATGCGAAGCACCGACAAGATTTATGTCGCCGGCCATCGGGGGTTGGCGGGTTCGGCGATCGTGCGGCGACTTGCAGCCGGCGGATACGCGAACGTCGTCGTTCGAACGCATGCCGAGCTGGATCTCACCGATCGGGCGGCCGTCGATCTGTTCTTCGCCAACGAAAAGCCGGCGCACGTTTTTCTGGCCGCGGCCAAGGTGGGCGGGATTCTCGCCAACAGCACGTATCCCGCGGATTTCATTCGCGAGAACCTGCTCATCCAATGCAACGTGATCGATGCAGCCTATCGCCATGGTGCGACGAAGCTCATGTTTCTTGGATCAAGTTGCATTTATCCGAAGCTCGCGCCGCAACCGATGAAAGAAGAGCACTTGCTCACCGGTCTTCTCGAACCGACCAACGAAGCGTATGCACTCGCGAAGATTGCCGGCATCAAGATGTGCGGTGCCTACAATCGGCAGTACGCGACGAACTTCATATCGGTGATGCCTACCAACCTCTATGGACTGGGCGATAGCTATGATCTTGCGAACTCGCATGTCCTCCCGGCGTTGATTCGCAAGGCGCATGAGGCGAAGGAGGGTGGCCTGCGTGAACTGGTGGTATGGGGCTCGGGGTCACCCCGTCGGGAGTTCCTGTTCAGCGATGATTTGGCCGACGCATGCGTGTTTCTGATGGAACGCCATCATGCGAAAGAGCTTGGCGAATTCGTCAATGTCGGCGTGGGCCATGATCTGACCATCCGCGAGCTCGTCGACACGGTGATCAAGGTGGTCGGATTCGAAGGGCAGGTGGTCTGGGATCGAACGAAGCCTGACGGAACGCCGCAAAAGCTACTTGACGTATCGCGCTTGAAGCGTCTTGGCTGGGAGGCGAAGACGGCTTTCGTCGCCGGCATCGAAGCGGCGTACGGTGAATTCCGCGCCCGACACCGAAGCATTTCTCCGCCGCGTGCGCCCGCGCTCAAGGCGACGGCGCAGGGTTGAAGGATCGATCATGGGCGACGTGATTAGCAATGATCCTCCGCTGCGCTTCGAATCATGGCAAATCACCCAAATATTTCGTACGAACAGCGGCAATGCCAGTGGCATCGCCCGCCGGGTGGGTGTCGCCATCGTCGCGAGCCTCATGCTTGCCGGCTGCACCGGGCGCGATGATCGCTTGTCGCTGCATTTATCGAAGGGTCTGGATTTTTTCGAGCGTGAGGACTTCGACAAGGCAGGTGTCGAATTCCGGAATGCGCTTCAGGTGAATCCGCGGAAAGCGCAGATCCACTATTGGATCGGCCGGCATGCCGAGGCGACCCGGCAATGGCAGCAGGCGTTCGGCGCCTACCTGAAAGGACTGGAGCATGAACCCGATCATGTCGATTCGAAAGTGCGATTGGCGCGCCTATACCTGATGGTCGGTGATCTCGCGCGCGCCGAGAAGCGGATTGTCGAGATCCGCGGCGCACGTCCTGATGACCCGAATGGTGCTGCCCTGCAGGCGTCACTGCTGGCTGCGCGTGGCGATCTGGCAAAAGCGGTCGGCGAAGCGGTACGGATCCTGGAGCAAACCCCCGGGCACGCCGAGGCGACTGCGATCGTCACCGAACACCTCATTCGAAGCAACGAGGTGCAGAAGGCGCGCGGCGTCCTCGAGCGTGAGATTGCCTCGAACCCACGATCGATCGAGCTTCGCCAACTGTATGGAAATCTGTTGGCGAGCCTCGAAGAAAATCGCCGTTTGGAAGAGAACCTCAAGCTCATCGTCGAGCTCGCGCCGAAGCGATTCGAGGGCAGAGCCGCGCTTTCGGCGTTCTACCTTCGTACATCCCGGGCAGACCAGGCGGAGCAGGTGTTGCGCGATGCAATCGGCGCGGACAAGGACGATGACCGGCGATTTCTTGCGTTGGTCGATTTCAAGGCAACCCGAAGCGGCTTCGGGCCGGCCGTCGCGGAATTGAAGAAAGGCATCGCGGACCGCCCACGGTCCCATGCGCTGAAGGCGAAACTCGGGCAGTTACACGAGGCAGCCGGTCTCACCAACGAAGCGAACACGGTGTTCCGTGAAGTGATGCAGGGCGATAAGAGTGGAGCGATCGGGGCGCAGGCGCGTGTTCATCTGGCATGGAATCTTTTCGATTCCGGTGAGGTGGTCGAAGCGACAACCCTGATCGACGAGCTGCTCAAGGCC
>JANMUI010000536.1:0-5339 GCA_031391405.1 Betaproteobacteria bacterium
TGACCATCGGTATGCTGGGAATTATCCTTGGAGTCCGAACGGGCGGCTTCGGCGTCGCCGGGGGTGTCGGGGTCGCGAGTCTGGCGCTTTTCTTTTGGGGCCACTGGCTGGTCCAACTGGCCGGCTGGGAGGAGTTGCTGCTTGCGGGAGCCGGTCTGTTTCTCCTCGCTCTGGAGATCATCGTCCTTCCGGGATTCGGCATTGCCGGGGTTCTTGGGATCGTCACCATCCTCGCGGGTCTAGTCCTGAGCTTGGTCGGGACCGGGGACAGGTTGGAAATTATTCTCATGGCTGCAGGGCGCGTGGTCTTTTCGCTGCTGACGGCGGTGATTGCGAGTCTGGTCGTCCTGCGCTTCCTGCCGCATCTGCCGTTTGGGCGACGGCTGATCCTGGAAACCGGGCTGGGCGCGGGTCACCAGTACGGCTCGGCGCCGGAAAGCGACCGGCGCTGGTTGGGAAAGAAAGGACGGGCATCGTCATCCCTTCGACCGGCAGGCATTGCGGAGATCGAAGGGGAACGCGTGGATGTCATCTCGGACGGGGACCTGATAAACGCTAACGAAACCATTGAAGTGACGCGCGTGGACGGCAACCGAATTGTTGTGCGGCAAGTAGTGAAAACAAACGAAAAGGAGTGACAAATGAATGAGATCGTGACTGGCTTGATGGGTGGCTTGGGGTTCCTCGTACTGGTGGTGGCAGGGCTGGTATTTCTGTTGTATCTGGTCCCAATTCCCCTCTGGATCGCCGCATGGGCGTCGGGGGCCTATGTTGGACTATTCACCCTGATCGGTATGCGATTGCGCCGGGTTCCACCGACCACCGTGGTGACGGCGCGCATCAGCGCCGTGAAGGCGGGCCTCGACATCTCCATCAATGATCTGGAAGCCCACTTCCTCGCGGGCGGCAATGTCGTCAGGGTCGTCAACGCCATGATTTCGGCCGACAAGGCCAACATTCCGTTGCCCTTCAAGCGGGCCGCGGCCATCGATCTGGCCGGACGCAATGTACTGGAGGCGGTGCAAATGTCGGTGCTCCCGAAGGTGATTCAGACGCCGAAAATCGCGGCAGTCGCCAAGGACGGCATCCAGTTGATTGCAGTATGTTTGGTGACGGTTCGAACCAACATCGACCGGCTGGTCGGGGGCGCCGGCGAGGAGACGATCATCGCACGCGTCGGCGAAGGCATGGTGAGCACCATCGGTTCCTCCGTGAGCCACAAGAGCGTGCTCGAGAGTCCGGATCACATCTCCAAGCATGTCCTGAGTAAGGGCCTGGACGCCGGGACGGCCTACGAGATCCTGTCGATCGACGTGGCCGATGTAACCGTGGGCGAGAACATCGGCGCGAAGTTGCAGATCGACCAGGCAAATGCTGACAAGCAGATCGCCCAGGCCAAGGCCGAGGAGCGCCGTGCAATGGCTGTCGCGCTGGAGCAGGAGATGCGGGCGCGGGTGGTCGAAGCGGAGGCCGAGGTCCCACGCGCGATGGCAGAGGCTTTCCGCCAGGGCAACCTCGGCATCATGGACTACTACCGTATGAAGAACTTGCAAGCCGATACGGCCATGCGCGACGAGATCGCCAGCACCGGCGATGCACCTCCCGCTGCTGCGCCGAGGACCTAGATCAGGGCAGACGACCATGAAGGACCTACCCCCGGAATTGATCTACCTGCTGGTCTTCGGCGCATTCGTCCTGTTCCAATTCTTGCTGAAGCGATTCGCCAAGCGCCCGCAGCCCGAAGCGCTCGAGGAGCAGCCTCTTACTCAGGATGCGCCTGTTCCGGAGGACGAACCTCTTCCGGAAATCTGGGGGCGCCCGCCGGTAATTCCGGCGGTTGCGCCGGTCCTTGCCGAGCGCGTTGTACGATCCGAAGCGCTGGTCGCCTCCACTGCGATCGCACGACGTCGCTCTGCCGCGAGAGCGCTGCTGGGAACCAAGCTCGACCTGCGGCGCACGATCGTCATCATGACCGTCCTGGGGCCCTGTCGTGCTCAGGAACCGCCCGACAGCCGGTAATCGTCAGGTTGGTGCCATCTTGAATTCTTGTCCGGCCCATCGCATTGGGGGACGCGAGAAGAAAATGCGCGATCAAACGGGTTGATCAGGTGAACACGCTCAGGAAATTCTCGTTCAGCTTGCGATCGTGATAGAAGATCGCCTTGCCCAGTTCGTCGTCGGTCCAGGTGAGCACCGGCTTGTCGGGATAGTAGATGTAGCCGCCCGAGAACACTTCGTTGCGGTTACCTGACGGATCGAAGAAATAGATCGTCTCACCGCGCGTGATGCCGTGGCGCGTCGGGCCGATGTCAAGTGGCACCTTCTTTTTCGAGATGATGTCCGCCGCTCTCAGCACCTCGCCCCAGTTGTCGAGCAGGAACGACGCATGATGAAACTTGCCCTTCACCGGTTGGCGGATGAAGGCAACGTCGTGCGGCTTGGTCGAGCAGGTGAGAAACGCGCCGATCAAATGTTTTTCCGGGCCGGCAACAACCTGCTCGGTCATACCGAACCCGAGCACTTCGGTGAACAGCTTCACCGTGCCGTCCAGATCGTCGCCGTACAAGAGGCAATGATCGAAGCGTGACGGCGCCATCCCGCGCAGGCCATCGGGCCAGGCGTCGGGATTGGTGTTCGGCATGCCGTTGCCGACCTTCTCTTTCTCGGCGTAGAGCTCCATCGCGTGTCCGGTGGGGATGATGAAGCGGAAGCGCTCACCGGTCATCGGATGCTCACCGGCCGGGATCCATCTCGTGCCTGTGACCAGCCCGGATTTCTCGAGATCGCCGGCGAGTTTCTGCAACGAAGCCGGTGAGTCGACGCGCCAACCCATGTAGTCCATGCCGGCTTCGTCCGCCTTTCGCAGGACCACGCTGTGATGGTCGTGCTCGTCCCAGGCCTTGAGAAAGACGCGGCCCTCCCGGTCGCGCGCCGTCTCGAACAGGCCAATGACTTCGGTGTAATGCCTGACTGCGGCATCGATGTCGAGCACGCGGATCGCGACGTGACCGGGACGCAGAACACCAGTGACTGCCATGATTCAATCCTCCTTGGGAGACGAAGAGCTGCTGCTGGGATACGTGAGAATATCGCGATTCTCAAATGGAGATCGCAGATGACCCGCAACCGGATCGCGCTCGAAGTCACCCGCAAAGTGTTTGCCGATGGCCGTTCATTCGGCGGCACCGGACCCTACGAGCACCTGCACGGCAAGGTGCACTTTGCCATCAATCCCGGGGTGCCCAACCTGCCGTGGATTTGCGACCTCGATCTGGCGCCGCGCAACGCATCGGGTCTGGTCGAATTCGCCGCCACCGTTGACATCGTGAAGCCGGTCGACCTCGCTCGCGGCAATCGCCGGCTATTGTTTGAGTTCTCCAATCGCGGTGGCCGTGCGATGGTCACCGGCTTTAACTTCGGCAAGGGCCAGGACATGACGAAGCCCGAGTACGCGGGTGACGGTTTCTTGATGCGTCACGGTTACTCCCTGGCATGGTGCGGTTGGCAGGGTGACCTGATCGATCGCGGCGGCAATGTCGTGGCTTATTTGCCCGCGGCGTGGCAGAACGGCGCGCGCCTGCGCGGCAAAGTACGGCAGGAATTCAGCACCGTCGAACCGGGCATCCTGTCACTTGGCACCAGTGAAGGGGCCGAGCGCGGCGAGCACGTCGTGCCGTATCCCGTGCTCTCGCGTGCGACCGCCACCTTGAGCGCACGCGAGTACGAACCCGATCCGCGCGTGCCCTTGCCTGATTCCGCATGGGAGCTCGCCGATGCCCGGATGGAGAATGGCAAGCTCACGCTGATGCCATCGCCTAATCACCTGTATATCAACGGCGGCTTCAAACCCGGCTGGCTCTACGAATTGATCTACGAGACCGAAGGCTCGCGTGTGATGGGCCTTGGGTTCCTTGGCATCCGCGACCTGTTGTCGTTCTTACGCTTCGGCGACAAGGATTCGAATGGGGCAACGAATCCGCTGGCCGGCCATGTCGACAAGGCCTACGGAACCGGTACGTCGCTCTCGGGTCGCGTAGTGCGCGAATACATCTACGCTGGGTGGAACGAGGATGCCAATGGTCGACGGCTCCTCGATGCCATTCAGCCGCACACCGGCAGCGGCCGCCTGCTGCACAACATCCGCTTTTCACAGCCGGGCCGCTATCCGCGCCAGCATGAGGAACATACCTGGCCTGCCGAGTACTACCCGTTTACATTCGATGCCGTTCCCGATCCATTCAGCGGCAAAAACGAAGGATTGTGGAAGCGACCGAAGTCCGATCCGCTGGTGATCCACACCCATACCGAGGGCGACTACTGGAAGCGGCATGTGTCGCTCACGCATACCGATCCGCGTGACGGGAAAGACCTCGTTCTGCCGGAATCGGTGCGCATGTACAACTTGACCGGTGCGCCGCATATGGCGAGGCCTGCCGACGATGCGGTCTGGATCGGTCAGCTCGCACCCAACACGATGTCGCCGATACCCTGCCGTCGCGCCCTGCTGGTGGCGATGGACGAATGGGCGAGCAAAGGCACACCACCTCCGCCGTCCATGATTCCGCGCGTAGCCGATGGCACGCTTATCAAAGTCGCCGACTATCTCGCGCGCTATCCGAAGATCCCCGGGGTCAAGCTGCCGGTGCGCGGCACGAGCCGTCTGCCGCGCTACGACTACGGTCCGGAATTCGATACTAAAGGCATCGTCGGCAACTTCCCACCCAAGCCCGTGCCGGGACAGGAGTACCCGCTCGGCGTGTCCTCGATCGATGCGGACGGCAACAACATCGCGGGTGTGCGCTTTCCGGATGTGGATGTTCCACTTGGAACCTACAACGGCTGGTCGCTGCGCAAAGCGGGATTCGCCGAAGGCGCGGAATTCTGGAACACCGGCAGCTTCGTGCCCTTCGCACGCACCCGCGCCGAACGTGAAGCGACGGGTGATCCGCGTGCCTCGATCGAAGAGCGCTATCCGAGTCATGCCGACTATGTCCAAAAGGTCGAGCGCTCGTGCAATGCGCTTGTCAAGCGACGCCTGCTGCTCGAAGAGGATGCGAGGATGCTCATCGAGCGGGCCAGCAGCCGCAATCCGCTCGATCCGGCGGTGCCGCTTGGGCCGTTGGTGCCGGTACTGGTCGCGCCGGGCGGTTGAGGAAAAAATAGGGGACAGACCAGAATGGCACTTACTTAAGCCATCCAAACGATTGGCCAGCCGCCCTCTCACTGGAGAACACAAAAAATCGCGCCCTTCGTTCCGTCGCTCGCCTAGGCTTACGCGACCGTTCGCCCTGAGCCTGTCGAAGGGTGAATGCCGAAGAATCCGTGAGCGGACCATCGCG
>JANMUI010001006.1:0-10640 GCA_031391405.1 Betaproteobacteria bacterium
GCGACGCGGATTCATCACGCCGACCCGCAAGTTTTCGGTGTTTCACGAAGACATTGCGAATGCTGCCAAGCAAGTTGGGTTCACGGAAGACGGCCAGATGGGCATGCCCGAATGGTTCCCGGTGCCGACGATTCAGAATATACGATGTCGGAGCACGCATGGAACGGGATCAGCTTCTCATCCTTCAACACCTCCACCGTGAGGCTGCGTCCTTCGGGCCAGGTCTGCGGCGCGGCCACGGTGTAGCTGAGATACACCTGAATCTTGCCGCGCCCTTCCTTGATGCCCTGATAGACGATCTGCCCGACCTTCATGCGCTGCCATTTATTGGCGAGCGGCCATTCCGGCCGATTCTCGATCGCGCTCGTGGCCTTCGGTGCAGGCGGGCGCGGCATCGGCTGCGGGAACACCGAGGGTGGCACCCGCGTCGGCTCGACCGTATAGCAGTAACCACCCGGCTTGCCGATCGACCCGACAATCGCGTTCAACAAGATAATTGCTCTATCGTTGTTGAAGCCGTTGTAATGCGCACCGGATCCGCGATTGGTAAAGGCGACCGAAGCCGGCCGCGCGCGCGCGAATTCGAGCGCAACGCGACGGATGTCCACCGCCGGCATGCCCGACACCTGTTCAGCCCACTCGGGCGTGTAGCGGGAGATCCAGGTCTTCAACTGCAGGGCGTTGATGTTGCTCCAGTTGTCGAGCCACGCAGCGTCGTGTTCCCCGGCCTGCATGATGACATTGCCCATTGCCAACGCGATCGCGCCGTCGCTGCCCGGATTCGGCGCAAACCATTCATCCGAACGCCCCGCGGTGTTCGACATACGCACATCGAAGGTGACCAGCTTCGCGCCGTTGTCGAACCGGCCTTTGATGATGCGGATCGCCGCGTGAATCGCACCCTGGTGTGCCTCATAGAAATTCGCACCGAAGTTGAGGATGTATTTCGAGCGCGCGAAATCCGGACTTTCCCAATCGGTTTCACCCAGCGAAACATAGTTCGCCGCACGCTTGTTGGACGAACAGAGCGCGCGATGATTGAAGAGTGACGGCGTGCCGATCGCATTCAGGAATCGCGTCATCTCCTCGGCGATCCGCGAACGACCGATCTGGATCGCCACTTCTTCCGGCTTGCCCTCGTCCATCGCCTTGCGAATGCGCTTGGCGATATCGTCATAGGCTTCGTCCCACGTGATGCGCTTCCACTTGCCTTCGCCGCGTGCGCCCACGCGCTTGAGCGGATAGAGTAGCCGCTCGGGATAATTGTTGATGGTCGGCCCGGACTGACCCTTGGCGCAAAGTGCCTTGCCGTTGTTGGGGTCCTCGGGATTGCCCCCAACCTTCACCAGCCGCCCGTCGATGACATAGCCCTGGATGCCGCATACCGTCGAGCAATTCAGGCAGACGCCCTTTACGATCGTCGCTTTGGAGTAGTCGTTTGGGATGCGGCCCTTGCCGCTTGCATGGCGCACTGCCTTGCGCTGTCCGACCAGCTCCATCTTGCGACGCCAGAAAAAGGCCTGCGCATCGCCGGGTGCGAGGAGGATCGTTTCACCGACCGCAAGCGTCGACATCGCGGCCATGCCGCGTTTGATGAACTCACGCCGTTTCATCGCCGCCCTCTTCGGGTTGACCGTTGGCAGCCAGACGCTTGGCGTCAGGTCCGTAGGTGAAGGCGCCACCCGGCGGAATGTCAGCCCACTGCACACGTTTGCGCGGAGGGAACTGCGATTCAAGCGTCGCCCACGTCTCGATCTCGTACGAATACGGATCGTGAAGGTGGCCTTTCGGAATCTTGGCCTCCATCTCCTTCTTGTGGCCGCGATAGTGGACCGACGGCTTGGTCTTCTCTTCCGGCTTCAGCACGGTGGTTTCCTTGCCGTGCTTTTCCATGAACTGCGAGTACTTCGAATTCGGATCGTTGGCGTCCCCGAAGTGGAAGACTTCGGAGGGGCACGTCTCGACGCAGGCTGGCTCCATGCCGGCGGCCAGGCGATTCGAGCAGAAATCGCATTTGTCGGCGACGTCGTTGTCGTCGCAACCGATCGCGGCATATGGACACGCGGTCTCACAGGCGCCATCGTGTTCGCATTTTTCGGCATCGACGCGAATGATGCCGTCGTTGCCACGCCCGATCGCGCTATGCGGACAGGCCTTCAGGCACGGCGCGTCCTCGCACTGCATGCAGAGTGTCGGGAGGAACCAGCGCTTGACTTTCGGAAACTTGCCTTCGTCCCAGTAATAGACCTTGGTGCGGAATCGACCAAGCGGGACATTGTGTTCGACTTTGCAGGCGACGGAGCAGGCGTGGCATCCGATGCAACGCTCGACATCCAGCGCCATCTTCCAGCGGGGAGAGGTGGACATTGGACACTTTCGTTGTCAACGGCGAATACGGGTGGCGCGGCCAACGCCGGCACCACCACCACGAATGAATGCGCCAACGCCGAGAACTACTCGGCGCGTGCGCGAACGGCTCGGAATGAGCATACGTCCTCCATTTGTTGAATAGGCTCGTCCGGTGAATCGGTGAGCGGCTTGACCAGATCGGACGATGCTGCGCCACCGGCTCGGAGGCCCGACTTCGTCTCGTCTAGAGCCGAAAAGATGCGCCATCCGATCCTGGCTGTCAACCCTTCCGACACCCTTCCGACAGCGGCAGGCGCGGTGAGCCGAGTTGCGCGCGATCGCACGTGCCGCCTGTTGGGGCCGGATATACTGCGGGCCACGCGTGCGCACGCACCCCACTCCCAGCCCTTACCTAGACTCGCCGACAGTGCGATTCGCATCACCAAGCCAACGTCGATCGCCCACAATCACGCGTTGCCGCACTACGCGTTCGCTTCACGTATGAACCCACGCCGCCTGCTCGCCTTCCTGCACGATCTCGTTGCCGCCGCCTTGGCGTGGGTGCTCGCCTACCTGTTGCGGTTCAACTTCGACATTCCGCGCGAGTTCCTTGCGGCGATGACCACGAACATCGGCCTCGTTATCACACTCCAGGCGGTGATCTTTTATGCCTTCGGCCTGTATCGGGGCGTGTGGCGATTCGCGAGCCTCCCGGATTTGCGCCGAATCGTCCTGGCCGCGGGCACCTGCGCGCTCGCGACACCGACCCTGCTTGCCCTCCTCCTGACCTTGCAAGGCGTGCCGCGTTCCGTGGTGGTGCTCGATCCGCTGTTGCTGATGCTGATTCTCGCAGGCAGCCGGATCGCATACCGCGCGTGGAAAGAAGGCCATTTCATCTCACTTCGATCCCTCGACGCGAAGTACGTTCTGGTACTCGGTGGTGGACAAGCCGCGGAAACGTTGCTGCGTTCGCTCGCCACGAATCGCGAGTGGCGTGCGGTCGGACTGCTCGATGATTCGGCACGCCGACATGGCGCGTTGATCCAAGGCATTCCAGTGCTTGGTGGATTGAGCACGGTCGGGAAACACGCGGAACGTTTTGGGCTCAAGCATGCGATCGTTGCCATGCCCTCGGCGCGCCCCTCTGAACGCCGGCGGGCGGTCGAGCTTGCGACCAGTGCTGGGTTATCGGTCCTTACAGTGCCCGCCATGGCCGATCTGGTCAGCGGCAAAGTCTCGGTATCGGAAGTGCGCAGGGTGGATGTCGAGGACCTCCTTGGCCGCGAGCAGGTGCAACTCGACGACGCGGGGATTCGCGGGTATGTAGGCGGCAAGATCGCCATGGTCACCGGCGCAGGGGGCTCGATCGGCTCGGAGCTCTGCCGCCAGATTGCACGCTATGAACCGCGGGCGCTGGTGTTTTTCGAATCCAGTGAGTTCGCGCTGTACAGAATGGAGCAGGAGTTCCGCTCAAATTACCCCGGAGTCCCGATCGTTTGCATCGCCGGTGACGTGCGCGATGCAAGTCGCGTCGAGACGATCGTGCGCAGGCACTCTCCCGATGTCATCTTTCATGCGGCGGCCTACAAGCACGTTCCGCTGATGGAAGAAAACAACGCCTGGGAGGCCATCCGCAACAACGTTCTTGGCACGCTGACGGTGGCAAGCGAAGCGGCAAGAGCGCGCGTCAGCAAGTTCGTACTCATCTCGACGGACAAGGCCGTCAACCCGGTGAACGTGATGGGCGCGAGCAAACGGCTGGCTGAGATGGTGTGCCAATCGCTACAGCAAAGCGCAAGCACCCGCTTCATCATGGTTCGCTTCGGCAATGTTCTTGGAAGCGCGGGAAGTGTGATCCCGAAATTCCGCGAGCAGATTGCCACAGGTGGCCCGGTCACGGTGACCCATCCGGATATACAGCGCTACTTCATGTCGATTCCGGAGGCGAGCCAGCTCGTTCTGCAGGCCGGTTCGATGGGCGAAGGCGGCGAGATTTTCGTGCTCGACATGGGCGAACCGGTGAAGATTGTCGACTTGGCGCGCGACATGATCCGTCTATCGGGATTCTCCGAACGCGACATCAGGATCGTTTTCACCGGACTTCGGCCGGGCGAAAAGCTGTTCGAAGAACTGCTGACCGATGAAGAGACGAGCCTGCCCACACCGCACCCGAAATTGCGGATCGCGCAAGCGCGCGTGGCCGGCAAGGAGGATTGGATCGCCGAGTTGCGAGCGTGGCTCACCGGACCGGGTCACGAGGACGACGCGCAGGTGCGACGGGAGTTGCGGCAACGCGTGCCTGAGTATGTTGTGATGGAGGCGGTTGCGGTGAAACTGGCCGAGGCCGCTCAAGGTCCCACGACCAATCGAGTCAACGTCGATCGGGCCACGATGGAACGTTCCGCAATTCAGAACGGAGTCGCGCGCGTCGGTCCGTTGCAATGACAATCCTGATTTCCGGTGGTGCCGGTTTTATCGGTGCGAATTTTGTCCACGGGTGGATCGCGCGCCACGACGAGCAGATCATCAATCTGGACAAGCTCACTTACGCCGGTAGCCTCAAGAACCTCGCGGCTGTTCACCACAACGACCGACATGTTTTCGTGCATGGCGACATCTGCGATCGCGCCCTTGTGCGTAAGCTCCTCGCGTCCTTTCGGCCGCGCGCTGTGTTGAACTTCGCGGCCGAAACACATGTGGACCGCTCGATTCACGAGCCTGGAGAGTTCGTTCAGACGAACATTCAGGGAACCTTCGCAATGATCGAAGAGTCCCACAGTTACTGGAACACGCTGTCGACGGGCGAATCCGACGCGTTTCGATTCATCCAGATATCAACGGATGAGGTCTACGGACCTCAGGCCCCTAATGACGCGCCGTGCAAAGAGGGGGCGGCCTACCAACCGAGCAGTCCCTACGCTGCATCAAAGGCTGGCGGGGATCACTTGGTTCGCGCCTACCATCACACATACGGTCTCCCGACCGTGATTACCAACTGCTCCAACAATTACGGGCCCTTCCAGTTTCCGGAGAAATTGATTCCCCTCTTGATTACCAATGCAAACGCGGGAAAGTCTATCCCGATTTACGGCGATGGCAGCCAGTGTCGCGATTGGCTCTTCGTCGAGGATCATTGCGACGCGCTTGAGCGCGTTCTTGCACACGGCAAGGCGGGCGCGTCCTACAACATCGCGAGCGGCGCTGAAATCTCGAACATCGATCTCGCACGCCGCTTGTGTGGCATTCTCGATGAGGTTCGGACGACGTCGCTACATCGACCGCATGAAAGACTCATTCAATTCGTTCGCGATCGCCCCGGCCACGATCGGCGGTATGCGGTGGACTCGAGCAAATTGCGCAAAGAACTAGGATGGCAGCCGACTACATCCCTCGAAGTTGGTCTGCGCAAGACGGTGGACTGGTATCTTGAGAATGGCGTACCGACGAACTGCCCCGCGAGCGGCGGGCTCTTCAATGGCACGGCGGTCAACGGTAGAACCGAGGCCTCCTATTGAAGGGGATCATTCTCGCCGGAGGGAACGGAACGCGCCTCTATCCGGTCACCCAAGCGGTGTCGAAGCAGTTGCTCCCGGTCTACGACAAGCCGATGATCTATTACCCGTTATCGACACTGATGCTCGCGGGCATCCGGGAGATCCTGGTCATCTCGGCACCACAGGAACAGGCACGGTTCCAGCATTTGCTCGGGGACGGCAACCGGTTGGGAATTTCGCTCTCGTACGCGATCCAGCCTGAACCGAGTGGCATTGCGCAGTCGTTCTTGATCGGGCGCGAATTCATCGCTGATCGTCCGACGAGTCTCATATTGGGCGACAACATCTTCTATGGGCACGACATGGTCAGCGTCCTGCAGAAGGCGACCAGTGTGACCAAGGCGAATGCAGGCGCGACGATTTTCGCGTACCCGGTCAATGCGCCGCAGCACTACGGCGTGGTGGAGCTCGGCGCGGACGGCCGGGCGATCTCCATTGAGGAGAAGCCGGCTCGACCCCGATCGCGATTCGCGGTGACCGGACTGTATTTCTACGACGAGCGCGTCGTTGAGATTGCCGCATCGCTCACGCCGTCGCGCCGAGGAGAGTTGGAAATCAGCGAAGTCAATCAGCGCTACCTTGATTTGGGCGCACTCGATGTCGTGAAGCTGGGGCGCGGCTATGCGTGGTTCGATATGGGTAGCCACGAAACGTTGCTTGGCGCCGCGCAATTCATCGAGACAATCGAGCGGCGTCAGGGATTCAAGGTTTGTTGCCCTGAAGAAATCGCTTTTCGCATGAGCTATATCACGGCGAGTGACCTCGAGCGCCTCGCGGCCCCGCTGGCGAAGAGCGGATATGGCGGGTACCTGCTGCGCATTCTGCAGGATCCGATATTCCGATGAAAGTGACGCGAACCGCGCTCGCGGAGGTAATTCTGCTTGCGCCGGAGGTGTATGCGGACAATCGGGGCTCGCTATTCGAGAGTTGGAATCAGCGCGCACTGAAGTTGGCCGGTATCGATGCACATTTCGTCCAGGAGAATCAATCCCACTCGACGCGGAATGTTCTGCGAGGCCTCCACTATCAAGTGCGGCAATCTCAGGGAAAGCTCGTAAGGGTCTTATGCGGAGAAGTCTTCGATGTCGCCGTCGACTTGCGCAGGGCGTCCCCTACTTTTGGGCGATCAACTACGGCAAGACTGGCTTCAACCGCCCATCAATCAATCTGGATCCCACCGGGATTCGCGCACGGCTATCTCGTGCTATCCGACGCGGCGACGGTCCTGTACAGCGTGACTGACTATTGGGCCCCCGAATTCGAGCGCACGCTCGCCTGGAACGATCCGGATCTCGCGATTGCGTGGCCACTCTCGAATTCGCCCGTCCTTTCCAGCAAAGACGCATCGGGCGTTTCGTTTGCGATGGCCGAGGTTTACGCGTGAGGGTGCTCGTCACCGGCAAGGGCGGGCAGTTGGGATGGGAACTGTGTCGCGCACTCGCCCCGCTCGGTACGGTGATCGCCACGGATCGACAGGATCTGAACCTCGAAGACATCGATCAGTTGCGCACGCGCATTCGCGAGTTTGCACCCGACGTCATCGTCAACGCTGCGGCTTACACCGACGTCGAAAAAGCCGAAAGTGAACCTGAACGCGCGCATGTGATCAACGGGATTGCACCGGGCGCGATGGCCGAAGAGGCGCACCGCCTCGGGGCGCTCTTCCTGCATTTCTCCAGCGATTACGTGTTCGACGGCACGCGTGCCGGCGCGTATGTCGAAGACGATCCGGTCAATCCGCTGAATGCCTATGGCGCTTCGAAAGCGTTTGGTGAGCGCGCCGTGCTAGCGACCGAATCCGATGCCTTGATCATTCGCACGAGCTGGCTCTACGCAGCACGCGGAAAGAACTTCCTCCTTGGCATGTTCGACCGAATCCGGCGGCATGAACCACTCGAAATCGTCACCGATCAAATCGGCGCACCCACGTACGCGCGAGACGTTGCCGAGGCTGTCGCGACCCTCCTGAAACGACTGGTCAGCAAAACAGAAGATCGTCGCATCCTGCTACGCCCTGGAACGGCCGGAATCTACCACCTCACTGCCAATGGACAGGCGTCCTGGTTCGATTTCGCTTTGGCGATTCGCGAGCTCGCGCGAACGCGCGAAGGGGTCGACATGACGATCAAGCCGATTCCCTCAAGCAAGCGGCGCACAGCGGCTCGGCGGCCGCTTAATTCGCGGCTCTCGAACAGGAAATTCCTCGATACGTTCGGATTCAGACTCCCGGATTGGCGAGTCGGGTTGGGCCGTTGCTTCGAGGAGCTATCCGCGGTTCAAGTGGGTATCGACACAGCGCATGCGCAGCCCAGCGAACACAAATCGCTGAACGAACGTTCAAGTTGACCAGATTCTCAACTCGCCACCGTCACGCCATGGGGAACCGAACCGGAGAAACGCTTACTGGCGCTTGCTTCGCCCGGCAAGCCATTCGGTCAGGTGCAAGGCGATGCGCTCCGCTGCATGTCCGTCCCAATACTCCGGAAAGCGCCCGCGTTTCCCGCCGGAGCGCTGAATTTCCTCCACGCTGCGCAAGATCAGGTCGCGATCTTGTCCGACCAGCGTGTTGGTGCCTTCCGTGACAGTAATTGGGCGTTCGGTGTTCTCACGCATGGTCAGGCACGGAACGGATAGCGCCGTGGTTTCTTCCTGGATTCCGCCGGAATCGGTGAGCACCACCGCCGCTTTATCCATCAACCCGAGCATTTCGAGATACCCCTGCGGCGGCAGCAGAGCGATCCGCGCGTTCGAGATCAGCGGCAGCAACTTGAACCGCTCGATGTTGGCTCGCGTTCGAGGATGCAATGGGCAAACGAGCGGCAGACGCTTGCTAACTTCGACCAGCGTCGCGATAGCCATCGACAGTGCGTCGCGATCGTCGACGTTGGACGGACGATGGAGTGTGACCACGCCATATCCTCGGGGCAAACCAAAAATTGCGGGATCGACCTGCGCGCGCGACAGGGTTTGCGCCACGGGCACCGCGCGCGCCCGATGAGACAGCAACGAATCGATCATCACGTTGCCGACGAACCGTACCCGATCGGTGCTGATTCCTTCTCGTGCGAGGTTGCCTTGGGCTGATCGCTCGGTCGTGTACAGGACATCGGAAATCTGATCGGTCAGAACACGATTGATCTCCTCCGGCATCGCCCGGTCGAAGCTGCGAAGTCCCGCCTCCACATGTACGACTGGGATGCCCTTCTTCGCGGCGACCAGCGCGCACGCGATTGTGGAATTTACGTCGCCCACCACCATCACGCATGACGGCTGGTGCGAATCCACAACGGGTTCGAAGCGACGCATTACCTCGGCAGTCTGGATAGCATGGGTGGCTGATCCGACTTCCAGATTGACGTCCGGTGTAGGCAGCGACAGATCCTGAAAAAGCTGATCGCTCATGGCCGCGTCGTAGTGCTGACCGGTGTGAATGAGAACCGCCTTCGGCGCACCCTCTTGACGGCCGAGGGCATGAAGAATGGGCGCCATCTTCATGAAGTTGGGCCGGGCGCCGACGATGCAAAGGATCGGGCCGGTTTCGATTGTGTAACGAGCGGTATCCAAGGCACCTCAATTTTGAAGCGAAATCTTGCGGCATTGGTGCGGGGCAGGATCCTCTTGCCTTGTCGATATTAATCGCGTTCGTGGCCGCAATGTCTTACTGCGAAGTCCTCAAGTGCTCAAAACTCATGGCATCCCGTAAAGATCACGGTAGTTCGAAACCATCGCCGATACCGAAAACTCGCTCCGAACGCGGAGCTGACCGTGGATTGCCTTTCGTTTGGCGCGCTCAAGATCACCGAGGGTGTCGAGGATGCCATTGGCAAGGGCTTCGGGACAGCGAGGCGCGACTAACCGTCCAGCGCGTCCGTGATCGAGCGCCTCGCGGTTACCACCGACGTCTGTTGCAACGACCGGTAGCCCGACCGCGAGCGCTTCCAACAATGCATTGGAGAACCCCTCTTCGTGCGAGGAGAAGGCCGCTACGTCCATGGCACACAGCAACTCGGCGATGTCTTCGCGCCGGCCCAGAAAGCGAACTGCTCCGCCGATCCCGGCTGCGACCGCCTGATTTTCAAGAACCTGCAGCGTTCCGAACCGATCCTCGCCGGCGATGAACAAGACGGCCTGGGGGTAACGTTCGTACACTCGGACGAAAGCTTGCAGCAGATCCGCGTGGCCTTTATAGGGGATTAGGTTGCCAACATTCACCAGCGCCAAGGCACCATCTGCCAAACCGAGACTCGATCGGAGAGCGAGCCTCGACTGCGGTGCGAGCTTGAAGTGGTCAAATTCAATACCGTTATAGATCAGTGCGAATTTCTCTACGCCGGATCCTTCACGACGGGACGCGTCGGCGAGCACAGCTCTTGAGTTCACCGTTACCGTGTGACTGAGCATGTAGGCGACGCGATCGAGCCATCGCCAGACTCTTCGACGCTCCTGATGGGTACCAAGCCCGCGCCTGCTCGTAATAATCCGGCCGATGCCAACTATTCGTGCCATGAGCGCGCCAGAAAAATTGGCGAGCGGGAGAAAGGAGTGGATGACGTCGGGACGCACCCGCATGAGCAAGAGGCCAAGGCGAATTTGCGCACGCGCGACCTGGAAGAGACGGGGAACCCACTCGCCCGGCGACCGATATCCACCATCATAGATGTCCGCGCCACGTTTTTCGATAGCACCACGTAGGCTCCCCGTCCCGTCGAAAGCGAAGACGCTTACGGCTGCACCTTG
>JANMUI010001007.1:0-3918 GCA_031391405.1 Betaproteobacteria bacterium
GCCGTGGATCGTGTTGGCCGCGATGGCGAGGTTCTCGAACAGGAATTCCGCGGGATAGGTGTTGTTGGCGTGGATGCCGCCGACCTTCGCCGCGGCGATGACCGCCACGTCCGGCTTTTCGGCCGCGAAGAACGCCGCAACCGAGGCGATCGAGGCGGCGATCCGGGAAAGAGCGGTAAAGCTCGAGAAAGTCCATCCGCATATCATGAGCTGTCGCGTCGTCGTCGAAAACATCGCCGCGCACAAGCATCAAGGCAGGCTCTATAGCCTGCATATCGACCTCAAGGTTCCGGGTCACGAATTCGCGATTACGCGGGACCGCAATGAGGATATCTTCGTTGCGTTGCGCGACGCCTTCGACAGGCTCAGGGCGAACGGAGGCTTGAGCAGTGCACGTTAAGTAAGTGCCATTCCGCTCTGACCCCGATTTCCTTTATCCGGCGCCGGAACAACCGGATGCGTTAGCCAAGCTCATCGGGACCGAGATCGAGCGCTGGGGCAAGCTGGCCAAAGCAGCGAACATCACGGTGCACTGACGCCAACGTGCTCAACTCGGGGCGCGCCGCCGAGATAAACGTGCATGTGGTGCGCGCCTTTCCCTATTTCACTCCGACCACGATGGCCGGCAGGTGACTACATTCTGTTATCCTGTGACTACATTGATCGTATACGCCGGGAGTCACCCATGCCCCAACCCCTCGTCAGCATCCGCGAGCTGAAAAGCCGCCTCAGCCACTACCTGCGCCTTACCCGCAACGGAGAGTCCGTGGTTATCACGGATCATGGCGTGCCGATCGGCCGCATCGTGCCAATGGGCCAAGCGCTCGGCGAGCGCCTCGCGGCGATGCGGGAGTCGGGACTGGCGCAGTGGAGCGGGCGCAAGCTTCGCCGCCGCAAGCCCGTTGCGAATCTGCTCGGGAGAAAAACGGTCGCGGAACTGCTGGTGGAAGACCGCGAGTGATCGTCTACCTCGACGCAAGTGCCTTGGTGAAACGGTACATCGCGGAGGTGGGGTCGCCGGAAGTCGAGGCGCTGATCGGCGAGGCGCTGGCAATTGGTACCGCGGTGGTCAGCCGCGCCGAGGTGGCCGCTGCGCTTGCCAAGGCGGCGCGCATCGGGCTCGTCGCACGCGAGGCCGCAGGGAAGGCGCTGCAAGCGTTCAACACTGACTGGGAACACCTCGTCCGGTTGCAGCTTAGCGAGCCGCTCGTGGCGCGCGCGGCATCGCTCGCGTGGGAGCATGGCCTGCGCGGCTACGATTCGGTGCATCTCGCCGCGGCGCTCGTGTGGAGCGAAGCGCTGGGCGAAACGATAGCAATGGCGACGTACGACCGCGAACTGTGGCGCGGCGCAAAGGCGAGCGGTCTATCCGTCTGGCCGGCGGCAACGCCATGAACCTTTCAAGGCGGTAAGACGGCTTACCCGCGGTGCTGGTGGCGCGAGGCGCCGTGGATCCGCCGTGGACCGCGTGATAGTAGTGGTAAGCACAATTCCGCTCCGACCCGAATGGCAGTTACTTAGTGGGATTGACCGTTCGCCCTGAGCCTGTCGAAGGGTGAATGCCGGAGAGTCCGTGAGCGGATATGGCGCGCCATCAACAAGCCTGCGTTACCCTTCGACAGGCTCAGGGCGAACGGAGGCTTGAGCCCAAATCGGCTTAAGCAAGTGCCAATTCCGCTCAGACCCCTAATTTACCGCCTTCGACGCCGCGAAGCGTGAGCTGGAAGACGAAGTGCGCCTACAGCGTGGGGACGTCAAGGCACACACGATCGAAGGGCGGAAGCCCGCTGAGCCTGCGTGAGCCGGCAGAAATCCTAAGGCACTCAAAAATTTGCCACGGAGGAAGTGGAGGAAGGGGAGGAAAGACAGCGGTTCAGCCGCAAACCGCTTGAGTATGTGCCATTCCACACTGACCCGGATTACCCGCGGCGTCATGTTCCTTGCCTCGACCTATAGGTCATCTGGTTTGAGGCCTGTATGCTTGGAAATGCGTACCATCATGCGGGGACCAATTTCTTCGCCGTCGTGGAACGCGAACACGTAATCGGGCCACCCTTCACGCGACAACGTGCGATGAGAACCGGACTGACGCTTAAGCTGCCAACCGATTCGGAGGAGTGCGGCAAGGACGCGGCGAGCTTTCGACGATGGCCACTAGCTCATGCGGCCGCGGGAATGGAGATGTTGATCTCGATCGGCCGACTTTCTCCATGCTCTAGACGCTCAGCAAGAACTCGAAGGGCCAATACTTGGGCCTTGGCGATCGCTTCTTCGGCAGTGGCGCCGTAGCTCAGCACTCCTGGAAGTTCAGGAACTTCGGCAAGCCATCGCCCGTCCTCTTCGCGTTCGCACTCGATACTGAGGTTCATCGGACACCTCCGGGGTAGTTACCCCCTATTGTAGCGGCACCACTCGTCTGACGCCGAACGTGGTATGGCCACGATGATAAACCTTTCCAAATCTAGCAACCGGTTTCAAGATCTATACGCCGGTTGGCGTATGTAGATGCTGGTTTGTAGGGGTTTATCAGGTTTCGCGTCGTGCCTATCGAGAAACCTCCGCAGCCGGGGTTCGTTTGGCTCCATCGGCAGGATTTGGATGATCCGCTCCGCTACCCCAAGGAGCTGCGCAGTTGCGATCGACATTAGCCATAGCGACATCGCTCGATCCCACTGCTCGCCTACCTTCCGCACATCGTGCGGCGCAGCGCCTCTTCAGAGAAGACGACGCGAGTGCGTGAAAGGGGTCAGTGTCGAATGGCACTTACTTAAGATCGGCGGCGCTTCGCCCCCTTGTCAAAGGGGGTGCCTTAGCGAAGCGTGGCGGGGGATTGATGATTGTGGCGCGTTCTTGTGAATCCCCCGGCACATTGCATTCAGCCACCCCCTTTGACAAGGGGGCGCAACGGTCGCAATCGTGCGACTGCTGCGGGGCGAACGGAGGCTTGAGCACTGACAGGTTAAGTAAGTGCCATTCGGGTCAGCGTCATTAGTTTTCCAAAAGCTATTCACGCTGATCCATTTGACGCACCTCACTCGTGATTCTGCGAAATATGCGGCAGTCCGGCCGCTCGCGCAATCCAGATCGCCTCACTTCGCGAGCAACCGCCTCCGCGTCCAGTCTTCCGCATTCAACGCTCCCTTCGGCGCGCGGCCCTGCAGGATTTCCGCCGCCTGTGCAACCGTCTCCATCGATTGGTGTTCGATCGCCGGCAGCGTGAGGCCCGCGGTGTGCGGTGTTGCGATGACATCGGCGCGTGCGGCCAGCGCCGGGGGCGGCATCTGGTCCGGTGCGCGGCCCACATCGAGCGCGCAGCCGGCGATCCTGCCCGAATCGAGTGCACGCGTGAGCGCGGCTTCATCCACCAGATTGCCGCGCGAGACGTTGATGAAAAATGCCCCGTGTTTCATTTTCTGGAATTCTTCTTCGCCGATGAGATTTTCCGTCTCGGCATTGGCCACCGCGAGCGGCACGACATAGTCGCTTTCCGCGAGCAGTGTATCGATCGGGGTCTGCGGGATATCCTTCACGAACGGATCATTGATCAGGACCCGCATCCCGAGGGCATGTGCGACGCGCACGAGTTCTCGACCGATTGCACCATAGCCGATCACACCGATCGTGCTGCCGCGCAATTCCCGGCCCATCACCGCCTGAGGCACGATGTCTGAATGGAACGATGTGGCGTGCTGGGTGACGCGGCGCGAAAGATCGATCATGAATCCGACCACCAGCTCGGTGACCGACGTGACGAATCCGGCGCTCGCCTGCGTTACCAGGACTCCAGCCTTGCTCGCCGCCGCAACGTCGACGTTCCGGATGTCGATTGCGCAGCGAAGGAACGCCACCAGATTCGGCAATCGCTCGAACAGCTCCGCCGGTCCAGGCGATTGGCGATATGAGACGATCAGGTCGCAT
>JANMUI010000560.1:0-15824 GCA_031391405.1 Betaproteobacteria bacterium
CGGGGCTGAAGTGAGGCTGGCAGCCACGCCGACCCGCTACTTCCGTTTGTCGCGCTGATGATTGGGCATCAGTTGCAATTGTCCAAGATTCTTGATCACCGGATCCTCGCTCATCAGGCACGCTTTGCGTAACGCCAGCAACGCTTGGCCGAACGCGGTCTCCCCCCACAGCCAATCCGCGAGCGCCACATCGTTGATGCGCCCGGGTTTTGCAGTCGCGGCTTCGTAGTAGTACGACTTCAGATCGTCGGTTGCGCGCTTCACGACTACGGGCATCGGCGTTCCGGCTTGGAGGCTTGGCATCGCGAGATTCTGCGCATACGCCATCATCAATGCAGGAATGTCGGCGAGGGCGACACCGGAGATCCCAACCGTCGAGCGTCCGCGGGCGCGTTTTGCTTCCTCATGCCAGGGTCGCAGACGTTCGATTTCATCCTCCAGCGCCGATTGCAATTGATCGTGGGCGCTGCCGGCGGGTGGTGGTGAGAGGCTGATTGGACAGGCCCATCCTTCTTGATCGGCGGGTGCGACGGGTGCCTGATCCGGAAAATCGACGAGGACCGGCCCCGCAGGCGCCTTGAACAACTCCAGCAGGGCAACGAGAACACGGCGTTGAAACGCGGGCTCGTTCGGCGCACCCATCGGGCGGCCAAGCTCGAATGGCACCGCCAGCGCGCGCGGCGGCTGCATCCGTTCAACATGTCTGCGAATGAGTCCGACGACTGCGGTGGCAAGACCTTCCTTTTCGAGGAAGTGGGCAAGCGCGCACACGGCGCGCGTGCACTGCGGTCAAACACCCATCAGCAGAACAGCATCGACCTTATCGCCCTTCAACACGCCGGCCAGCTCGCGCGCATTCGCTTCCATGCCCGCGGGAGGTGTAGCGCCCATGAACGAGTAGTGATACTTCGCCACCGAGCCGATGACGCCATCGCGCGCCAACTCACGCAAACGGTCGAGCGGAAATACGGTGTTCACGTCTTGTTGAAAACCAAGACGGTCGAAGTTCGTCGATACATGGCTCAACCGCAGATCGGCCAAGCTGATGTCGCCCGGGATGATTCTGTAATCGCTCGCGCCCCCGCGAAATGGCGTGTCGTCGTGGCGATGGAGCCCGGCGGTTGAAACAATCGCGACGCGGCTTTGGGCGAGTGGGCGCGGTGCAGTCCACGGCGTTGCGGCAAACTCCGGAAGCGGCTGCTCGAGCAGCGTATCCCGAACGTCCGCCGGCATTTCGGCGAGAGTGACCATTGCTGGTGATTCCTTTGTGCGAAGGGTGAAGGGTGAAGGGTGAAGGGTAAAGGTGACTCTATCAGGATCCTATCAGGGCGCCGCATTTTCCAGCATTGCAGTCTGTCTCAACGATGCTGCCACCGCGCGTCCGCGAGGACTACGGAAGCGTCGATCTGCCGATCCGGCACCGTCCAGTATTTTTTCAGGAGCGCGTTCTTCTCGGCGACCTCGACGACGCGAAACCCCTGCTTTTCGTAGAACCGTATTGCCCACTTCGCTGCGGCCCAGGTGCCGATCAGGATCGGTCGCTCCGTCCGCGCTCGAAGATGTTGGAGAAGCGCCGCGCCAACGCCTTGCCGTTGCGCGCTCGTCGATACATAGGCGTGGCGAATGAGCGTGACGTCCTGCACGGGTTGCGTGCCCGTCACGCCGATCAGCGTTCCGGCACGTTCATACCCGGCGAAGCGGATGTCCGCCGCTATCTCCCGCGTCAAATCGCTGGCCGGCATATAGGGGTCATGCCAGCAATCCTCCGGGATCACACCACGATAGGCTATTGCCGCATCATTGATGATCGCGAGCATTGCGTTGAAATCCGCTGGCGTGCAGGACCGAATGATTCCTGTATCGCCTGCGCGTTTGGGTAGGTCAGTGGTCATCGATGCGCTTCATCCCTCAAATCGCCGATTTTCGTCGTTCTGCCAATACACTGATGAGGCTGCCGCTGACGATGAGCAACGCGCCACCGATGATCATCCAGTCAATCCGCTCATCGTAGAGTGCAAAGCCGATTGCGGAAATCAGCGGCAAGCGCACGAAATCCATCGGCACGACCACCGACGCATCGGCCAACGCGAGTGCACGGGCCAAGCAGTATTGTGCCGTCATTGCAGTCAGGCCGATAACCAGGACCCAGGGCCAGAGGCGCGGCGACGGCGTGACCCAAAAGTACAGGCCGGGGGAAATACCGATGACGAGCTGAATCAAGGTCATGTAGAAAAGAATGGTGAGGGGTGCTTCCAGCCCCGCGAGTCGCTTCGTCAACGTATAGGAAAAGCCGTAAGCAATGCTGCCAAGTAACACCGCGACGGCACCTGGCTGCATGACCTCCGTGCCCGGGCGCAGGATCATCAATACGCCGAGAAACCCCAACGCGAGCGTGACGGCCCGCAGACGAGTGAAGCGCTCGCCCAACATGAACAAGGCGAACACCGTAGTCCAGATGGGCAATGTGAACTCGATGGCGAAGACCTCGGCAAGCGGAATCAATGCGACGCCATAGAACCAGCCGAACTGTCCGCAAAAATGCGCAGTGTTGCGAACAATATGGATGCGCAAATGACTCGTGCGCATGAGGTGCCGACCCTGCCACAGGATCAACGCGCCGATCAGCGGCAGGCCGATGATGCTGCGACAGAGCAGTTGCTGGAAGGTACCCAACTCACTCGACAGCTCGCGCGCGCCAAGCGCCATGCCGGTGAACGAGGTAAGCGAACCCAACATCCAGAACGCCGCGCGAACCACTGGGTGCACGTTTGATTCTCCTCGCGTCCCACTGCGCGGTATCGCTGCAATCGCCGTGCGTGGATTCGCGGTAACCTGCCATCGAGCTCAACATATCGCACGAGGCGACCATCTATGCAAGTCGGATTCTTTTACTGGCCTTTCAATGTTGACCTCACGCGCCGTCTCGCCGCGGCGGCTGAGCGCTACGCCTACGACATGATCGGCGTCGCGGATACACCAGGCAACGCGATGGATCCGTGGGTCACGGCGACACTCCTCGCCGAACAGACCAAACATCCGAAGCTGTCGATCTGCGTGACCAATCTCACTTCACGGCATCCCTCTACGACTGCGGCGGCGATCGCATCGCTTGACCTCGTGAGTGGTGGCCGGGCGATTCTGGGTGTCGGCGCCGGCAATAGCGGCACCAGAAACCTCGGCCTCGGTGGATCGAAAGCCGAGCAGCTCAAGGAAGGCGTGACATTCATTCAGACATTACTGCAGGGCAAGCCGGCAACATACGGCGGGGCCACCGCGCACCTGCCTTGGGTGAAACGCGCGCCGCCGGTATTTCAAGCGGCATCGTTGCCGCGATCTCTCGAGGCTGCGGGCGAAGTCGCCGATGGTGTCTTCGCCAACTACGGACTCGATGCGGAAAGCTTGCGGGGCTCCGTCGGGCATGTGGCGCGTGGCGCGGCCCGTGCGAGCAGCAAGGGCGAGGAGCTTGATATCTGGCAGATCGCCTGCCTTGACTGTCACGATGATCGCAATGTTGCCCGCAACAAGATCGGCGCGATTCTCGCGTTCGTGTCGGGCTATGTCCTCGGTAGCGGCGATCTCGCGGCACGTGGTGTACCGGAGCGCTACATCGCGCCGCTGCGGGAACTACGCCGTCGCTACAGTACGCGTCCGGGCGACGCCGATGCGCGCATGGTCGACGAATTGGGCCTGTTCGATTATCTCGCC
Organism: Betaproteobacteria bacterium; assembly: GCA_031391405.1. Classification (GTDB taxonomy): domain Bacteria; phylum Pseudomonadota; class Gammaproteobacteria; order Burkholderiales; family SG8-39; genus SHXR01. The sequence continues at coordinate 3,706 of JANMUI010000560.1, forward strand.
GGGCGCTTATCGATCTGGGGCAATCCTGATGATTGCCTGCGGCAGGCAATGGCGGCGAAAGCAGCCGGGGCTGAACGGCTGATGTTCACGGTAAGCCTTGCGGCCGATCCGGTGCGCACGGTTGAGTTGTTCGGTGAGCATGTATTGCCGAAGATTCGTGGGGTGTGATCGCCGGTGTGTGCCTCGACATTCGCCAGCCGCGCCCGGCGGTAGTCTGGCCGCATCGTTGATCGACCTCCTGAACGGAATCTCGCTTACCAGGTAAGCGAGCTGGTAGACTAGGCTCTTGTTTTGATCTCCAAGGCACTGTCCGCATGACTGCAGCCACACTTACCGAGAAGGGTCAGATCGTCATCCCCGCTGAAATTCGGATCCGCTACGGCCTCACGCCCGGCACGCAAGTCGAGTTCGTTGATGATGGTGGCGTCATCCGTTTGATCATCAAGCGAAGGATTCCTCCCTCCGATCCGAAGGCGGGCTATGGACTGGTCAAGCTCGCATCGACCGGTGTCAAGCGCCGGCTTGGGGATTTCGATGTCGCGGCCGCCATGGCGAAAGACAAGGGCCGGCGGTGATCGGCGTCGACACCAATATTCTCGCGCGGTTCTATTGCAACGATCCTGACGATCCCGAGGCGGCAAAGCAGCGCCCATTGGCGCGCAAAGTGATGCTCGGGTCACCCGCTGTCTTCGTGCCGGTTACCGTGATTCTTGAGCTGGAGTGGGTCATGCGGGCCTTCTACGGCACGCCACCGGCGGCATTCCGGCAGGCCGTCGAACATCTACTAGGGATGCAGCACGTGACCGTTGAGCGATGGGAGGCGGTGAAGGACGCCTTGGACATGCACGGCAAGGGATTGGACTTCGCCGACGCGCTCCACCTCGCGTGTAGCGCGCGCTGTGCCGAGTTTCTTACATTCGACATCAAGAAATTCGCCAAGCGCGCCAAAGCGCTCGGATCGGCTCCGCCGGTCTCACTGCCCGCTTGACGGCCGGGCCGGTAGCGGCGCGGGTGTCCCATCCGGTAACGGAATCTCGTGCGCATTCAGCGTCATCGCCACCATCGAGTAGTAGCCGATAAGCGCGGTGAGCTCCACCATGCCCACTGTTTCGACCAGCGCCAACGTTCGTTGATACGTTGCGTCATCGACCATGTGCTGCTCCAGCAGCATGCGTGCGTAGTCGTAGATGGTTGCTTCATCCATCGCCACGAATGCCGGTCGCCTGCCTTCGCGAATCGATTCGATCACCGCATCCGACACACCAGCTTCGCGCGCCGGCGGCTCATGCGCATGCCATTCGAATTGGCTGTCCCAGTGGCGCGCGGTAACCAGGATTGCGAGCTCGCTCAGTCGCGGCGAAAGGCTGGTGCGATAGCGCAGAAGCTCGCCGAGCTGCTGCCATTTGTCCGCCAGCTCCGGGCGATGCAAGGCCGCGCGTAGCGGCCCGCGCACGACGCCACGCGGACCTTTCACGACGGCGTCGTACACGCGGCGCTGTTCGGCGTTCATATCTTCCGGCGCGGGGAAAGGAATGCGTGGCATGCGCGTTGTCCTCATTGATGGATTGCATCGATTATAGGTCCGCGTTGGCGCGCATTCCGGTGGCGGAGGGCTCGTGGTAAAAGGGGGTGAACGCAATGACTGGGAAACAACATGAAACTGCACTGGTCTCCCCGCTCCCCATTCGTCCGCAAGGTCATGGTTTGCGCGCATGAGCTGGGAATGGTCGACAGACTCGAGATCGTCCGCTCCTTGGTCGCCATCACCGCGCCTAACCACGACCTCATGCGGGACAACCCGTTGTCGAAAATTCCAACGCTCATCACCGACGATGGCATGAAGCTCTTCGACTCGTATGTTATCTGCGAGTATCTGGACGCTCTGGATGGTAAGGCGCGCCTCTTTCCAGCGGGCGGTCCCGATCGCTGGCGCGCGCTTCGCTGGCATGCCCTTGGGAACTGCCTCCTCGACATGCTCATCTTGTTTCGCAACGAACGCGATCGTCCCGAAGGCACACGCTCGCAGGTGCATCTGGATGCCTACGCCGAGAAGACGTTGAGCACCTTGAATGCGCTCGATCGGGTCGAGATCGATGCACTTGACGGTGCGCGATTTTCCATCGGGCACATCACGATCGGGGTGGCGCTTGGCTATCTCGATTTTCGCTTCGGAGATCTTGGCTGGCGCGACGGTCGGGCCAAGGCGGCGGCGTGGTATGGGCAGATCGCCCTGCGTGCGTCGATGCGCGCTACGGTGCCGATCGATGCGTGATGGCGCTGTCCAACTTATTCTCTGATTCGGCGGCGCCCTCTGCTGCCGAGAGAATCACCGAATTGCTGGTGCGCCCAGGGATTCGGATCGAACGCATCGTCTCGTGCGGACAATCAAGCCCACCCGGTTTCTGGTATGACCAGGCGCAATGCGAATGGGTAGTGGTGTTGAGCGGCCGGGCACGGTTACGCTTCGAAGACGAGCCCGCTGACCGCGAACTGAAGCCAGGCGATTTCATCGAGATCGATCCGCATCGCCGACATCGCGTAGCGTGGACGGATCCCGATGTGCCAACGATCTGGTTGGCCGTTCACTACAACGATTGACGCGCTAAAGACGGGGAAGTCCGGGTGGGCGCGGCAAACCTGCCGGTGCGGGAAATGCCGGCGGATGCCGCAGGCCTGGCGGATGCGGCAGACCGCGCGGCATGGGCGGCGCGATTAGCTTTGGCAACGGAGCACCTCGGTGTACCAGCGTTGCGTGGCGATGCCGGCCGGCATCCCGTGCTTTGCCGTGCAAGGGATGTCCGGAATGCGCTGCGTTGCTATTCTGATGACCGCTACCGCCGTGTCCGCCGTGTCCACTCTGTCCACCCTTTGCCAAGGCGGGGACGCCCATCACCGTCAAACCTAGAAATGCGAAAGAAAAAACGATTCGCGCGATCAGCATATATTTTCGCTCCGGGAGCGCACGATCATAGCGGCATGTTTTCGCTGAATGCCCTCCACCGATCGGCTGAACCTGAACACTGATCGGTCGTCGCGGTCAGGGTTTCTCGCGCGACGCCTTGACGGCGATCGCGAGGTCCGCCAGACCGTTCTCATTGAGTCCAAGCGCATCGAACGCGAGGGTCTTGGCGAGCTCCCACTCCGGAGCCGATTGTGATCGCGCCTCGCTCCAGTAAAGTTGCTCGGCCAGGATGCCGACGGCGACGAGTATGCGGCCATCGCCGGAGATCTTGGCATCGACCGACGCCCACGTCGCGTTGTCGTGATGATGCGCGATCGCGGCGCAAATCGTATCCGGCAATTGCCAGCTCTCGGCAAGGAGATAGCCAACGCGCGCGTGATTGATGCCGTAGCGCTCGTCCTCAATCTCGGTGATTGGACGCGCACCGCGGCTGGCCGAACCGTCGAGAATGTCGAGATAGTCGTTGAAGCTTGGCTGTAGAACCGCAAGGCCGCAGTCACGAAACAAACCGTATGTGTTGGCGAGGTCACGATCGACAACACCCAGGTGTCGGCCGATGATCCCGGCGTTCCAGGCGGTTGCCTGGCTGAGCGCCCAGTAATGTTCCATCACGCGCGCGTTCCCGGCGGGAAATGCACGGCGCAACAGGAGTCCGGTCACCAGCAAAGCAGTCGAACGCAACCCAAGATAGGCGCAACCGTCGCGCACTGTCGTGATCTTCTTCGCGAGGCCATAGAACGGCGAGTTGACCGTGGCGATGACCGCCGAGGCAAGTCCCGCATCCGTGCCGATCAAGCGAGCGATGTTCACATAATCGGGATCTTCCGCCCGCAACTCGTTCGTGACGTCGATCAGGATTTTCGGACACGGTGGAATGCCGATTTCCTTCACGACGCGCTCGGCGGCTCGGTCTACAACCCGCAGATCGACCTTCGGGCTTGCGGTGGCGGCGAGTGGCATGGCATGGCTCCTGTTCGAGTGCGCGGCGAGGAAGACGTCGGACAAATATTTAGACGGATCCATTGAGAATCGGCCATCGGCACGCGATCTTGAGGCGACCTGCTGCTTGGTCGCGAACCGGTTCTTAAGAAATCGAATCCATCACGGTTAGAAGCCCATCGACCGCCACTGCGCCTTCACCTGCAGGGCGAATCATCAGTGGATTGATCTCGGCCTCAGCGACCGGCTGATCGCGTACCAGCGCAAGGCGAGAGATCGCTACGACCGCTTTCGCCAGCGCATCGAGATCACCACGCGGCAAATTGCGGAATCCGCGCAAGGGCGCGAAGCTCTTGATCCGCGCGATCATCGAATGGGCTTCGGCAAGATCAACCGGTGCCACGGCCACCGCAATGTCGTGGATCGCTTCAGCGAGAATGCCACCCGCACCGACCAGAACGATCGGTCCAACCATCGGGTCGTGCCGATAGCCGACGATCGCCTCGGCAAGGCCTTGCTCCATGGCCTGTACGAGCACCCCATCGAGGTGTGCATGAGGTTGCGTGCGCGCGATTGCGCTCAGCATCGCGGTGGCGCGATCCTTGAGCTCGCGGTCGGACCGAATGTTCAACAGCACGCCGCCCGCCTCGCTCTTATGTGCAATGTCGGCGCTCGATGCCTTGGCGACGACCGGATAGGGGATGCCGTGTGAAAAATCGGGTGCCTGGGTGAGGGTCGAGCGCACGGTTTCAATGCCAAGCGAAGCAAAGATCGCAAGCGCGGCACGTTCGGTAAGCCGTTCCGCTCCCGTCGAAATAGGGAGGGCAAGGTGTTTACCGTCGTCATCGATCGATGCCGGTGCGCGCCAACGAAAATACGCGGCCATCGCATCCGCACAGGATTCCGGCGTGCGAAAGGCGGGGACGTGTTGTGCGGCGAGCCACGCCAGCGATGCCGGGGCGTCCGGCGCGAGGAATGCGGCAAGCGGTTTGTTGGCGCGAGAGGCACGGACGATCGGCTTCACCGCGAGCTGCGGATGAAACTGGGCCGAGGATCCGACCACGGCAAGGACTGCATCGCAGCCGTCCCAGTCCTGCAATGCGTTTAGCACCGCCCCGTATTGCGCGCTGGTGACAGTCAAGGTGAGATCGATGATCGGCGATTTCCGGATCTGCACGCCGGCGGCTTGCATGCGCGCGATGAAAAGATCATCGGGTACCGCGGCGTCCATGCCGAGCGTGCCCATGCGATCGGCGACGGTGGCCGCTCCCCCTCCGGTCGTTGTGACCGCAGCGATTCTTGGTGCGCGCGAGAGTGTGGTTGGCCGGCGGCCTACAAGGAGCGGACTGATTTCCAGCAACGTCTCCAGCATGTCCACACGCAGAATGCCGTGCCGTCGGAAGAACGCGTCGATGACGTCATCGGCCCCGGCGAGTGCGCCGGTATGCGACACCGCGAGCGCCTCGCCGATGTGCGAACGGCCGAGCTTGTAGGCGACCACAGGTTTGCCTGCGGCGAACGCCCGTCGCGCCGCGCGCGCAAAGGTTTGCGCGTCGCGAATCGTTTCCAGAAAGAGGAGGATCGTTTCGGTGTGCGGATCGTCCACGAGCAGATCGATCAATTCGCCCACCGAAATATCCGATTCATTGCCCACCGAAATGAGCTTTGCAAACCCGACGCCGCGCGCTTGACCGCGGGAGAGCAGCGCCCCCATCATCGAACCGCTTTGCGAAATCACCGACAAGGGCCCGGTGAGAAGCGTCTCCATCTCGAGTACCGCATTGATCGACAACGCAATCCGCTCGTGCGTGTTGACGAGGCCCATGCAGTTCGGCCCGAGTAGGCGCACACCGGCCGCTCGGGCGCGTGCAACGAGCTCGGCTTGATGGGCGAGACCCTCGGCGCCGATTTCCGCGAAGCCGTCGCTGAAGATCGTGGCGATCGGAATGCCGCACGCCCCACATTCCTCGATGGCACCGATCACCTGCGCGGTCGGCACAATGATGAACGCGTGATCCACCGGGGCGCCGATCGCCGCAACATTGGCGTACGCGCGTTCGCCGAGCGTTTCCGGCCGTGTGGCATTGACCGGATACAGCGCGTATCCATACCCATGCTTGCGGAGGTAACGCTGCGGTCGGGCGGTGTTCTTCTTCGCGTCGCCCGAGGCACCGATGAGCGCGATCGCGCGTGGTGAGAACAGTGCTTGCGCGAAGCGCGCACGATCGGCGCCGGCAGTTGGACTATTCATGTGGCACGCGGCCGCTCCGGGCGCTGTGAGAACGTGCGCTCGAACACCGCTTCGGCGATCCGGTTCTTGAGGATCTCGATCGAGCCGCCCGCGATCATCCAGCCACGGCAACGCCTGACGCAGTATTCAACGAGGGAGTCCTGGCTGTAGCCCGCACCGCCCATGACCTGCAGCGCGTCGTTGGCAATATCAAAGCCCGATTGATTGCAAAATGCTTTGGCGATGGCGGTTTCTTCCGCCGACGGAAAGCCACGATCGGCATTGGCTGCGGCCCGATAGAGCAACAGTTGCGCGGCATCGAGCTTGATGCGCATGTCCGCGAACTTCCATTGCAGACCCTGGAACTCGCACAAGAGCCGCCCGAATTGCCTGCGCTGCATCGCCCATTGGCGGGCGGTCTCGAAGGCGTAACGCCCGAGCGCGATCGAACGCGACGAGTTGCCGATACGCTCGACATTGAATCCGGCAATCTGCTTCTTGAAGCCGCCTTCCTTCAACACCACCATCTCCGCCGGTACATAGATGTTGTCGAAATAGAGCTGTGCCCACTCTTCATCGGACATGAAGCGGGTGCGCTTGCCGTAGCGAAAGCCCTCGCTCTTTGCATCGATGAGCACCGAACCGATGCCATCGATACCCGGTCCGAACCGAACATAAGCGAGGATCACCGTCGCATAGGGCGCATGCGTCGTGAACACCTTGCTCCCATTGACTCGATAGCCCGCGCCATCCGGTGTCGCGCTGGTCTTGAGCTCGGTGACCGCGGAGCCCGCTTCGGGTTCGGTCATGCCGACCGAAATTACACCTTCACCGGCAAGCAGCGGTCGGAGGAAGCGATCCTTTTGCAGTGCAGAGCCGTACTCTGCCAGCACGCGGATCGGACCAAAATTACCAGCCTGTACGACATCGGCGCTGCGCGGGCAGACGCTTGCGATCGTCTGGATTGCGATGACCGCATCCATGAGCGTGCCGCCCTGACCGCCGTCTTCCTCCTTGATCGTGATCCCTAGAAGGCCCTGATCCGCCATGCGTTTGGCGACATCCCAGGGATAGTCCTGGGCATGTGCGCGATCGAGTGCGCCCGCCAGCAGATGGCGTTCGGCGAACCGGCGGACCGCGGTCTGGAATTCTTGCTGCTCGGGGGTGAGCTCGAAGTTCATGGCGTAGGGTTTGTGAGACGGTCGGCGCATTGTAATGATCCTAGGAGTGTGCGAGATAGCCCACGGACACTTCTATTTCATGAACCACAGAGGACGCAGAGGACGCAGAGGACGCGGAGGGATCATTGGACATCACAGCGCTGCGCGTTTCGTCGCACATTGATTCAATATGCGATATTCAAGAATCTTCTGTTCCCCTGTGTCCTCTGCGTCCCCTGTGGTTCAATTCGTAAACTAGGGTCATCTTCTATGCAATTCGATTTTGAAAATCTTGCGCGCGCGGATCGCTACAAGTTGCTCGTGGCGCTGGTCGTGCCACGGCCCATTGCGCTGGTCACCACGCTCGGTCCCGGTGGCATCGTCAACGCGGCGCCATTCAGTTTCTTCAATGTGCTGGGTGACGAACCGCCCATCGTCATCGTGAGCGTCGATCACACCAGTACGGGAGCCGTCAAGAACACCGCGAGCAATATCGTCGCGAACAACGAGTTCGTCTGTCACATCGTGGACGAGCCGATTGCCGAGCAAATGCACGGATGCTCGGTCGAGGCGCCCGACGACGTCAGCGAAATCGACCTCGTGGGCTTTACCACCGCACCCTCGATCCGGGTGAAACCGCCACGGATCGTTGAGGCGCCGGTTGCGTTGGAGTGTGTTCTGCATTCCAACATCGAAATGGGCGGGCGGAATTTATTCATCGGAAGGATCGTCGAGCTGCACGTGCGCGACGGCATCGTCGATCCGAAAACGCTGCGGCGCAATGACGGCGTGTTCAAGCCGGTCGGGCGTCTGTACGCGAATCGCTATTGCAAGCTTGGCGAAGAGATCGCGTTCGACAACAATCAGTATGTTGAAGCAATGACGCGGATGGGGCGGGTGTAGGCACCTCGGCGAGACGCTGCCGCGTGGTTACGAAGGGGCCGCGCAGCGCCCCGGCGCGGATCGGCGACACCTTGGTGAACTCGTTTCATTTGTACGGTGCGTTGGATTCGAGCGCGGGATAGATGGCGTGCGTGGCGATGCGCGCAACGAGCAGCGTGTAGCCGTCAGGCGCCGCGCACAAACATCTCGCCGATCGAGCCAGAAGCGCCCGCGCGGTTGAGCGGCACGAAGCTCGCGTTGCCAAGGTACTTCGCGGCGTACTGCGCGAGCAGCCTGCCGGACAGATCGGAGTCGCCGCCGGCACCGAACGGGATGACCAGCGAGATCGGTTTGGACGGATAGGTCTGCGCGTGTGCCGGAACGGCCAATGCCGCGGCCGCGCCGATCGAAACGAGCAACGCCCACCAAGATTTCATGCGCCGCCTCCGCACACAATTGGAGGCCATTCTAAAATGAATCCGACCGGCCCTGATTCTTGGGGCGTATGAAGGGATGTTTCCCTTCGCAATAGGGACCTGGATGAATGAACCAACCGAGCATGTCTGCCGATGCGGTCTTTGGCCCTGGCGTCTGGTACGGTCGCGATCTGCAGCAACGCACCGACTGGATCCGCATGTTCAGCGATGCGGAGCTCGCCGAATTGGACGACGCGGTGCGCGAATTCGGCGCGAGCGGCGCGTCGCTGGCCGAAATCTCGCCGGCAAACTTCCCCTTGCCCAGCTTCGGCGCGACGCTCGGCGCGATCCTGGAAGAATTGCTGCAAGGTCGCGGCTTTGCCATGCTGCGCGGCTTTCCGGTGGCGCGCTACACGCGCGAGCAGCAGGCGATCGCCTATCTTGGCATCGGTTCGTGGTTCGGGCGCGCGCGATCGCAGAACGCCAAGGGGCATCTGCTCGGGCACGTCAAGGATCTCGGCCTGGACATCACCGACCCGAACGTGCGCTACTACCAGACCCGGCGCAAGCTCGAGTTCCACACCGATTCCGTGGACATCGTGGGTCTCTTGTGCCTGAAGACGGCGAAATCGGGCGGCGAGAGTTTTATCGCCAGCTCAATGACGCTCTATAACGAAGTGCGGGCGCGCCGCCCCGACCTGCTGCCCGCGTTGTTCGAGCCGTTTCCGACCGATCGACGCGGTGAAGTGCCCGAAGGCATGAAACCCTGGTTCGACATGCCGATCTTTCACTGGCACGCAGACCGCCTGACCTGCATCTACGTGCGCCAGTACATCGAGTCGGCGCAGAAGCATTTCCCGGACGCGAAGCGCCTCACGCGCAATCAGGTCGAAGCCATGGACCTGCTGGATGCGCTTGTGAACGATCCGGCGATCCATCTTTCGATGGCCTTCCTGCCGGGCGACATGCAGTTCCTGCACAACCATCAGATTCTGCACTCGCGCAACGATTTCGAGAACTGGCCGCAACCGGAACGCCACCGGCATCTCCTGCGCCTGTGGCTCGCTCCCTCGGGCGCGCGGCCGCTGCCGGAGATCTTCGCTCCACGCTACGGCAGCGTCGTGCCCGGCGAGCGCGGCGGCATCGTGGTCAAGGGAACGATGCCGAGCGTGACGCTCGAGGCGGAGTAGGGACGGGCAGCAGCGCTTGCAGGTTCCCCGCGGCGGTCGGGGATTACCTCGCAGTACCGTCCAGCCAAGCGCACACCGCAGCCGCGATACTTGCGACCCATCCGGCGTTCACGTTGCCGGGCCATCGATCGCTCGGCGCATGAAAATGCGCGTTGCGACCGATCATCGAGAGCACCCTCGCACCATGCAGGGCGAGATCGCGCGCTTCGCCCATCGCCTGGTCGATCGGTTCGACCTCGATGAGTGCGCCCGGGTAGTGATTGGCGACGAGGTGCTCGCGCAATCGCGTTGCGTCGTGGGGATTACTCGCGCGCACAGTCATTCGGCCATCGCTCGCGCAGCCGAGATTGGCGCCAAGGTGAATCCAAAGCGGGGCCTCGCGCACGAGCGCTGCATGGTCGTGCAGAACACGCTCGAGCCCGAGATGTCCGAGCTCGTGCCCGCAGGTGGCGAAGCCGCGCACTGCGATGCGGTTGCGCGCTGCATGGGTGAGGCCTGCTAACCAGGCGATGACGCCGCCCGCCCGTTCCGCGGTCGATTCGTACCAACTCGTGCGCGGGGTGAGCAGAACAACCTGCGGTGCCGCGCCGATCCGGGCGACCAGATTGGCCGAAGTGCCCGGCGTGCGATCGGATCGAACGACGACGCGCGCCATGCTTCGCCGCGCAGCACTGTCGCGCAGATGATCCGCGTGGATGCCGGCGACTTGCAATCCCGGCGGCCCGAACGGCACGGTGAAGTACTGCGCGTTGACCGGCGCGAGCGAACCCGCCGCGCCGTTCGTGGCGAGGATCAACGCGCGATGCGTGCTCGCACTACGTAATGCTTCGAGCGGTTGTCCCTTGATGGAGGCCGCACCCGGATCGACGGAGAGGAAGCCGATCTCACAGGCGGCGTCGGCCGGACCGAGCGCGCCGTGCACGCCGAGCTCAGAAGTGTCCGGCCCGTCGAAAAGCGGCAGACCATCGATGCGTAGGCCATCGATCTCCACAAACGCTTCGAGTACCGAGCGTGTCTGCAATGGCACCGCCACGGAATCGTGCTCGATCCGCGTCTCACGAAGCAAATCGGCCAACCACGTTGCGCATTCGTGATCACCGCGCGTGCCGGCACGTCGTACGCCGAAGCCGTCATAGTCGGCAAGGAGCTTCGCTACCATGCCAGGCGTCGTCACGTCATTCCACCTTCGCACCGGTTTCTCCAACGAGCGTTCGATAGAGCTCGTGCTGATTGCGCAGATACCGCGCCATCGCCTCGGGTGAATCGCTGATGAATACGCGCGATCCATCGCGTTCGGTGACTTGCACGAATTCCGGCATGTGCTGCACTTTAAGCACGGCGGCGTGCAACTGCTGGATGATCGGGGCAGGCGTACCCGCGCGAGCGAAAATGCCGAACCATGTGCTCAACTCGAACGCGCTCGGCAACACTTCGGCGAATGTCGGGACGTCGGGGAAGAACGGGTGTCGCAGCGGTGTCGAGACTGCGAGCGGGCGCAGTCGTCCCGCTTTGGCGTGCGCGTGTGCAACCGCGAGGATCGGCACACCGAAATCCACCTGCCCGCCGAGCACGCTTTGCACGATCTCGGCAGCGCTCTTATACGGAACATGAATGCCTTCAGCACCCGCGAGCTTCAGAAACGCCGAGCCCGCCAAGTGCGCAGAGGTGCCACTTCCGCCCGAGCCGAAGGTGAGCTTGTCGGCTTTGGTGCGTGCGCCTTCGATCAATTCCCGCGCGCTCTTGTAGGGTGATCTGTCGCCGACGATGAGAAGCGACGCGGCGCTGGTCGTGGTCGCGACCGGCGCGAGGTCCTTGAACAAGTCGTATCCCGGATTCGCATAAAGATGCACGTTCACTGCCTGACTCGTTCCGCCGGCGAGCAACGTGTAGCCATCGGCCGGGGCTTGAATGAGCAGTTGCGTCGCGAGGTTTCCACCGGCACCGGGTCGGTTATCAACTACGATCGGCCGGCCCAGCACCTCGGCGAGCCGCGTGGCGAGGTTGCGTGCCCCGATGTCGGTTGCTGCGCCGGCTGCGAACGGAACGATCAAGCGTAGCGGCTTGTTGGGATAGGCCTGTCCGTGCGCGTGCGACGCCAGTGTGCAGGCCGTCGCAACGACCCAGAGAATGTTTCGAATCATGATCGATCCTCGAGCGATAGGAAGCGCTGCGTCATTGTAGAGTCAGGGCCATCGCATGCAATGGTGCTAACGAAAAGGGAGAGTAGCGGGGACGCCGAATAATAGGGGATAGAGTGCGCCAGCACTTACTTAACGTGCGCTGCTCAAACCTCCGTTCGCCCTGAGCCCTTCGACAAGCTCAGGACAGGCCTGTCCTGAG
>JANMUI010000609.1:0-17174 GCA_031391405.1 Betaproteobacteria bacterium
GACGTGCGCCATGTCCAATCCGAACACGAACAAGACGTTCGCGATCTGGGTGGCGACGAGCGTCACCAATGCGATGCGCACCGGTGTCGAGAGATTCTGGCGAGCGTAATACCCTGGGGCAAGTACCCTCACCATGATCAACCCAATGAGACCCACGCTGTACGCAATGAGTGCATTACGGGTCTGCACGACGTCATTGGCACTGAACGCGCCGTATTGAAACAACGTGGCAATGAGAGGCGTCGCGAGAAGAGCCAATGCAAGGGCGGCGGGCGCCGCGAGCATAAGCGTGATTCTGACGCCCCATGCCAACAAGCGTGAGAATGCTGCATTGTCCGAATCGGAATAGTGGCGCGCAAGGGTTGGCAGCAGCACTGTTCCAAGCGCAGCACCCAAAAGCGCCGCTGGAAATTCCATCAGACGGTCTGCGTAGTACAACCACGACACGCTCCCCTTGATCATGAATGACGCAATTATGGTGTTCAACAAGAGGCTGATCTGACCAACCGATACCCCAAGCATCGCGGGACCCATCGTCCTTAGGACCCGGCGCACACCCGCGTCACGAAACGCGGAACGAATCGATCGGTCCGCGATCAACTCCGCGTCGGCGGTTCGCGTCTTTTTCCAAGGGAGCATGCCCAGCCGTGCAAGTGCGGGTACCTGGATCGCGAGTTGCAGGGCGCCCCCGACGAACAATGCCCATGCGAGTACCTTTATCGGCGGATCAAAATACGGCGCAAAGAAGAGTGCCCCGACAATAAACGACAGGTTCAACATCGCCGGGGTGAAAGCCGGGAGCGCGAATCGTTGCCAAGTATTGAGGATGCCTGCGGCCAGTGCCACAAGGGAAATGAACAGGATGTATGGAAACGTGATGCGGACCAGGTCCACGGTGAGCGCGAATTGATCCGCGTGGCCGACGAAACCCGGTGCGCTCACATAGACAAGGATCGGCGCCGCCGCGACCCCGATCACTGTCACGACCACCAACGCTATCGTAAGGACCGTGGCCGTACGGTCGACCAACCGCTTGGTTTCTACCGGTCCTTGGCGGTTCTTGAATTCGGCCAGGATCGGTACGAAAGCCTGCGAAAACGCCCCTTCAGCAAATAATCGCCGGAGGAGATTCGGCAGTCGAAATGCCACGAAAAACGCATCGGTGGCGATCCCTGCACCAAAAGTCTTCGCGATGATCATGTCGCGAATGAAACCAAGGATGCGCGAGAGGAAGGTCCACCCGCTCACGGTGGCGACGGCACGCAGCAGATTCACGAGCGAACCGCCCGGATCGGGAGAAGTGGATTCACGGGGCCGATTCTCACCCAGGCTGACCGCGCGCGGGTGATCGTGTCCGTGGGACTTTGCCGCCTGCCCTCAGCCGCCGGCCATTTCATTGGTTTTCTTGCATTTCACTAGATGAATCAGTAACATCGCCGGCTCCACGCATCCATCGAGAAGCGCTTCCCCATGGCAAATACAGCTCAGGCGCGCAAACGTGCACGTCAAGCAGAAGTTCGTCGGCAACACAATGCGAGCCTAACGTCCTCCCTTCGAACCGCAATCAAGAAGGTTCGCAAGGCGATCGAATCGGGCGACAAGGCAGCCGCCGAAACGCAGTACCTTGCAGCTCAACCGATCATTGATCGAATTGCTGACAAGCGGATCATCCACAAGAACGCTGCAGCACGCTCAAAGAGCCGGATGGTTCACCGCATCCGCGCGATGGCGTAAGGCGCTGTATTTTCGGTTCGTGGAAAGCGTTGTCGAGGTTGAGTCCACGCCGAGCCCCTTCGGCGCCGCATGGTACCCACTCGAGGGTCGGTTTGCCGCGCCGACAGTCCGATCGAGCGACTCGGTCCTCAGGTAATCGTTACTAATATTGACGCCGCTGAATCCGCTGCCGCGTCGCGCTCGCGCGCCCGCCCAGTACGCACGTCAAGCTCGTTGTCCCGCGCGAAATTCATCAGGAACCGGTAAGCCATCGGCTCGATGTCTTCGAGCCTGCCGTCAACGACCACACATGTGACGCCCTCTGAGAGCACTTGCCACACGTACGGCGAATAGTGCATGCGCCGGTCCGCGCCGCATTGCGCCATGACACCGCAAAGACGCTCCGCCCAATCGCTGGGACGGAAGGTCTTGCCAGTCTGCGTGACCCCGCGAATCACGAACTCGTTGGTCTCGATGGGCATCGCAGTAGAAGGGTGGGGGGTGGTTGCCCGGATTGGCGAAAGTCCCGCGATCATATCCATCGGATGTCTTGAATTTGCCCGCGTTTATCGCATAAACCGGCCTTAGTTCCCGCCGGCCGGGGAGAGGGAAGATAGGAAGGCGACGTGCACGATTCGCCCAACAATCGACCCAGTGGTGACCTGGATGAATAACGGCAGCATTATCCGGTTGGCCAAGGGCCATGGCGTGCGATTTTTCGCTCGACGGCAACCGTTCCCGCCCTCATCACGCATTTCCATGCAAGCGAATCGTCTGCACTTCACGGCCATGTAGGCAGGCCTCTGAGCGGCACGCTCTCGAAAAACTGCGCTGCGTCGCGATCGAAGACGCCACAGGCGCTTCTTGGGTCATTGAAGCCGGCGTTGCGTGCGACACGCGCAGGGGAAGCGCCGGTGCGCGAAATCAAACTCCACCGAAAGGCACCGTAAGTGATACGGCCTAGCGCAATTCGAGTACGTCGAACATGTCATACAGGCCTGCCGCGCGGCCTTTAAGGAACCGCGCAGCGCGCAGTGCGCCCAACGCGTAGGTCATGCGGCTGGCAGAACGCACCGTAATCTCGACGCGTTCGCCCTCGCCGGCAAACATCACCGTGTGATCGCCTACGATGTCGCCGCCTCGAATTGCATGAAACCCGATCGTACGCGCGTCGCGTTCCCCGGTGATACCTTCTCGTCCATGTTTCGCGACCTGGCGAAGATCACGCCCGAGGGCATCGGCCACCATCTCACCCAGCTTGAGCGCCGTACCCGATGGCGCATCGACCTTGTGGCGGTGGTGCGCTTCGATGATCTCGACGTCGTAGCTGTCGCCGAGAATCTTCGCTGCGATCGCCGCGAGCTTGAACGTCGCGTTGACGCCAATCGCCATGTTGGGCGCCATCACGACCGGCACCTGGCGAGCCAGCGCGGCAACCGCCGTCTTCTGGTCGGGCTCGAAGCCTGTTGTTCCGATCACCATGGAGGCGCCCGCTCGCGCGCAAACCTCGAGATGGGCGAGCGTCCCCGCCGGACGCGTGAAATCGATGAGGCAGTCGATGGCAGTGCAGATTTTTTGAATGTCGGACGTCACTGCAATGCCCGTGTGCGATCCGAGCCCGTCGGCTGCATCCTTGCCAAGCCCGGGATGGCCCGCCACCTCGAGCGCCCCCGCCAGCACGAGGGACGAATCCTTGAGCACGGCTTCAATCAGCGTGCGCCCCATGCGACCGGTAGCGCCGGCAATTGCAATGCGCATCGCGATGCCTCCTTTTCCTAGTTCTTTTGGGTCGCGCTTTCCGGTACGATTTTCGCAGGCTCCGGTGGCATCACGTCAGCTTCGATGCTCTTCAGGACGTCGTCCTTGAAAAACAACGTTGCCTTACGCGTCTCGACATCGGTGCGATTGACTGCCGATCGGGTAAATATGTAATCCCACCGGTCGGCATGGAAAATGTCGTTGATCAGAGGCGTGCCGATGATCGCCCTTACCTGCTCCTTGGTCATTCCGGGCTTCACCTGCGACATCGCATCGCGCGAAATGTAATTCCCCTGCTGGATTTCGATTCGATAGGGGCTGATGCAGGCGGCGAGCATTAGCCCGACGGCGGCGACAACGATGTGCGAAGCTCGGCTAGCGCTGCGAACGGAACTCTTCATTCATCTATGATAGCGAATCTCGCGGTCCGCTGTCGCAGTCGACGGCGCATCGTGGTGGTCGACGGAAGGCTCCTCACCCCATGTCAAATCCACAAGACCTGAAGACGATCGGACTCAAGGCGACCGCGCCTCGACTGCGAATTCTCGGCCTGTTCGAGCGCACCCAACAGCGACACCTGTCCGCGGAAGAAATCTATCGGACCCTCGCCGCCGATGGGCTCGACCTCGGGCTCGCGACCGTCTATCGCGTGCTCACGCAATTCGAACAGGCAGGGCTGCTCCGCCGGCATCACTTCGAATCGGACAAGGCGGTCTTCGAGCTGAATGACTCGTCCCATCACGACCACATCGTGTGTCTCCAATGTGGCCGGGTGGAGGAATTCTTCGACGACGAAATCGAGCGTCGCCAAGCCGCGGTTGCCGCCAGCCGGGGATTTCTCATCCGCGAGCATTCGCTCTATCTCTACGCGGAATGCACCACCCCAGGCTGTCCGCATCGCTGACGAAAATCGAGAGACCGGCGTCGTACATCGCCAGCCCGCGTATTCCGTTAATCGTTGATCGAGCTGTGGTACGCCGGGTCGAGATAGGTGGTCGTATGCTTGGCGATGCCCGTCGCCCCATCAAAGTAGACATCGCCCAGCTTGCGATCATTAGCGTCCATGAACCGGTACGACCAGACCTCGGTTGCCCCTCCGGCAAACTTCCAGACCCCGAGCGGCCGCCCGAGCAAGTTCGATACGTCGGCCCGGGTCAATTTTCCGGCATTCACGCTGGTGATGCGACCTTCGGAGAGGAGCTGCTCCACCTTTGCTACACGATCCGATCCATCGAACAACACCCGCCATGTCGTGAAGCCCTGCGGCCCCTGGACGTAATCCCATGCCTTGGCACCGGCAATGGTGCGCTCGTCGGACGGCGTCCCGAGCCGCGCCTTCACATCGTTCGCGCTCGTACCAGGCGCGGTGGACGGAATCGAGAACTGCGCGCACCCTGCGGCGAGCGTAATGAGCATTGCACCTACCAGCGTTGCCATCTTGCGTTGCATTGTCAGCTCCATGATTCGGCGAGGGGACGTTCCCCTCTGCCCGTTGCAAACACGACCGTAGGGCTTTGTATTCCGGTGACCCGTTTATACGCCACTTAAATGTGGAGCCCGAACTTATCGTCATCGTCAGCCTTTGGGGTTGCGCCGGCCGCTTTAAAGAATCCGTCACAGCGTGCCCAATCGCGCCATACCTCGACCAACGAATCCCGATGCACGCTCGCCCGGCCAATCAACCACCCCTCGACCAGCAAGATCAGTCCGGGATCGACCGTAGCGCCGACGTCGCGTTGGAGCATGCCCGCCCCAACGGACCCATCGTTCATCGATCCCAGAACATCCTGAAGGCGTGCGAGCCCATCCAGATATCGGCGCGCACGCTTCGGCTTGCCAAGCGTCATGAACATATCGCCGATATAACGCAGCTTTTTCGCGTCGAGGCGCGCCTCGTGCAAACGCACCGGGCCGGATGAAAGGAGATCGGATGCGCGCAGACGACGTTCCCGACGGTCGATTACCTGCGCAACGAATTGCACGAGCGCATCATCCTCAGCTGCCGGCGGTGCCTTTGACAGGTTCGAGAGCGCGCGCGCCAGCAAGAGAATCAGTCGCACATACCGCGCGGATGCTACCGCGCGTCGTGCATCGGCCCGCGCATCCTCACGCGTTCGCCCGGACTGTCGGAGCAATGCGGGCATGCCTGGACGCTCGCCCAGGGACGCAACGATTTCCGGCAGCGTTTCAATATCCCATACATCGGCGTCGCGAGCGGGTGCGAGGCACGCATTCAACCAACGCAATTCGGCTTTCCAGATCGCGAAATCCGCTTCCGGAAACAGGCTGCGAAAAACCGACATCGCGGTTCGCAATCGCCGCAGGGCAACCCGCAATTGGTGCAAATACTCAGGATCGGTGGTCTTCAGGAATCCTGTTTCGTTCGCGTGCAAGTGATTGAGGCAATCGCCAATCAGGCGCTGCGCCGCCACTGCGATGTTGTCGCGCTTGTCGAGCGGGATCGTGCCTGCCTTGACCGGCGTGTCTGTATCGCCCGACACGAGGGCAAATCCGCGCTCGGCTTTGCTCGAATACCCCAGGCGTAACGGAAAATTGTCGACCAACCGCTCGGCAAGGCTGAAAAGCCCTCCCGCTTCCCCTGCTTTCAGCTCCAACTCGATCTCGCAAATTCGCCGGCTTCGACGGCCCGCGCGTATCGTTCCAATGTCGACCGCCACCTCGATCAGTGCATCGGGCGCGGGCTCGACATTGAACGAAGTGCGATCAAAGCGCGTTGTGAAGACCGGACGAAGCGCAGACCAGTCGCACTTACGCAGCGCCGAGCCCAGATCGAGCGCACGAATCGGGTCAAGATCGAGCGTCGAGCCGGCGACGAACCACTCGAATTCACTGCGCGAGTGCAATCCGCCCACGGACGATCCACCCGCTTTGAGCGTTTGAATCCATCGCGACCCGTCACGGCGCAACCGCAAGGCGATCTGCGCGCGCTGCAATGTACGGTCGGGCGTGTCGAAATAAATATTGTAGAGGGCTGCCCGTCGCGCCCGGCCGCGCTTGATCGATGACCATCCCGGCCACGCGAGGATTGCACCTGCAGCCGCGGGCGGGAACAATAGCTTGAGCTCAGTTTCGGTCGCCAATTCACGTGGCCTTATCGTCTTTGCGCGACAAAGACGCCGCGCACCTCTTTGATGTGGGCAAGAGCACGCACCAGGATCCCGACATCGCTCACCTCTACCGTAAAGTTCATCGACGCGATGCCGGCGCGCGATTGGGTGTTGACTGCAGTCACGTTGATGCGATCGCGGGTGAAGACGTCCGACACGTCACGCAGCAGGCCTTGCCGATCATGCGCCTGCACGATCACATCCACCGCGTACACGCCGGCTGTTCGGCCACCCCAGTTGGCGTCGATGCAACGCTCCGAGTGCGCTTTTGACAATGCGGCAAAGCTGGCGCAATCGCGTCGATGGATCGAAACGCCGCGACCCCGCGTAACGAATCCCCGGATCGCGTCAGGGGGCACAGGGCGGCAGCATTTGGCCAATTGCGTGAGCAACTGACCCACTCCGACGATCATGATTTCGCCGGTCGCAGAATCGGCGCGCGCCTCCCGCGCGATCGGCGGGGCCTCGTCATCATGTTTATCTGCAACCTCGCCGCGAATCGCAAGCTGCAATTGCCGCGGCCCGATTTCCTCGCGCGCAACGGCGACGAACAACGCGTCAGGCGATTCGAACCCGAGCCCCTTCGCGAGAAGCTCAAGATTGGCACCGGTCCGGCCTTCGCGTTGCAGCTCCCGCTCCACCGCTGCGCGACCCGCAACGCTTAACTCGTGGGATTCAATCGCGTTGAACCACTGCCGCACCTTGGTACGCGCACGATTCGATCCGAGGTAACCGCGCTCCGGATTGAGCCAATCGCGACTCGGCCCGCCTTGCTTCGCGGCAACGATTTCCACGGTCTGCCCGTTCTCGAGCTTGGTATCGAGTGGGACCATAGCGCCGTCGACGCGCGCGCCGCGACAGCGATGGCCAAGCTCGGTATGAACGTGATACGCGAAATCGACGGGCGTCGACCCCCGCGGCAGGTCGACCACCCGACCCTGCGGCGATAGTACGTACACCGAGTCGTCCAGAGCGGCGTGTTTGGCCTGATCGACCCAATCGGCACCATCGACAATCTCGTCGCGCCAGGCGAGGATTCCCCGCAACCAGCCGATCCGTTCCTCATAGTCCGCTTGTTTGCGCGCCTTGCCGCGCTCCGATTTGCCGCTTTCCTTGTAGCGCCAATGCGCGGCAACGCCGCTTTCGGCCTCGCGGTGCATCTCCTGCGTGCGGATCTGGATCTCGAGCGGCCGACCGTCCGGGGCGATGACCGCGGTGTGCAATGATCGGTAGCCATTGGCTTTCGGTCGCGAGATGTAATCGTCGAATTCCTTGGGGATCGGCTGCCACAGATTGTGCGCGACCCCAAGCGTCGTATAGCAATCGCGCAATTCGCGAACAATGACGCGTACCGCGCGCAGATCGAACAGCTCCGCGAAGTCCCGCCCCTTTCGCTGCATCTTGTTCCAGATGCTGTAGAGATGCTTTGGGCGGCCGCTGATCTCCGCGTCGATCCCAGTTTGCAGAAGCTCGGTGCGCAGTCGCTCCACACATTGTTCGATGAACGCGTCCCGCTCGCTCTGGCGCTCGTCGATGAGCTTCGTGACCTGCTCGAAGGCGATCGGATCGACAATGCGAAACGCAGCATCCTCCAGCTCCCACTTGAGTTGCCAGACGCCCAGACGATTGGCGAGCGGCGCATAGATATCGAGCGTTTCGCGCGCGATACTGCTGCGCAATTCAGGCGGTGCGTTCATTAGGAAACGCATCGTCTGCGTGCGGCTCGCCAGGCGCACGAGCACCGCACGGATATCCTCGACCATCGCCAGCAACATCTTTCGCAGCACTTCGAGTTGCTGGGATTTCCCCGCCGCATCGCCCTGCGCGACCGCGCTCCGCGTGACAAGGCGCAACTGGTTCAGCCGCGCAATGCTGCCAACGATCGCGGCGACATCAGCCCCAAACACAGCTTCGATGCGATCCTTGTAGTCCGCCTCGTAGTCCGGAACCGCGAACAAGATGCCCGCGACCAGCGATGCAGCATCGAGCCTGAGCGTCGCGAGGTTGCGCGCCGTGCCGATCGCGTGGGCCAACACGGGCTCGGTCGTCGCGAGCAACCGATCCGCGTAGGTCGGTCGAACGAATGCGAGTGCGCGCTCGACCACCTCGCGATATTCCGGGGCGAAATCGTCCATCGCATTGAATGATGCATCGATCTGCGATCGCGAAGATTCGGGCACTACGCTCACGCGCATCTCAACCACTTTGACAATCCAACAATCCAATATGGTACCGCCGCGCGACCCGATGGGCGTCCGATCGCGTGCATGCCGAGTCGGCCATAATGGGCGGCCCATCATCATGCCTCCAGCAACTAACCGACCCTCGGTCCTTCCGTACCTTTACCTCGTTATTGCCGCCGCCACATGGGGCGGGACGTGGGTGTTGGTACGCGGTGTCCGGGAAGAGTTCCCCCAAATTGCGATCGCGTTCTGGCGGAACCATGCCGTTCCGCGCGTCGGGGCACATATTGCCGGCCTATTCGGCAATCTCGTGACGGTCTTTGGGATCGGGTTTGCCGTAGCGTTTCTAGGTGAAATCCCACAGGCTTACCATGGTGTCGGCATGGCACTCATCTGCTTGGGTTTGTATCTCATCTCACGCGGAAAATGATCAATCTATTCCGCCGTTGGACCCGGCGAGGCGCGGCCCGATCGATGCACATCCCGCCGCCGCTTTGGGATGATGTCACCGCCCGGATGCCGTTTCTGCGGCGTCTATCGGCCAAAGACCTCGCCCGTCTGAGGCTGTTGTCGAACACGTTTCTCGCAACGAAGGAAATGCATGGTGCCGCCGGACTCGATCTCACCGACGAAATTCGGGTCGCCATCGCGGTACAGGCATGCCTGCCGATTCTCGAGCTTGGACTGCAGTGTTATGACGGTTGGGTCGGCGTCATCGTTTATCCGGGAGAATTCCGGGTTCAACGCGAAGAAATGGATGAAACAGGCGTCCTGCACGAATGGGACGAACACATCGCCGGAGAGTCGATGCATGGCGGCCCGGTCGTTCTCTCCTGGGAAGACGCTCAAGTCGAGGAGCTCGGATACAACGTCGTCATCCATGAATTCGCGCACAAACTCGATGGATTGGATGGTGATACCGACGGCATCCCGCCGGTGCCACCGGGCAGCACACGAGAAGCATGGCGAACGCTCTGGCTGTCGCATTTCGATGATTTCGCCGCCCTCGTCGATGAGGATGAAGACGCGGCCCCGTTCGATCCATACGGTGCCCAACAGCCGGCGGAATTCTTCCCGGTAATGTCAGAGGCGTTCTTCACCGATCCGGAACACCTGCATGCCGTTTATCCTGATCTTTATGCCGGGTTGGTGGCGTTCTATCGGCAGGACCCGCGCTCCGGGAACGATTGAGCCCGAGCGATCATGAAACGCTTGCGGCCGGCATTGCTTATGGAATGTTCTGACACGCGAGTCATGCTCGGAGGAGAAAATCGCGCACTACGGCCGTCTGGTCGCCATGCATCAAGGTCGGCGCGTGCCCGACGCCCTCGAGCTCGACGACTTCCGCCATTGGACCACGGCGCCGCATCTGCTCGGCAGTCGCCCGAGGAAGCAAATCGGACTCGGCACCACGGATGACCAGCGTCTTGGCCCGCACGGCGTCATAGAGGTGCCAAAGCTCGATATCCCGGTTCATGACGATCTTGCGAAACGGGATGCTCAACGCGGGATCGTAGTGCGCAACATAGCTTTCATCCGCCTGCTTGCGCACAACCACATCGGTGAGGAAATTCCATTCCTCATCGGTGTGCGGTCCAAATGATGCTGCGATGGTTCGAATGTACTGCACCGCTGAACCGAAATCAGGAAAGCGTGGCGCATTGCCGACGTACTGGCCGATCCGCGCCAGCGACGCCGCACTCAGGACCGGACCGGCGTCGTTCAGCACGAGTCGTCTGATCGGCGCGCCCGGCATGGCAGCCAGTGCCATGCCGATCAATCCACCCATCGACGTGCCAACCCAGTCGACCTGCTCGACATCCAGCCGCGCAATCAGGGTCACGCAGTCGGAGACATAGATCGGTATCTCGTATTCCGCCGGATTCTTCAACCAATCGCTCGAACCCCGCCCCGGCATGTCGGGACAGATCACACGGTAGCGATCGACCAGCGCCCTTGCAAACGGATCGAAATCCCGCGCACACCGGGTCAGTCCGTGCACGCATACCACCACATTCGGATTGGCAGGATCGCCCCAATCCAGATAGCCGAGACGATGCAATCCGGTTGGAGTGGCACATGAAACGTAACGCTGACTGGGGGCGACTTGCATGCCTGCTCCGAACGCGAATCAAGATCGTGACGCACGAGCACCAAGATCATGACGCGCAAGCACGTCGATCGGATGACCGTCAATCCCGCAAGTGTAGTTGGGTGCGCGCCGGCACTGCTAACCAATCCCACGATCAACGCCAATATCTGGGATGTGTCGTGCGATAGGTGGACCATTGCAGGCGCTCAGGTGCGATCTCGACGCGCACCGCCCCGCCTGCATCGGTGCGCGCAACATGAATTCCGCGGCTCTGATAGCGCGCCTCGATGTCCGCACGCGGGTGGCCGAAGCGATTGCGATACCCTGCGGAAACGACCGCGAGACGCGGGGCGACGGCATCGATGAAGTCACTGGTGGACGAGGTTCGGCTCCCATGGTGCGGCACGAGGAGCGCGTCCGCCCTCAACGCCTCCGTGCCTTTCAGCAGCAGTATCGCCTCCTCGCGCGCTTCGATATCGCCGGTCAGGAGCATTGAATGCCCACCCGCATCGATGCGCAGTACGCATGACATCGAATTCGTCTTGAGTGCCCGCTCGTAGTCATCGGTGACAGGATGCAGGACGTGAAAATCTACGCCGTCCCAACGCCATCGCTGCCCCGCCTGGCACGGCACGCGATAGGGGGAAAATGCGTGCACAGGATGTCCGGCCGGCAACGATGACATCAGCATGCCGATCGGCAACCAACTCGCGATCGACACTGCACCACCGGAATGATCATTGTCGAGGTGAGAAATCATCATACGGTCGATGCGCCCGATGCCCTCGCCGCGCAGGTAGGGCACGACGACGCGATTGCCCGCGTCCGCCTCGACGCTATAGGCGGGTCCCGCGTCGTACACCATGGCGTGGCGTGCAGTGCGAATGACGATCGCCGTGCCTTGTCCGATATCGAGAATGTCGATCCACGCCGCGCCCGTCGAAGGCCCACCCGGCACAACGAAAAGCATCGGCGCGAAAAGCAGCATGGCCATCGCTCGCGCCGGCACACCGCTCGGAGCGAGCAGCCATACGACACCCACAAGCGCGAACGCAAGCGCCCACCAGCTCGGTGCATGTTGTTGCCATGTGGCGGCAGGCAGACTGGCGAACCATTCCAGGATCGGCATCAATGACGCCATCACCCAATGCGCGAGATAGGCCAACGCATCGACGGGAACGATCGCCGCCAGCAACGCAAGTGGCGTCACGATCAGGCTCACCACCGGAATGGCGACGGCATTGGCGATTGGCGATACCAGCGAGACCTGCTGGAACAAAGCAATCGTGAGCGGGACGAGACCGATCGTAATCGCCCATTGGGATCGCGCCCACGCAACGAACCATTGACCGTCGATCGCCCGGGTCGTCGTATAGAAAATCACGCCGACTGCTGCGAATGACAGCCAGAATCCGGGCGCGATCACCGCCCACGGATCGACCGCTAATACGACCAGCAATGCAAGGGCGAGCACACGTGAGGCTGATTGGGTGCGATCGAGCCAAAGGGCGATTGCCGCGACCGAAAGCATGTAAAGGGTGCGCTGCGCCGGGATCCCGAATCCGGCGAGTGCGCAATAAAGCGTCGCTGCGATCACGCCACCCACCGCTGCGGCTTTGCGGGCCGGGCACGCCAACAGCAGGCGGGAGGACCACCGCCAAGCGAACCCTACCATCCATGCGCCGAGGCTTGCGATCATGGTGACGTGCAAACCCGAAATACTCATCAGGTGCGATACGCCGGTCCGATTGAAAACCGCCCAATCCTCGGTCCGTATCGCCCGTTGATCACCCACGACGAGCGCGATCAGCACCCCGGCGAATCGTTCCCCCGGCAGCGCTTCGCGAAATCGATCCCGCAAACGCTCCCGCACGCGGTCGATGCGAGCGCCGAGCGAGCCAACGTTCTCGCCAAGACGCCGGTGATCTCCGCGTGGGCGAACCGATCCAGTGGCGCGGATGTCCTGCTCCAGCAGCCAAGCCTCATAGTCGAACCCATGCGGATTCGCGTTGGTATGCGGGTGTTTGAGCCGCACCGCAAACCGCCATCGATCGCCGCCGCGAAGGCGTGAAGGCGTTCCTTCACCGGGAGATCCGTACCACGACAGCGCGACCCGACCGGATACGCCCGGCGTGTCGCTCTCTTCGACATCGAGAACGAAGCGAATACCCCGCTCGAATGGCTGTGGCAGACCGACAACCGTGCCGGCAATCACGATGTCTTGCCCTTCGAGCGCCTTGTCGAGGCGCGCAGCGAGCCGATCCCTTGCCGTGAGGCCTGCCCATCCGTAAGCGAGCGCAAAACCGGCGCATAACGCGATGACGACACTTACAAGGCCGAGACGTCCGCGCCCCAGCCAAAGGAAAACGGCAGCTGCGACCAACGAACTTGCGATCCACGCGGGCCCGGGCAACGTCGCCGAGTGTTGCAGCATCGCCGTCCCGGTCACCGCGCCGACCGCTAGCGCGCGCACACTGCACACCTGGTCATCATCGTTTCCGGTATCGCTTCGATCGCAGACTCCTTAGAATCTGTTGCCTTATGAGGGGCCAAGGTGGGGCTGGGGCCCCTCCTCTCCAACACGCCCCTCATACTCCCCTAAGTCACGTCCCGTTGCGGTGGTTCTGCAACAGGCCATCGGAACTCCGCATGCTCCGCAAAGCCTTTCGCCGCATCCTGCCCTCGCCCGAGTCGATCGCGAACAACCGATTCCTGAAGCGATTTGGCCCGCGGTTTTCGCATCCGAATCTGTGGCACATCAACCGGCGATCGGTAGCACGCGCTACGGCAGTCGGCATGTTCGCGGGGCTGATCCCAGGTAGCAACCCTGTCCAGTTCGCCGCCGGCGCGTTCGGCGCACTGTTGTTCAAGGTCAATCTCCCAGTGGCCGTGTTCGTCACGCTCTATTCCAATCCCTTCACGATTCTGCCTCTCTATTTTGCGGCCTTCTGGATCGGTCAAATGGTGATTGGCGGCGACGGCGCGCTCACGTTGCCGCCGAATCTGGCCTTCTTCGATCTCGCCGGATCGACCATCGCCGTGATCAACTGGTTCATCTCACTTGGCAAGCCTCTCGCAGTGGGGTTGGTGTGCCTGGGATTGGGCCTTGCCGCGCTGGGTTATTGCGTTGTCGAGCTGGCTTGGCGCATCCATGTCATCGTTGCCTGGCGGCGGCGCAAACGGCGACGTGCCGCCGCAAAACAAACCGCATGAGGCGCCCGGTCTTCAGCACGCTGTTGCTGCGACGGGCAGCGCGACGGTTCGGACGACCTCTCGCCATCTTGCTGGTGCTGCATGTGATCGGCACTGCGGGCTATCGCTGGATCGGCGGTCCGGACAATTCGTTGATCGATTGCCTGTACATGACCTTCATCACGATCGCCACCATCGGCTTTGGCGAAGTGATCGATCTCAAGGACAGCCCGGCGGGCCGCGTCTTCACCATCCTGTTGGGTGCCGCGGGCATTGCGAATACATGGTACTTGCTGTCGGTGCTCACCGCCTTCATCCTGGAAGGCGAAATCAACAATGCGTTGAGGAGACGTCGCATGCTAAAGGCAATCGCCCAACTCTCCGATCACTATATCGTGTGCGGCATCGGGCGCGTCGGGACGACCGTCACGCATGAGCTGGCGATGACGGGTCGGCCGTTCCTGGTGGTCGACATCGATCGGAACCGCATCGACGAGCATCGCGAGCACAACCCCAACGTTGTTTTCCTGCATGGTGATGCCGCCGAGGATGCAGTGCTCGCCGAAGCAGGCATCGCACGCGCGGCGGGCGTCTTCGCGATCACGGGTGACGATGCGAAGAATCTGGTGATCAGCCTGTCCGCGAAGCAGCTGAATCCCGCCGCGCGGGTGGTTGCGCGATGCCACGAAGTGAGCTACATCGAGAAGATGCGGCGCGTGGGTGCGGATGCGATCGTCTCGCCTGATTTTTCAGGCGGAATCGACATCGCGGCGTCGATGCTGCGACCGCAGGTCGTGAATTTCCTCGAGGACATGATGCGATCCGAAGAGGCATATCGCTTCGAACAGGTTGCGGTGCCAACTCGCCTGGCGGGAAAAACTATCGAGTCCCTGGAACCGCGGACGCGCGACCACGTCCTGATCGGACTCAAAGCCGGCGCCCGATGGCATTACAATCCACCCGACGATCACCTCGTGCAGGCCGGTGACGTGTTGCTCTACATGGTAACGCCCGCGGCGCGGGATAAGCTGGTCGGACGCTTCGCCGGTTAGGTCCCTCGGCGCCCCGCATTCGCTTGCGTACCTGCGCGCCCGGACCTACCCCACCTGCACCAAGCGCCCGTCGTCCAGTTTCATGATTCGATGTGCCCTTGCCGCGATCTCCGGATCGTGCGTAACGATCACAAAGCTCGTCCCGCGATCCCGATTGAGTTTCAGCAGCAACTCGAAGACCGCGGCCGCGGTATGCCGATCGAGATTGCCGGTCGGCTCATCTGCAAGTGCGCACGCCGGGCCCGTCACCAGTGCGCGGGCGAGCGCGGCGCGCTGACGCTCGCCGCCCGACAATTGCGCCGGCGTGTGGGAAAGGCGTGCGCCGAGTCCGACATCGGTAAGAATGCGCCGGGCTTCCTCGCGCGCCTGGCGAGGATCCATCCTTCGGATAAAGAGCGGCATCGCGACGTTCTCGAGCGCGCTGAATTCCATCAACAGGTGATGAAACTGGTATACGAATCCAAGCGCTTTGTTGCGCAGCTCCCCGCGTTCAGTCTCGGACAACGAATGCATCGGCCGACCAAGGACTTCGACCGTCCCGGCGGTGGGTTCGTCCAGCCCGCCCAACAAATGCAGGAGCGTACTCTTGCCCGACCCCGAGGCACCGATGATGGCGATCACCTCGTGGCTCTGCACCTCGAGATCGACGCCTTCGAGCACCGGTACCCGATGGTCGCCCTGCATATAGGTCTTGGCCAGCCCACGACAGGCGAGCACCAATCGATTCTCACTCATTCGTAGCGCAAGGCTTCAGCCGGACGCACGCGCGCGGCGCGCCAGCTAGGGTAAAGGGTGGCCGCAAGGCTGAGCGCGAGGGAAATCATGGCGATCGTGATCACGTCGTTGCGTTGCAATTCGGAGGGCAGCTCGCTGATGTAGTACACCGACGGATCCAGCAGGCGCAGATTCAGCATCCGCTCGAGGAACGGCACAACCACATCGACATTGATGGCGAGCGCGACGCCGCCGATCAATCCGGCGAGCGTCCCGACGACACCGATGAGAAAACCCTGGATCACGAAGATGCGCATGATGCTCGCCGGTGAAGCCCCCAAGGTACGCAGGATCGCGATATCGGATCGCTTGTCGGTGACGACCATAATCAACGTGGAGACGATGTTGAAAGCCGCCACCATCACGATCAAGGTGAGAATAAAGAACATCACATTCTTCTCGACCTTTACCGCGCGAAAGAAGCTCGCATGGCTTTGCGTCCAATCGGTCACCGTCGCACCGGCGAGTTGATCGCCCAGCAATTTCGCGATCGTGCGGGCCTCGAACAGGTCGGCAAGCTTGAGGCGCACACCGCTGACCTGCTCGCCCATCCGATACAGGCGTTGCGCGTCATCGATATGCACCAGCGCGAGCCCGCCGTCGTATTCGAACAGCCCCACTTCGAATAATCCGACAACCCGAAATTGCTTCAAGCGGGGAATCACCCCGGCTGGCGTGACCAGCCCTTGCGGCGCGATCAACGTAACGCGATCACCCACCCGCGCCTGCAGATAACGCGCGAGCTCGACGCCGAGCACGACGCCGTACTCGCCGGGTTGCAGGGCGTCGAGCCTGCCCGCGACCATGTGCCGGCGTCCGAGCTCCGCCACACCAGACTCGAGTGAGGGTTCGATACCGCGCACGATCGCGCCGCGAATATTGTCCTCGCGGGAGATCATGCTTTGCGCGGCGATGTAAGGCGCGGCCGCGACAACGCCTGAATGCTCCCGCGTCTTGGCTGATACGCCTTTCCAATCAGACAACATTTCGCCGGGAACGGTAATCTGCACATGCGCCGCGACGCCGAGAATGCGCGAGCGCAATTCACGCTGGAATCCGTTCATGACCGAAAGGACGACGATCAACGCGGCCACGCCAAGCGCGATGCCGAGCATGGAGATGAGTGAGATGAACGAAACGAAGTTGTTGCGCCGCCGGGAGCGGGTGTACCGCAACCCGACAAAGAGCTCGTAGCGCATGATCGCCACGATCACTCGAAACGAAGCGCATCGGCTGGCCGCGACCGCGAGGCCCGATAGCTCGGATACAACGTGGCAAGAAG
>JANMUI010000633.1:0-1422 GCA_031391405.1 Betaproteobacteria bacterium
AAGCGTCAAGGCAACCACATCGATAATTCAAAGTACCTGTATTACGATGGTGTGATGTCGATTACCTTCGATCACCTCCCCAAAGGCAAACGTATTCCGCCGCACGACCATGGCGTCTGGGAGGCGATGGGTAT
This sequence comes from Betaproteobacteria bacterium, assembly GCA_031391405.1. GTDB lineage: Bacteria > Pseudomonadota > Gammaproteobacteria > Burkholderiales > SG8-39 > SHXR01. The sequence goes on from JANMUI010000633.1 coordinate 135, forward strand.
TTACAGCGGGCGATTAAAGCACGTGGTCTATGACCGCATGGATGACCGCACCAAGGAAGGCTACGCCGAACTAAAATCGATTGACGACCGAGTGCTCGAGCGTAACGACACTGCAATCGTCGCGCCGCCCGCCGAGATCCACAGCTTTGAAGCACTCACCGACGACACATTTGCGGTGACAATCGTCGGTGGCCGGTACAAAGACGATCGTTCATATTTCAAGCCTGAGAATAACTCGTACGTCCGCCTTAATCCGAAGAAAGACACGATCGTCTACGCGAGTAGCGGCGCTTGATCCGAGGCCATGTTGGATTGGCGCAGTGAGAAACGCGCCAGTTCATCGACGGGTCGTTGTCGCTACGGGTGCGCTGAAGTGGGTCGTCAGGCAGCTGAAAAAATACCATCGTTGAAAACTTACGCGTGATTCTTCGGTTGAATCCCGAGGAATTCCAGTTGCGATCGGGAATAGGAATTTCAAACTTCGGCATAGCTTGACCGCTGGCGGGAGTGCGGCCCGGGCAGCCCGATTAGCCCCGTTGCCGCGGTCGGTCTTGGTGGAAAGATATCAAGCCGCTTGGAAGAGATCGAACCCGCGCGCCGGCGTGCGCGGCATGGCTGTGCCATGCGCTGCGCGTGGCGATCGTGCCGCAGCCTGCGCAGCCTTCCCCCTCAGCCGATCACACTGACACACCGGGGCCAACGGCTCCTGCGCGCATCAGCTGGGCGCGTCTGCTCAAGCGCGTCCTCCAGATCGACATTGAGCACTGCCCACACTGCGGTGGCAGCCTGTAGATTTTCGCCGCCACTTCGACAGGCCTGTCCTGAGCCTGTCGAAGGGCTCAGGACAGGCCCTTCGACGAACTCCGGACAGGCCCCTTCGACAGGCTCAGGACAGGCCCTTAGACAGGCTCAGGACAGGCTTTGAGGATGCCAAGCTGGCGACAAACCGAAAGCGAGCGCAAGGGCGAATGCGAACGCGACCTGCAAGCATGGCGCGCGTTGGAAGCCAGCGTGTTGGTGGGCGTCCCGGTCATGCTCGACATGCCCGGCGGCAACATCAACGCGTCGATTATCATGATCGCCTGGCGCGCAACCGATCTCATCGACACAAGGAAGCCGCTTGATTCAATTCATCTCTAACAGAGAGCTGATCTTTACCCAGAGTCGATTCTGCTGGACACCGTCTTCTGTGTCGCATCGGTCATCGCCCGCCACATAGCGGCGATGTCATCAAGGCGCTGCAAGCCGAGCCAAAGGGTTTGTGTGCCTGGTTCGCCGTCGCCTTTGC
>JANMUI010000645.1:0-6710 GCA_031391405.1 Betaproteobacteria bacterium
GGTCGCCTCAATGCGATAACACCCCAGCGGGTGAAGGTGAATGGGGAGTGCTGAAGGCTGGAGCAGTCAACGGTTCGGAGTTCGATCCAAACGAAAACAAACGACTTCCAGACGAGGAAACGCCACTGAGAGAGCTGGAAATCAAGACGGGCGATTTCCTAATCAGTCGCGCAAACACCAGGGAACTGCTCGGCAGTGCGGCTCTCGTGAGGAATGTTCCGCCACGGCTCTTGCTTTGCGACAAGCTTTACCGCCTGACTTTTCTCGATCGCGCCCTCAACCCCGAGTTCTTACTGCGATTCATGCGTTCGACGCCGGGCCATTGCGAATTTGAGCGTGATGCCTCGGGAAGCAGCGCCTCTATGCAGAATATCGCCCAGCAATCCGTAAGCAACTTGTGGATTCCAGTCCCGCCCTTCCGCGAGCAAGCCGCCATCGCTGCGTACCTGTACGAGGAAATGTCGAAGATCGATGAAATGCTCGCCAGGGTCGAGACCGCCATCGACCGCCTGCAGGAGTACCGCTCCGCGCTGATTACCGCGGCGGTGACCGGCAAGATCGACGTTCGTCCACGGGCCGTCGATAATGCGCATGAAACCGCGACCGCTTTCTAGAACTCCATGGCCGAACAGAGCATCAATGTCAATCCAGAACTGATCCGCTGGGCGATCGAGCGTTCCGGCCGCAGCGTGGACACGCTCGCTCGCGGCCTGCCCCGCATCAGGCGGTGGGAGTCGGGCGAGTCGCAGCCGACACTCAGGCAGCTCGAGGCGCTGGCAAAGAAGACGTGGACCCCGCTGGGCTACTTTTTTTTGCAAGAGCCTCCCGAGGAGCAGCTTCCCGTCCCGGATTTCCGGACGGCGCACGATGGCCCCGTTCGCCGGCCGAGTTGCAATCTCATCGACACACTGCATACGATGCAGCGCCGGCAGTGGTGGATGCGCGATTATCTGGTCGAAATGGGACACGAGCCTCTCCCGTATCTCGGTTCTGCCAAACCGACGGATGATGTTTCCACCGTTGCGGCGCGCATCCGTCGTGCCCTGAATTTGGGTGACGGGTGGGCGGAGCAAGTTGCCACCTGGACCGGTGCGCTGCGCGTGTTGCGCGAGGCTGCCGAGGCCGCAGGCGTCCTGGTTGTGATCAATGGCGTTGTCGGAAACGACACGCACCGCAAGCTCGACCCGGCCGAGTTCAGAGGGTTAGTGCTGATCGACGAATACGCGCCGCTGGTGTTCATCAACGGTTCCGATGCGCGCTCGGCGCAGATGTTCACTCTCGCCCATGAGCTTGCGCACGTATGGATAGGCGAGGCTGGTATTTTCGATCTACCCGATATGGAATCGACAGGTGATCGGCGCGAGGTATTCTGCAATCGCGTCACAGCGGAATTTCTCGTGCCTGCGGTCGAACTCAGGAAAATCTGGCCTTCCGCGAAGCACGGCAAGGATCCCTTCCAGGCAGTCGCGCGTGCGTTCAAGGTCAGCTCAATCGTTGCCGCGCGGCGTGCGCTTGACCTAAAGCTTATCGACCGTCCGAGCTTCTTATACTTTTATCGCGCATATCAGGCTGACGAGCGCAGAGAAGCCGCCAAGTTGAAAGGCGGCGGTGATTTCTACAGCAACCAGAATGTGCGCATCGGCAAACGGTTCGCCCGAGCGGTGATGCACGCGGCAAAGGACGGCAGTCTGCTCTACCGGGAGGCGTACAGCCTTACCGGTTTGCATGGGGCGACCTTCGAAAAGTACGCCAAAGCGCTGGACATCAAACTCTGAATATGGCGAAGCACGCTCGGTATGTGGTCAACGCGAGCGTACTTATGGAGGCGCATCGACGCTATTACCGGTTTGGCATCTGTCCAATATGTTGAATCTGTTGTTCAGTGTGACTCGCAAGGTCAATGCACGTGGAACCGCAGAATGACCGAAACCGAGCTGATTGATTTGATCCGTAACGGCCACGCGCGAGAGGACGAAGGCTGCGAGTGGAAGGAGTTCAAACATCTCAAACACGCCGTTTCCGGTGAGTCCGGCGCTGACATCGTCTCTTACGTTTCGGCGCTGGCGAACATGGACGGCGGCACGCTTTTCGTCGGAGTCGCCAATGACCTGCGCATTGTGGGCATCCAGGACTTTCACGACTATGACGAGGCGAACCTGCGCCTTCGAGTTCTCGGCAAATGCCCCAACCTCGATTCGGAGGGGTTGCGAGTTGAAGTCCTGCGAACGAGCGACACCGACAAGACTGTATGGGCAATTCGCGTGCCGAAACACAAGCCGCGATTGCCGGTCTACGCTCACGACAAGGCTTGGCAGAGGATCGACCACAGCTTGGTCCCGATGCGATCGGAGCGGCTGGAGGCCATCCTTGCCGAAGTAATCGAAGCAGTCGACTGGTCCGCTGCGGTTGTCGAGGGCGCGCGCTTCGATCACCTGGATGCGGACGCGTTGAAACTCGCGCGCGAGAAATTCAAGGAAAAACAGCGCGGCGCGCCGTTCGCAGCCGACATCGACGGATGGGACACTCGCACTTCCCTCGACAAGGCGAAGATAACAATTGAGGGTCGGATCACCCGAACGGCATTGTTGCTCCTGGGCAAACCCGAGTGCGTTCATCTGTTGCGGACACCAGCGCAGATTACCTGGAAGTTGGTCGGCGAGGAGAGCGCCTATGAGCATTTTTCGCCGCCATTTCTCCTGAGCACCACTTCGGTTCTGCACCGCATCCGCAACATCGCTTTCAAGCTGTTCCCGCAGAATCAATTGCTCGCCACCGAGGTAAGCAAGTACGACACTCGCGTTATTCTGGAGGCGCTGCACAACTGTATCGCACACCAGGACTATGCGAAGCAATCACGCATTGTCGTAACCGAAGCGGTGGACCGGCTGACCTTCGAGAATGCCGGTGGATTTTTCGATGGTAGGCCCGAGGACTATTTCGCCGGGGAGCGAACCCCGAAGCGTTATCGCAATCAGTGGCTGGCTCAGGCGATGGTGAATCTTGGCATGATCGACACCGTCGGCCATGGCATCCACGCAATGATTTTGGCTCAGCGCAATCGCTTCTTCCCTCTGCCGGACTATGGCAAGTCTGGCTCGCAAAGTGTGGTGCTGGAGATCTTCGGCCACGTGATCGATGAGAATTACACGCGGGTCCTTCTGGAGCGGCGCGACCTACCCCTGACCACAGCGATCCTTCTGGACCGGGTGCAGAAACGACTTTCGATTCACGATGCCGCCGCGGCGCTGCTGCGCAGGGCTGGGCTGATCGAGGGTCGTAAGCCGAACTACTTCGTCGCCGCGGGAGTGGCAAAGGCGAGCGGAAATCGGAGCGAGTACATCCGCAACCGCGCCTTCGACGATGCCCATTACAAGGAGATGATTCTCGCCTACCTGGACAAGTTCGGATCGGCCAGCCGAACGGAGATCGAGCGATTGATTCTAGACAAGCTTTCCGAGGCGCTAGATGAGAATCAGAAGGCCAACAAGCTGCGCAACCTGCTGTATTCGATGTCCAGACGAGAAGGAACTATCGAAAAATCAGGGAGTAAACAGAAGGGGCGATGGGTACGGTCGATTCATGGCAAAGACAAGATTTAGTCAAGCTTTAGACATATGCTCCGTCAGCGGCAGTGTTGCGATTTTATTTGACGGCTATTTGATGGCGAGCCAAAGCCGGGTCGCCTAACGCTTGAATGAATGTTCAGAATTCACGGAAAAACAACTGGTTAGCTGAATCGATTGGCCAAAGCCTTATTTGATGGAAACGTGATTTCATGACCCAAACCACCGAAAAGGCCTTCGAGTCGTACGTCGAAGTGATGCTGCTCGACGACGGTTGGGGGCCCGGCATCAGTGCCGAGTGGGACGTGGGGAAGGCGATCTTCCCAGCGCGGGTTTTCGCTTTTCTCGAAGCGACACAGCTGAAGCTCTGGGACGAGATGCGCAAGCTGCACGCCACCGGTCTTGAGAATCTGCTGATCAATGCGCTGGTCAAGGAGCTCGATCTCAAGGGCACGCTACACATCCTGCGCCACGGCTTCAAGTTCTACGGCAAGACATTCCGGCTCGCGTACTTCAAGCCCGCGCATGGCCTCAACGAGGAGGTGCTGGCGCTGTACGCTCAGAACCATCTCACCGTGACGCGTCAGGTGCTATGCCACCCGGGCAAGCACGATACGGTCGATATGCTGCTCGCTGTGAACGGCCTACCTGTCGCGACGTGCGAGTTGAAGAACCCCGGGACGGGTCAGACTTGGCGGCACGCGGTGCGGCAGTACCAGAAGGACCGCGATCCGCGGACGCCGCTATTCGGCTTCAAGACGCGCGCACTGGTGCACTTTGCCGTCGATCCGGATGAAGTGCATATGGCCACGCGACTGCGCGGTGAAGCGACGCACTTCTTGCCGTTCAACCGCGGTAGCCATCCGGGCGAGGTGCAGTGTGGGGCCGGAAACCCTCAGCACGCGTCGGGCTACCGCATGGGATACTTCTGGCAAGACGTGCTCCACCGCGACAGCTTTCTCGACGTGCTCGGCCACTTCATGTTCGTGGAGAGGAAAGAGGAGAAGGTAGACGACGGCAAGGGTGGACAACGCAATGTCGCGAAGGAGGCGTTGATCTTCCCTCGCTTTCATCAACTCGACGCCGTTCGCAATGTCGTGGCCACGTCGCGCAACGAGGGGTCGGGCGTCAATTATTTGATCCAGCATTCGGCAGGCAGTGGCAAGACCAACAGCATCTCGTGGCTCTCCCACAGGCTCGCTAGCCTGCACGATGACAAAGACCAGAAGGTGTTCGACTGCGTGATCGTCATCACCGACCGGCGCGTGCTGGACCAACAGCTTCAGGATGCGATCTACCAGATCGAGCACGCGCAAGGTGTGGTCAAGGCGATCGACCAGGACAGTAAGCAACTCGCCGCGGCCCTGATCGACGGCACCAAGATCGTGATCACGACGTTGCAGAAGTTCCCGTTTGTATTGCGGGGACTGTTGCATGCGGCTGGTGCCGACAGTCAGGAGCAGGCGACTGACGAAGCAAAGCGGCAGGCGAAGGAGTGGGAAGCCGCCATTGGCCAGCGGAAGTACGCCGTGATCGTGGACGAGGCCCATTCCAGCCAGACCGGCGAGACCGCGCGCGAGCTGAAGGCGATCCTCGGGCAGAGCATAGAGGAGGGCGAGGAGGGGGAAACCGATTGGGAAGACCGGCTGAATCAAGTGATGGCCTCTCGCGGGCGGCAGCCGAACATCAGCTTCTTTGCATTCACGGCGACGCCGAAGGGCAAGACGCTGGAATTGTTCGGACGCGTAGGCCCAAGCGGCAAGCCGGAGGCGTTTCACCTATACAGCATGCGGCAGGCGATCGAGGAGGGCTTCATTCTCGACGTGCTCACGAACTACACGACCTATGCGACCTACTACAAGCTCCTGAAGGCGGCTGAAGACGACCCGACACTGCCGAAGAAGAAGGCGGCGCGGGCGCTGGCAAAGTTCATGAGCCTGCATCCGCACAATATCGAGCAGAAGACGGAGGTGATCGTCGAGCACTTCCGCCGTAGTGTGATGCACCGGTTGGGCGGACGCGCGAAGGCGATGGTTGTCACGTCATCGCGCCTGCATGCGGTGCGGTACAAGCTCGCCTTCGAGCGCTACCTCGCCGAGAATGGCTATGCGGACATCCGCCCCCTCGTTGCTTTCAGCGGGACGGTGCGCGATCCGGAGTCGGGCATCGACTACACGGAACCCGGAATGAACACCGATATCGTGACGGGCAAATCCATCAGCGAGGCGGCGCTACCCGCGCGCTTCGAGACGCCGGACTACCAAGTGCTGCTCGTCGCGAACAAGTACCAGACCGGTTTCGATCAGCCGCAGCTGCATACGATGTACGTGGACAAGCGCCTCGACGGCGTGCAGGCGGTGCAGACACTCTCGCGGCTAAACCGAATGATCCCAGGCAAGGACGCCCCATTCGTCCTTGACTTCGTGAATGACGCAGAGGACATCTTCCGCGCGTTCAAGCCGTATTTCGACAAGACTGAGATCGCCAAGGCATCGGACCCTTCGCAGCTCGAGGGTCTTAAACACGAGCTCGATCAGGCGCAGATTTATCACTGGAGCGAGGTCGAGGCATTTGCGCAGATTTTCTACAAACCGATCGAGCGGCAGAGTCCGGCGGACCATGCGCACATGCAGCGGCATCTCCAGCCTGCCGTCGATCGGTTCAAAGCAATTGTTGAACAGGAGAAACGGCAGGCGTTTCGCGACAAGCTGACCGGATACGTCCGCATCTACGCATTCTTGAGCCAGATTGTTCCTTACGCTGATCCCGATTTGGAGATGGTTTACAGCTACGGCCGATTCCTCTTGCCACACCTGCCACTGGACCGCGACCCGACGATCGTTAAGGTGGGCGATGAGGTGGCGCTTGAGTACTATCGCATCGAGCGTGTCTACGCTGGCCCGATCCACCTTCGGGAGGGCGAGGCGCAATATGTTGTGAGCCCGGTGAACGTCGGGACCGGGAAGGCCACGGAAGACAAGGCGCCGCTGTCCGAAATCATTGAAGTGCTAAACGAACGCTTCGGGACGCTGTTCACTGAGGAAGACAGGTTATTCTTCCAACAGATTAAAGAGCGTGCGGTTCACAACAGGAAAGTCGTCGAGACTGCGCTCGCCAACCCCCTTGATAAGTTCGAGCTCGGCGTTC
>JANMUI010000666.1:0-8039 GCA_031391405.1 Betaproteobacteria bacterium
TCGCCCTGAGCCCGTCGAAGGGTAACGCAGGCTTGTCGAAGGCGGGCGATGGTCCGCTCACGGACGCTCCGGCATTCACCCTTCGACGGGCTCAGGGCGAACGGTCAGTCCCCTAATCCGCTGAGACAGGCTCAGGGCGAACGGTCAGTCCCCTAATCCGCTGAGACAGGCTCAGGGCGAACGGTCAGTCCCCTAATTCGCTGAGACAGGCTCAGGGCGAACGGTAAATCCCCTAATTCGCCGAAACAGGCTCAGGGCGAACGGTCAATCGCCTAAGCCTAAGCACATGCTCCTTCACAAGGCGACAGCTTCCCGGCGATTTTCCCGAGCAAGATACTCGGCGAACGCGGCCCCGACTTCCGGGTGCTTCAGCCCGAGCGCGACGGTCGCCTGGAGATAGCCGATTTTTGTTCCGCAGTCGTACCGCGTTCCTTCGAAGCGATACGCGAGGACGGCTTCCTCGCGAAGCAACGCCGCGATCGCATCGGTAAGCTGGATCTCGCCTCCGGCCCCCGGCTTGCCGCGCTCGAGGAACGAGAAGATCTTCGGACTCAGAATGTAGCGCCCGATCACCGCGAGGTTCGACGGTGCATCTTCCGGACGCGGCTTCTCAACGATCGAGATGATGCGTTCTGTGCGCGCATCTATGGGAGATGTCTTGACGATCCCATATTGGCGGGTCTGCTCGCGGGGAACTTCTTGTACACCGAGCAACGATGCGCCGGTTTTCTCGTAGGCGGCTGTCATCTGCGCCAAGGCGGGCGTCTTCGAATCGATCAGGTCATCCGCGAGGATCACTGCAAACGGCTCGTCTTGAATGACCGAGCGCGCGCACAACACTGCATGCCCCAGCCCAAGTTGATCAGGCTGGCGGATGTAGATGCAGGTGACGTGTTTTGGGATGATCGACCGGATCGATTCCAGCAGCTCGGTCTTGCCGCGTGCCGCAAGCTCGGTCTCGATCTCATAGGCCTTGTCGAAGTGATCTTCAATCGCACGCTTATGCCGGCCGGTAATGAATACCATCTCGGTCAGGCCTGCGGCGACTGCCTCCTCGACCGCATATTGGATGAGCGGCTTGTCGACGATCGGCAACATCTCTTTTGGGCTTGCCTTGGTTGCGGGCAGGAATCTGCTGCCGAAACCAGCTACCGGGAATACCGCCTTGCGAATTTTTCGGGTCATGGGAGGGTCCGATGTTGAGGTGGCGCCAGACAGCATTATTGCTCTGCGAGGATTCGCTGCAGGTCGTCTTCGTTGATGATCGGGACGCCGAGCTCTTCAGCCTTGGCGAGCTTGGCGCCAGCATCGGCGCCCGCTAGGACGTAGTGTGTCTTGCGGGAAACCGAACCAGTCACTTTGCCGCCATTGGCTTCGATGAGCGCACGCGCTTCTTCACGGCTAAGTCGCGGCAGTGTACCGGTCAGCACAAACACTTTTCCGGTTAAATTACCGGTCCCGGACGCTGATTTCGATGGACCCTCCTGCCAACCGACACCCGCATTGCGAAGGCCATCGATGATCGCCCGGTTCTGCGGCTCGGTCAGGAATCGCCGGATCGACATCGCGACGATCGGGCCGACATCTTGCACGGCTTCGAGGGACGCCTCGTCGGCATCCATTAGCGGATCAAGGCCACCAAAGTGCGAGGCGAGGTCCTTCGCGGTTGCCTCCCCAACGTTGCGAATCCCCAAACCGTAGATGAAGCGGGCCAAGGTCGTGTTCTTCGATTCTTCAATGGCGTCGAGCACATTGCGGGCAGATTTTTCTCCCATCCGATCGAGCTCGGCAAGGGTGGCAAGATCGACACGATAAAGATCCGCCGGTGTACGCACGAGATTTCCGTCCACCAACTGATCGACCAGCTTCTCGCCCAGTCCCTCAATGTCCATCGCCCGGCGCGACGCGAAATGAAGCAAGGCTTGCTTGCGCTGTGCCGCGCAGATCAGCCCGCCGGTGCAGCGTGCAACCGCCTCATCGGGCAAGCGCACGATGGCCGAGCCACAAACGGGACACGCGACCGGCATCACGAACATGCGTGCATCGGACGGGCGCTTCTCCGGCACGATGGTCACGATCTCCGGAATGACGTCGCCCGCGCGGCGCACCACAACGGTATCGCCGATCTGAATGTCCTTGCGGCGCATTTCGTCTTCGTTGTGCAAAGTGGCGTTCGTTACGGTGACCCCGCCAACGAACACCGGGCGCAGGCGCGCGACCGGCGTTATTGCCCCCGTACGTCCCACCTGGACTTCGATCGACTCCACCACCGTGGTCGCTTCTTCCGCGGGAAACTTGTGGGCGATCGCGAAACGCGGCGCACGCGCGACGAAGCCAAGCTCGCGCTGCTGCGAAACCGCGTTCACCTTGTAGACGACACCATCGATGTCGAATGGCAGACCATTGCGCATCGACTGGGTGGCGGCGTAGTACTGCATCAAGCCTTCCGCGCCGCGCGCGACACGCCGATGTGAATCGACCGGGAATCCCATCGCGGCCAGCCAATCGAGTTGCGCTGCATGGGTCGCGGGTGGTTCGACACTTTCGACCACGCCGATTCCATAGGCAAAGAACCGTAATGGGCGCTTTGCCGTCATACGCGAATCGAGTTGGCGCAGGCTCCCGGCAGCGGCATTGCGCGGATTGATCAGCACCTTTTCGCCTCGTTCGAGCGCCAAACGATTGAATTGCTCGAAATCCGCTCGAAACATCAACACCTCGCCACGCACCTCCAATCGCTTGGGTGCGGGGGTCGCGTGCAATCGGAGCGGAATCGTGCGCACCGTGCGCAGGTTCGCGGTGACATCCTCGCCGGTAAAACCGTCGCCTCGCGTTGCGCCCTGAACAAACGCACCATTGTCGTAGACAAGGCTGATCGCAAGGCCATCGAACTTCAACTCGGCGGCGTATTCGACCTCGTCGATCCCCAATCCCTCCCGCACACGACGATCGAACGCCTCGATGTCGTTCCGTTCGAACGCGTTGTTGAGCGACAGCATCGGGATCTGGTGTGCAACCGATCCGAAGGAATCAAGCGGTGGCGCGCCGACGCGTTGCGTCGGAGAGTCCGGCGTTGCGAGCGCAGGGTAGCGCGACTCGAGGGCAACCAGCTCCTGGAACAACCGATCGTATTCCGCATCGCTCACGACCGGCTGATCGAGAACATAGTAGCGCCGGCTATGCTCGTTTATGTCGTGCCGCAAGCGGGTTGCGCGTTCGGCCGCTTCCGGCGGGATGCTCATCTATGCCGCGATTCCTTGTGCGAATACGCGGAGCGCGATCGGCCCGCCGGGCTCGATGCCTTCGTCGCGCATGCGGACCCGGATGTTCTCGACCTCCTGGCCGATCGCCTCGAGCGCCGATGCCTGGATCGGCTGACGATTGTCATCGACCACCTGCCCCCCCAGAACCTGCGCCAGATGAAACGCGAATGCACGAAATGCCTCGAACGAGGAACTGGTCGGCGGCACGCACGGCACATCCATGACCGCGGTAATCGCACGCGTCTTCAAGGTTTCAAGCGACTCTTTCAAGAAGAGATTCGGTTCAAGATTCGCGACCGTATAGAGCTCGCCGCCATTGGGTGTCAGACGCCGAAATCGCCCGTCCCGACCAAGCGCGCAACCGGATGCTTCGACTACCTGCCGGATGCGCGTGCCGGCGAACGTCCCGCCATCCGGCTTCACGATATTGAGGCCGATCTGGACGTCGACCTCGCTGCAGAATGCATCGAGGCGCTCGGCCAATCGCAACGCTTCGCTGCGACTGGGCAGATGCACTTCACCCGCCAAGGTCGCGGATAGTTCCTGCAGCCGCGAGAACGCGAGATTCAAATCCGCCTCCGCGACGCGCCCGCTCCGGTCAACGAGTTGGATGCCTGCGCGAATCGCCTGATAGTCGGCTTTCGGACTCAAGCGCGTCCAGCCCCGCTTCGATTCATCGAGGCCTTCCCAACGGACCGGCTTGTCGATCACACTGAGCAGCGCGCCGGCATGACGCAGAATCGTCTCGCCCGGCTGGGATTCGGCGAGCACAAGAATCGCGAAAGAGTCGACCCGTGGGTCGAGCAACGGACCCGCGCCTTGCGGCAGGTCGACGGCCTGTGGCAGTCCGAGCCGATGCTCGATGCGATCGGATGCCGCAGGCGTTTGCGGGGTGTTCTCGTGAGGAACGGAAGCGGATATCACCGGATCCTGATCGTCCGAACGCGCGTCCGAACGCGCGTCCGATCGAGCGGGGGGCGCGACCGCTGCGACCGCCGATTCGCCCAACAAGACGTCGGCCGGCTGCTCTCCAAATGCCTGCACGGTACGCCGGCGTACCTTCGCCTCCTGCGCCTTGTTGAAAATAACCACGCCGATGATGAAGAGAAGGCCTCCGCCGGCGAGCCAGATTTGCAGCTCGCTCATGCGGCCTCGCGCATCCGGAGCGCTTCTTCGATGTCCACCGCGACGATCCGCGACACGCCTTGTTCCTGCATGGTCACTCCAATCAAGTGGCTGCCAAGCTCCATGGTGATCTTGTTGTGCGTGATAAACAAGAATTGGGTTTCAGCGGACATGGTCTTGACCAGCCGGCAAAAGCGCTCGGTATTCGAATCATCGAGCGGCGCATCGACCTCGTACAAGAGACAGAAAGGCGCGGGATTCAACTGGAACATCGAGAAGATCAGCGATGTCGCGGTGAGCGCCTTTTCGCCGCCCGACAGCAGATGGATCGACTGATTGCGCTTGCCGGGCGGTTGCGCCATGACTTGCACACCGGCATCGAGGATTTCTTCCCCCGTCATCACGAGCCGCGCCTCGCCGCCACCGAACAGCGCCGGGAACATCCGGCCGAAATTCTCGTTGACCGTGTCGAATGTCTGCTTGAGCATATCGCGCGTTTCGCGGTCGATCCGCCGGATGGCGCTTTGCAGGGTATCGAGCGCTTCAGCGAGATCGGTGGCCTGGGCATCGAGAAACTGCTTTCGTTCCTGATCGGTGGCGAGCTCATCGAGCGCCGCCATGTTGATCGGACCGAGCGCCTGCATCGACTGCCCGAGGCGGTTGATCTCCCCTTGCAAAACGCTTGGGCGTGCGGGCTTCTCCAGCTTTTCCGTCAGCGCCGCCTGATCGGCGCCGGCATCGGCGAGTTGCTGCTCGAACTGCGCCATCGCAAGCGCTGCCGCCTGCTCCTTCAGCCGCGCATCGGAGATGCGTTCACGCAAAGGCCCGAGCTTCTGCTCGCAACCCAACCGCTCCTCTTCATTGGCACGAAGCTGGCTCGTCAATTCGTCGTGGTGCCGGCGCGAATCGGCGAGGCGCTCTTCCTTTTCCACCCGAAGCGCAAGCAACTCATCGAGACGCACGCGTAAATCCGCATCCTTCAGTTGCAAAAGATCGGCCCGCACACTGCGTTCCTGCACGGTCGCGTGATCAATCTGTACGGCCAGACTCGCAACCGATCGCTCGATCTCCGCGATCTTCGATTCACACTCGCGCAGGGCGAACGCGGATTCCTGCTGTTCGCGATGCGCCGTCTGGGCGGTTCTGCGTTGGGCTTCGAGCGCACGATGGGCTTCGGTTTCATTTCCGATCGCGCCTTCGAGAATCGACCGCTTTTCCATGGCATCGGCCAGATGCAGGGCAACAGCCTGATCGATCCGCTCGCGCTCGGCCCGCTCGGCTTCGAGCTGTGCGGCGATCTCGGCACGCTCGGCGTGCAACTGGGTTGACCGCGCGCGCACACGTTCGATCGCCTCGGTCAGTCGCACATGTTCGAGCTCGATACGATGGCGCGTCTGGCGGGCGTCGGTTTCTTGCTGGCGAAGCTGGCGGGCATAACCACCCGTTCCTTGCCATTGCAATTCCGCCGCGAGCGTTTCCGCCCGCCCGCGCGCAAGTTGCTGGTCGAGCTCGATCAATTCGCGGTCCAGTCACTCGATCTCGCGCTGTCTCGCGAGGATTCCGGAATCGGCGTTGTCCGGCGCGTGAAACGAGATCGAGTAGCGGCGGTACTGGTGTCCATTTCGGTCGACCAGCACCATACCGGGCGCCAAGCGCCCGCACTCCGCCTGCGTGGGAACGCGATCGACAACGAAGTAGCCGTGGCACCAGTCAGCCAGCAGCGACGCCAAGGCCGGATCGATGGCGGAAATCACCGAAGCGAGGGAACGATGTTGGATGCCAGCGCCGCGCGATCCATCCGTCGACGCCGGCGTGATCAGCGACAATCGTCCGGACGGCGGGCTCGCCAGGAGATCATCCAGCTTCGTGGGCGTCGTAATAGCGATTGCGTGGAGCCGTTCCCTGAAGACCGACTCGACCGCGGCTTCCCAGCCCGAATGCACCCGCAATCGTTGCCAGAGCCGCGGGTCCTCGGCGAGGCCGTTGCGAAGCAACCAGTCATCGAGCGATTCATTGCGATCGACCCGATCCTGGATCGCTTTCAGCGCTGACCGGCGACCATCGAGCTGATTGCGGTCTCGCTCCAATGCTTCGCGACGCTGTCTGGACGCGTCGTGCGCGGCCTCGAGCGCCGGCAATTCCGCCTCCAGTACCCGCGCGGAATCCATCAGGCGGACAATCTGCTCGTCGAAGCCACGCACCTGTTCTGCGCGGCGAACGACTTCACGGACGTCGGGTGGGTTGAGCTCGGCGGCCTCCTGGTTCAAGCGCGTATCGCGCACGACCAGACGATCGACCGTCTTGTCGATATTCGATAGATGCGCTTCCTCGACTTGTCGCGCACGCTCCACTTCCACGACGCGTTGGCGCGCATCTCGCACATGCTCCTGTGCACTGCGTACCGCCTGGTCCAGCTCGGGCAGGCGCTCGTCTTCCTCCGCCACCCTTTCTTCGGCGATCGCGAGCGCGCCGCCCAGCTGCGTCCATGAATGTCCGTCCCTGGGGACGTGCGTGAAACAGGGCGTCCACATCTCGCCTGGCAAGCGCGGGCGCCACGGCGTCAGAGAACGCCTCGGCGGCCAGGTATTCGCCGCTGTTGCCTGGCACGTAGATGGTGGGACATGAGCCAAAGCAGGTTTTGGGATCGAGAACGCAAACCGCCGTCATCGCCACAGACACGCCCGTCACCAGCAGCAGGGGTGCGAGGGCCACGCTGTTCACCGGCTTGCTGGATTCAAACAGCGCCACGTCCGAAATCGCCACCCGCAAGGTGCCGGAGGCGAGCAATTTGCGATTCATGTCGTAGCGCATCGCGGGTCCCTCGACGGCGCGGTTGATTTCATCCACCGTCCACGATTCGAAGATGGCAACGTCGCCGTTTTTCAGGTGGGCTTTGAGCACGGCCGACGGCTCCGCCCGCGGTGGGTGGTCGGAATCAAAGAAGTCGCGTTTTAAAGATCGCGCGCAAGACGAGGCCAACCCCAGCAGCGCGAGCACCGCGACGAACGAGCGCATCGCCTAAAAAGAAGGTTCGAGGATGCCGTCGGCGTCGATCAGCACCTGCGTCGCGGACCTGGCTCGTGCGCGGCTTGCCGCGGCGGCGCGCGGCTTCGCTTTGAGCGCCCGCGCTCTCGGTGGGGCCGCCACCACGACAGGATGGTGCGACGGAGCGACAACGTCGGGCCGGGGTTGGGGCAGGGGCGCAGGCGCCGGCGCAGACAAGGCGGCCGCCGGCTGGAGCCCGTGCGGGGGCGCGGCAATGCGCGGCGATGCCGGGTCAGGTGGGGCTACGGCGGCCGCGGGATGGGCGACCACACGCGCGGGCGGGGTAACCCCGGGTGCTGCCACATTGCCCTGCCAGGCCAACGCGGTGGCGGCGCCGACCAGAGCGGCAACCGCCGTGGGCGCCAGGCCGCGAATCACAGACCACAGCGCAACCCAGGGAAAACGAAAGGGCGTGGGATCCGGCGGGGGAAACTGCGACGCACCCTCGAACTCGCCGCTGCTGTTCACGTGCCCCCAGTAGCCGGCCTTGGCCGGAAACCCCGATTTGCCCGACGAGACTGTCGCGGGCGGTCGCGACTTTTGGCGGGTCCCCCGCCGTCGGTCGGCATTCCCTGGATGCCAGCTGCCGGTCTGCTTCTTCTCGCC
>JANMUI010000673.1:0-7172 GCA_031391405.1 Betaproteobacteria bacterium
CAACGCGCGTTGTCTCATTGCGCTCACGATGGTGACCGGGCAAATCGGCAAGCGCGGCACCGGATTGCATCCACTTCGCGGCCAGAACAACGTGCAAGGGGCGTCGGATTCGGGGCTCATCCCGATGGTGTATCCGGACTATCAGTCGGTTGCCAATCCGGAATCCCGCTCGCGGTTCGAGAAGTTGTGGGGCGTCGCGCTCGATCCGCAGCCGGGCCTCACTGTCGTCGAGATCATGCATGCGGCCGCGGCGAAGGAAATTCGCGGCATGTACGTCATGGGTGAGAACCCGGCGATGTCGGATCCCGATGTGAACCACGCGCGCGAAGCATTGGCCGCACTCGATCATCTGATCGTGCAGGACATCTTCCTCACCGAGACGGCCTCATTCGCCGATGTGGTGCTGCCCGCGACGGCGTTTCCCGAGAAGACGGGAACGTTTACCAACACCGATCGCCAGGTGCAGCTGGGCCGCAAAGCGATCGAGCCGCCGGGGGAAGCGCGCGCCGATCTGTGGATCATCCAGGAGCTTGCACGCCGGCTCGATCAGGATTGGCAATACACCGGACCGGCCGACGTGTTCAATGAAATGCGCCAGGCAATGGATTCGATCCACGGCATCACTTGGGAGCGTCTTGAACGCGATTCGTCGGTGACCTATCCGTGCGAGCAGGAGGGCGACGCCGGTGAAGAAGTGGTCTTCACGACGGTGTTTCCAACGGCAACGGGCCGGGCGAAGCTCGTGCCGGCCGATTTGATTCCGGCGGCGGAACAACCGGACGAAGACTATCCAATGGTGCTGATCACCGGCCGGCAACTCGAACATTGGCATACCGGGGCGATGACGCGCCGCGCGAGCGTGCTCGACGCGATTGAACCCGAACCGGTCGTCTCGATGCATCCGCTCGATCTGGATCGCCTCAATGTGCGTGCCGGCAGCCTCGTCACCGTCGCATCGCGTCGTGGCTCGATCGCGTTGTATGCCCGTGCCGACGAAGGCACACCGATCGGTGCGGTATTCATTCCGTTCGCGTTCTATGAAGCGGCTGCGAACAAGCTCACGAATGCGGCGCTTGATCCATTCGGCAAGATTCCCGAGTTCAAGTATTGCGCGGTTCGGGTGAGCGGTGGCGGTGATGCACCGCTGCGTGTGAGCGATGCGTTCGG
This sequence comes from Betaproteobacteria bacterium, assembly GCA_031391405.1. Classification (GTDB taxonomy): domain Bacteria; phylum Pseudomonadota; class Gammaproteobacteria; order Burkholderiales; family SG8-39; genus SHXR01. The sequence goes on from JANMUI010000673.1 coordinate 1,168, forward strand.
GGGTGGGCAGGCGGCAGGGGCGATAACCTGACGCCGTTGCGAACGTCGCAACGACTTCGCACCGGCGAGCAAGCGAATCGCATCACCGATGATCGGAAATTTTCGAACCGCGACCATTGCAGCGTGCTTGGCGGCAGCCGGCGCGTCTGCTGTGCATGCGCAAGCACCGTCCCAGCGCGCACCGGCTTCGATCGATGCGGTCGCGGTCCCGCTTTCCGAGGGCGTGCGGGATGTTCTTGTGCGTATCCGCCCCTCGATCGTGCAGATCAAAGGATTTTTCGGCTCGAACAGCGCGCACGCATTTCATGGCACCGGATTCGCAGTTGCACCGGATGGCGTGTTCGCGACCAACTATCATGTGGTCGCCCAGCAGGTTCGCTACCCGGAAAAATATCGGCTCGAATACCACACGCCGGACGGCCAGGTCGGCAAGGTTTCAGTCTTGGCGATCGATGTTCGGCACGATCTCGCGGTGGTTCGCGCGGAGAGCTTCGCGCCGCCGCCGCTTCTGATCGATGCGGCGATACCGGCAAAGGGCTCACGCGCCTATTCCGTTGGATTTCCTCTCGACGTCGGCCTGACGATTACCGAGGGCATCTCGAATGGCCGGGTGGAGGACGCGTTCGATGCGCGTATCCACTACTCGGGCGCCATCAACGCGGGCATGTCGGGCGGGCCGGCGTTGAACGCGCTCGGTTCGGTGATCGGTGTCAACGTCTCCGGCTACCGGTTCGAGCAGTTGGTGAGCTTTCTCGTGCCCGCGTCGCATCTGCGTCCCTTGATCGATCGCGCACTGGCGCGGCCATCGGGCGAGGGCGAAATGAAATCGTCGGTGGTGGTGCAATTGCGCACGCATGCCGCCGAGCTACTCGGTGCTTTCGTAGGCGCGATGCCGACCCAGGTGACCGGGGGATATGCGCTCCCTGCCAAGCTCGCCCCGTTCATGGATTGCAAAGCGGCGGGCGATCCGGCGCCGGACTCGCCGGTGCATTTGGTTACCGCGCACTGTGCCGCGAAGGCAGGCCTCTTTGTGCAACACGACTTGTACACGGGCGATGTGCGGTACTCGCACTATGTGCTGACCACCGACCGTCTCGATGCTTGGCGCTTCGCCCATCGGCTTTCGGAGCTGGCGCGCGCGCGGGGAGCCTTTGGCAAACGCAAGCATGTCGGGCCATTCGAATGCCAGACGAGCGTTGTGAAGCTGCGCGGATTCGATGCCAGCCTGCTGGTATGCGCGCGCGGCTACCGTGCGGTCGAGGGCCTTTATGACATTACCGTGCGCGTCCTCAGTCTGAACGAACCGAAGCGGGGGTTTGCGAGCCACCTCGATATGCATGGCGTCGAATTCGCACCGGGCATGCAGTTCGTCAGGCGATACATCGAGGCCATGGAATGGACGCAATGAGCGCCGACGGCGTCGTGGTGGAAGTGCTGGGCGGCCACGATCGCGTCCGGGCGCGGACCCGTGTCACGTTGTCCGAGGTGAAGCGCACATTCACGGTCGGACGCGGCGCGCTTGCCGACGTCATCCTGGATGACGATTTTGTCGCGAACCTGCATGCGCGGATCGAAGTCGGCGTGGGCGGCGAGCTCAGCGTGAGCGATCTTGGCACGGTGAATGGCATTGTTGTCGCCGGCAAACGTCATCGCGGTGGGCAGAACCTCGCGCTCGCGAACGGTGAGCTTCAAGTCGGACGCACCCGCCTGCGCATCCGTACCGCCGCCGAGACGCTTGCCCCTGAGAAGCCCGACGATGAAGCGCTCGGCGCAACGCTTCGCAACCGGGCTGGGGTTGCTGCCCTGGGTGGGGCCCTATGCATGGGTCTGGTGGCGTATTCCAGTTGGCTGGGTGCCCCGCGCGACACGGCGAGCGTGATCGTGATCTGGCTGATCGCAGCCCTTGGGATCACAGGTCTCTGGGTCACGCTCTGGGCACTGCTCGCGCGCGTGCTGCAGGGCGAGTGGCGGTGGGTGCGTCACGCCATGATCTTCTTCTGGATGACAGCGGCGTACCTCCTCGTAGACAGCCTGTTGAATGTGGGTTGGTTCGCGCTATCGCTTCCGCATTGGGAACCGCGCGACACGCTGATCGCGCTCGTGGCGATCTCGATGACCCTGTATTTTCATCTCACCACCGCCTCCGCTCTCGGTCCCCGCAGCGCGTTCGTGGCGGCCTGCCTGGTCCCGGCATTGGCGGTTGGTGCGGTCGAATGGGTGAGGGCACGCAATCAGGCGCGCGACGTCAACCACATCGGCATCCGGAATCAAATCTATCCGCCGGCCCTGCGCCTGCGTGGTGCGGCAAATCTCGAGGATTTCTTCGGCAATGCGGCACTCTTGAAATCAGGTGCCGACAATAAGCGCAAGGGCATGCGGGGCGACGGCGAAAGCGATGCGGAGGAAGAAGAGGAATGAACACCGCGGCCGTCCGAGGCCGTGATTCAGCGTTGTGCGATCGCCTCCGCCAGCGCCACAACGCGATGCGCAGCCGCGACGTGCAAATTCTCGATCAGTTTGCCGTCGACCAGCACCACACCGATTCCGTCACGCGCCGCTTCCGTGTGCGCGCCGATGATCCGTCGTGCCCATACCACCTCGGCGGTCGAGGGCGCGAACACTTCATTTGCCGTGGCAATGGTTTTCGGATGGATCAGCGTCTTGCCGTCGAAGCCGAATTCACGGCCTTGCAAGCATGCAGCGGCGAAGCCCGCGTCGTCATCGAGATCCAGGTGAACGCCATCGAGGATGACTTTCTCGTAGGCGCGCGCCACGATCAGACACAGGCCGAGGCTCGTTAGCATCGGCAGGCGCGACGGCGTGTGTGCGGCACCCAGTTCCTTCGCAAGGTCGCTCGTGCCCATGATGAGGCCGGCAACACGAGGACTTGCGCCGGCGATCTCCTCGGCCCGCAGGACGCCGCGTGGTGTCTCGATCATGCACCAGAGCGGTAGATCGTGATTCGCGCCCGCCTGGTCGAGCAGGCTCTGGAGGGCTAGCACCTGTGCGGCGCTTTCAACCTTCGGCATGACCACGCCATCGGGTTTCACGCGGGCAATCGACGTGGCATCCGCGACGCCCCATACGGAATCCAGTCCGTTGACGCGCACCAGAATTTCCCGCCGGCCGTAACCGCCTTTCGCAATCGCTTCCCGCACGTTATCGCGTGCCGTGTCCTTGGCCGACGGTGCAACCGCATCCTCGAGATCAAAGATCAAAGCATCGGCGGCGAGCGTGCGCGCCTTCTCGAGCGCACGCACATTGGAGCCCGGCATGTAGAGAACCGAGCGGCGCGGTCGAATCGGCGGTGTCATCCCAGTCCGATTCCGGTGCGACCGAGCGCCTTGGTGCGCACGCTATCCAGCGGAAATGCGGGGCCTGGATCGCGTTTGCGGTCCGGTGCAATGTCGTCGTGGCCGACGATGTCCTCGATCGCGTAGGTCTTCGCCAGGATGTGCGCGATGTCGTGGCAGGCATCGAGCTGCGCCGGCGCATATTGATGCCAGCGGGTCATGGTCCACGTCGCATGCTTGTGTGTCGCGTCGATCACCTGCTCCGCCGGCACGATCACGCCTTCCTCGCCGATGCAGCGCTCCCCATCCAAGTGAATGGATCCGGCGTTTTCCAACTCGATGCCGATCGAATGCGAATTGATGTCGGTGATCCCGTTCCAGGTGCTCTGTCCGGCATGCCATGCACGCAGATTGAAGTCCAGGAATTGGACGATGTGTCCATCGCGTCCGACGAGAAGATGCGCGGATACGCGGTTGCCCGGCGTCGGGTCCTTGAATCGCGCAACGGTTGCCGCGAACGTGATGGCCGTAAAGTGGAAGACGAGAAACTTCGGCTTGATAATCCCGTCGTGGTTGACGGTCGACTCATGCGTAACGGTCGCGCCCTGCAGACGATGTGCCGCGACGATCAACATGGCCTGTGAATACTCGAAGATTGAGCCGGCGAGATTGGCAGGTTATCCCGATCGCCGCGAATCAACAACCCCGCGCCAAGAGCGTGGGGAGTTTCAAGCTGAACAAGCGGCCGGGTCGATCGGTTTCGACTCGATCGCGATGCCGGACACGGTAAGATGGCGTCCGATGCGAGGGACCACCGCACCGGGCAGGGCGGTATCGAGTATGCGGTTGGGGATTGATTGATGAGCCGATTCGACGGCGTGATCATCGGGGCGGGCCACAACGGCTTGACCTTGGGTGCGTACATGGCACGGGCCGGCTTGCGCGTGTGCGTGCTCGAGCGCAACGCGTGGATGGGCGGCGGTTGCACCACCGACGAGCCGATGTTGCCGGGTTTCCGCTGCAATCTGCATTCGAATTTCTACATCGGTTTCTCCGAGGCGCCGCTCGTGCGGGATCTCGAGCTCAATCGGTTCGGCTTCGCGACGATCGAGCCACCGGTGCAGCAAGGCTTGACGATGCGCGACGGCACGGCACTGACCATCCACAAGGACCTCGGGCGTTCATGCGCGTCGATCGCGCGCATTTCGCAGCACGACGCCGATGCCTTTCGCGCGCTGCATGAAACGTATGCGGTGAAGATGAAGTCGTTCTTCAAGCTGTTCATGCATGTGACGACCGGAGAGAATGTTCCCGGTACAGGACTGATCTTTCCTACCATCATGGCGGCGATCTCACGGCTGGCGTTACCCGCGAGCGGATCCGCGTCGCTGCCGCTTGCCCTCGCGCGTCTCATCGAAGCGACTGGCGGCGAGGTACGTACCGGGGCAGATGTACGCGAGATCGTCGTCGAAGGCGGGCGTGCGGTTGCGGTGCGGCTTGCCGATGGCACCCGGATCGACGGCACGCGCTTGGTCGCCAGCGGGATCGATGCGCCGACCACGATCCAGTTGGCAGGTGAGAACAATTTCCCTACGACCATCACCGACAAGCTCGCGAAATGGCATTGGGGTGACCACAGACTGGTGACGCTCCACCTCGCATTGAATGCGCCGCCGCGTTATGCGTCGGCGACATTCGATCCGGACATCGAGCGCGCCTTCAACGTCTTCTTCGGGTTCGATGACACGGAGCAGGTCGTGCGCTGCTTCGATCAATGCAGGCGGGGGGAGTTTCCCGATGTCCCGATGGGCAATGGGGCCTGCAATTCGATATTTGATCCAACGTACGCTCCAGCCGGCAAACATGTCGCGTTCTGGTGGCCGTTCGCGCCGTACGCCTTGCCGGGTGGGCCGGCCGAATGGGACCGCTGCAAGGGCGAATACACCGCGCGGCTCCTCGAGGTATGGCGCGGCTATGCGCCGAACCTTACGGCCTCGAACGTGCTCGCGACCCATCTGTTCACACCGCTTGATATCGAACGTCGCAACAGCAGCATGAAGCAAGGGGCGGTCCGCCTCGGCGCCTACATTCCTTCGCAGCTTGGGATCAATCGCCCGCACGCGCTGCTGGCCGACAATCGAACGCCGGTTGAGGGGCTGTATCTCTGCGGATCGTCGAATCATGGCGGCGGGGCCAACGGTGCGCCCGGCTACAACGCAGCCAATGCGATCGCGACCGACCTCAAGATCCATCGACCGTGGGTGCCGGTCGCGCCGCCCGAATGGAACGGATAGGAATCGGTGGAAGGCGCCCCAGATAAGGAAGTAGCCCGGCGCGCGGTAACGGTGCCGTTGATCCCTTCAATGCGTGGCATTGACGCGATCAAGCTGTTCGCGCGAATGCGCGGATTGTTGTTCGATGCTTCTGCGCTGCCCGATGCACCCGGTTCGAGTGACCGGGCAAGCCTGATCGAGCTCGGTCAAGCGGGTGGATTGTCATTGGCGGCGCGTCGGTGCTCGCTGTCAGCGCTTGCGAACGCCGACTTGCCTGCCATCGGTAGCGTCTCCCCCAAGGCCTACTTTGTCATTGAGGCTGCGACCCGCGAATCGATCCTGATCCGCTCGGAAGGGAGCGTTGCGCAGACCAGGATCGATATTCGCCGGCTTGAGCCGGGCTGGACGGGAATGGTGTGGATTGCAGGCGCCGCGCAAC
>JANMUI010000691.1:0-1488 GCA_031391405.1 Betaproteobacteria bacterium
CCAGCGAAGCCAGCGGCATGCACACGATCTTCAGGACGGCTCGCATCGATGAAGAAAACGAGGTCAGTCGTTCGGCGCGGTGATCGCAAAGGCCCGTAGCGCGGATCCGGTGCCGCCCTTCACCTTCAATGGCGGAATGACCGCGGCGAAATGGTAGGCGCGCGCTTTTGCCAATGCTTCGAGATCCAGGTTCTCGATGATGTAGATGCCCGAATCGGCGATCAATCGCATATGCACCGGGAATACCTGGAACTTCGGTGTCATGGTAATCGGCGGACGTTTTTCAAATGTGAGCGTGTCGTTGCCGACGATGCGCGCACCCTGCTTGATCAGCCAATCGGCGGCTTCGACGCCTGGGCCAGGCGATGCCGCACCCGCATAGAGCGCCGCGTCCGATTTGAAATATGGCCCCCAGCCGGTCCGAATGAATACGGTGTCGCCTCGGCGAATACGAACCTTGAAATGCTTGGCAGTCTGCTCGAGATCTTTCGCCGTGATTTCGTATCCCGGCGTGAGTGGGCTGGCATCCCCGTTCTTCCAGCGCGCCACGTCGAGCAGCACCGCACGGGAGACCAGCAGATCGTTGGGAAACTTGTCGATCGCGAGGTGCGCACCTACGCCGCCCGCGCCGATACCATCCGGATTACTCGACGCGGCCGCGGCATCCACGCCGCCAAACAGCTTGCCATCGCGCCCGATATGACCGATCGCATCGATCGACGGTGCCCCGTGCTGCCCGCTCCAGCCCATGACTTCGGAGGTGAACGACAATTGGTTGGCATCGCCGAACGTTCCACGTGTGTTGGCGTGCGTCGCGGACAGCGCGAACGAGTACGGCGGATTGACCCCCGCGATCGGCGATTTGATTTCCCATGTATGGGAGAGATCGATGATACGGGCGCGCTTCACCAACTGGATCAACAGATCCTGAATTTCGGGCTTGTCATCGTCCGCTCTGACCGCGGCAGGAACGAGCAGCGAAGATGCCACCGCAAGGGACAGTGTGATTCGCGCCAGACGACGGCCCGGGCCGCTTCGTTTTTCCTGACATTGCATGATTGCCTCCGATGGGTGGGGTTGGTTGCCAGGCCGCTTGATTCGCGCTCGCGCTGGTGCAATCGATTGTCGACCTGTGGTTGCGCTCGGTCAAGGCGCACGGCGAGCCTGCTAACCGTGATAGGTTCACGGTCGTTGCCGGCTTCAACCGAGAATTACGAATAGGGGTGACACCCGAATGGCACTTACTTAACGTGCGCTGCTCAAGGCCCCGTTCGCCCTGAGCGTGTCGAAGGGTAACGCAGGCTTGTCGAAGGCGGGCGATCGTCCGCTCACTGACACTCCGGCATTCACCCTTCGACAGGCTCAGGGCGAACGGTAAATCCTCTAATGCGCTTAAGTAAGTGCCATTCGGGTGACACCCCTTTTCGCACGATGCTCCCTTCTCTTCGCGGGGGAGAATGGATGGGGGAGCTGAGCGTCGACACTCCG
>JANMUI010000705.1:0-11354 GCA_031391405.1 Betaproteobacteria bacterium
TGAAGGATCAGGTCGATGGCATGGTCCGCCAAGGCGTCTTCAATACCGCTGCGCTCAATGGACTCTTGTCGATGCCCGAGCGGAAGGACGTGCTGGAGCGCGTGCGGTTGGGCGACATCGCGATCCTGCTGGTCTCGCCCGAGCAGTTGCGAAGCCGCGGCTTTGTCGAGTCCATCCGGTATCGCGACATCGCGGCCTGGGTCTTCGATGAAGCCCATTGCCTCTCGAAATGGGGGCACGATTTCCGCACCGATTATCTTTACGCCGCCCGCTTCATCCGCGAGCGTCATGGCACCGATCTTCCGCAGATTGCCTGCTTCACCGCGACCGCGAAGCTCGAAGTGATCGCCGACCTCGATGCGCATTTTCAGGAGGCGTTGGGGATTCGATTACGACACTTCGCCGGCGGCCATGAACGCGTCAACCTGCATTTCGAAGTGCTCGAGGTCCGCAAACAGGACAAGCTGGTGCGCATCCAGCAGCTCCTCACCGAAGCACTCGCCGATCGCAAGGGTGGGGCGATCGTGTTCAGCGCACGACGCAAGAGCGCCGAAGTGATCGCCTCGTTCCTGCGCGCCAACGGCTGGCCGTGCAGCCACTTTCACGCCGGCCTCACCCCCGAGGTCAAGAAACACGTCCAGCAGGCGTTCATCGAGGGCGACCTCCGGGTCATCGCCGCGACCAACGCTTTCGGCATGGGCGTGGACAAGCCCGATGTGCGCCTGGTGATTCACGCCGAGACACCCGGTTCGCTGGAGAACTATCTGCAAGAGGCGGGCCGCGCGGGCCGCGACCAGGACGACGCGCGCTGCGTGTTGCTCTATGACGAGGAGGATGTCGAGGTCCAGTTCGGCATCGCGTCGCGCTCGCGCCTGACGCGGCGGGACATCGCCGAGATTCTCAAGCTCATCCGCCGGCGTTCCGCGAAGACAGCCGGTCAGCCCGTTGTGATCACTGCGGGCGAGATTCTGGCTGATGAAGACCTCGACGTCTCGATCGATCCGGAGAATCCGGATGCCGATACCCGTGTGCGCACCGCCATCGCCTGGCTCGAGCGTGCGCGTTTGCTGCAACGGGACGAAAACTTCACGCGCATCTTTCCCGGCAGCCTGCGGGTCAACACGCTCGACGATGCGCGCGCGAAGCTCGCACGCGGCAATCTCCCCGCTGAACGCATCGAAAAATACCTCGAGCTCGTCTCGCTCCTCATGAACGCCGAGCCGAACGAAGGCATCAGCACCGATTACCTGATGCAGCAGACGGGTCTGCCGAGCGATGAGTGCGTGCGGGTGCTGCATGCCCTCGAGCAGCTCGGCGTGCTCGCCAATGATCTCCAGATCTCGGTGTACCTGCGCAAGGGCATCGCCGACGCCTCCAGCAAACGGCTCGAACGGGTTGCCCGGCTCGAAAGGAAGCTGATCGCGCTCCTTGCTGATTGGGCGCCTGATGCCACCGAGGACGGCTGGCTCGAATTGAATCTGCGCTTGGTGACGCAACGGTTGAAAGAGGATGCACCGGACGGCGCGCCGGAGGTGTTGCCCGATGAAGTGCTCCGTCTGTTGCGACTGCTTGGCCAACCGTTTGGCGGCGACGGTGGCGAGCGTCGCGGGCTGGCGGTCCGCAAACGCACGCGCGAACAATACCGCGTGAAGCTCGATTCGAGCTGGTCTGCGCTTCGCGACAACGCGAACGCCCGCGCCGCCGCCGCTGTGAGTCTGCTCAACGATCTCCTCGGCAAACTGCCGCCTGCTCTGATCGGTGCCGATCTGTTGGTTGAAGCCAAAGCGGGCGAACTGTGCCAGGCGCTCCGGAACGATATTTCCCTTCTTGGACTGGTGCGAGATGAAGCCCGCGCGATGGAGCAGGCGCTGCTTTATCTTGATGGGCTCGGCGTCCTCGTGCTCGATCGCGGCCGCGCGGTCTTTCGATCCGCGATGACGATCCGCGTGCTGCGCGACGAGGCGCGGCGGCGATTCGGCAAGACCGACTTCGCGCCGCTCGCCGAGCACTATCGGGAACGCAACTTTCAGATCCATGTGATGCAGGAATACGCGCGGCGTGGCCTGCGCAAACTGGCTGACGCGCTCGCCTTCGTGGCCGCTTACTTCGCCGCCTCGAAGACGCGTTTCGTGCGCGACTACTTTGCTGATCGACGCGAACTGCTCGACCGGGCGACCACCGGCGAATCATTTCGGCGCATCGTCGAGGACCTGCGCCATCCGGTGCAACAGACGCTCGTCGCCGACGATTCGGAGACCAATCGGCTGGTGCTCGCCGGACCAGGCGCCGGCAAGACCCGTGTCATCGTGCATCGAGCCGCCTACCTGCTGCGGGTGATGCGCGTGCCGGCGGAGAGCATCATCGTGCTCGCGTTCAATCGTTCGGCGGCGGTCGAGATTCGCAGGCGATTGCGGGCGCTGGTCGATCATGATGCGGCCGGCGTCCTGGTCATGACCTATCACGCGATGGCCTTGCGCCTGACCGGCACGAGCCTTGAAGCGATGGCCGGATCGGACGGCGCACCCGATTTCACGCGCATCCTCGCCGATGCCGTCCGGCTGCTCGAAGGCCGCTCCCGATTGCCCGACGAGGCCGACGAGCTGCGCGATCGGCTGCTGCGGGGCTATCGCTACATCCTCGTCGACGAGTATCAGGACATCGACGAGCTGCAGTATCGACTGGTCGGTGCACTGGCCGGTCGCGGTTCGCCCGACCGGGACACGAAGCCCACGATCCTCGCGGTGGGCGACGATGATCAGAACATCTATACATTCCGCGATGCCAATGTGGCGTTCATCCGGCGCTTCGAGCAGGATTTCGCGGCGCGTGTCGAATTCCTGGTCGAGAACTATCGTTCGACGGCGCACATCATCGGCTGCGCCAACGCGATCATCGCGCGGGCCCCCGACCGCCTGAAGGCCGCACATCCGATTCGCATCAATCACACCAGGCGGGCGGAAGCCGCCGGGGGCGTATGGACCAGCCGTGATCCACTCGCGCAAGGGCGTGTGCGCATCGTGAGCACGCCCGCCGATCCGAATATCCAGGCACAGCACGCCATGGCGTTGATCGAGCGGCTGCGTTCGATGGATGCCACCTGTGACTGGTCGGATATCGCCGTGCTCGCGCGCACCCATCGCGCCCTGACGCCGATGCGTGCGTACTGCGAGCAGCATGGGATCGCGTACGCACACGCGGACCCCGCGGCGGCGATGCATCAGCCGCGCCTTCGCCAGACGCGCGAGGGGAATCGCCTCGCGCGGGCGTTGTCATCGCGACGCATCGGGCTGGTCCGCGTGGCGGCGCTGCAGCGTTGGCTCGCATGGCGCATGCCGCGTAGCGCTGGTAATCCGTGGATCGATCTCGTTCACGAATTCGTCGACGATCTGGCCACCGATGCGCACACCGGAATCCTACCGGTGCAGCATGTGCTCGAATCGCTGGCGGAGCTCGCGCCGGAGCGCGGACTTGCGCTCGCGCGGGGTCTTACGCTTTCCACCGTGCATGGCGCCAAGGGACGCGAGTATCGACATGTCCTCATGCTGGATGGCGGCTGGTCCGCGCAATCGATCGAAGAAGAGCGGCGTCTCTACTATGTGGGCATGACGCGGGCACGCGAGACGCTCACACTCTTCGAGCTCGCGGGGCGGCCCAATCCCTTCTCGCGCGTGCTCCACGACTCCGGCGCGGTGTACCGGCCGGAGCGCGCGGTGGATCCGGTTCATGCGCCGGCATTGGATCGCGATTTCATCCCGCTTGGCTTCAAGGACATCGATCTAGGGTATGCCGGCCGCGCGTCGAATCCGCGGATACGCGAAGCGATCGGGTGCCTCACCGTCGGCATGCCGCTCACCTTGCGTGTTCGCGCGAACGAGCGTGAGCTCCTTGACGGTCACGGTGTCGTGGTCGCGCGGCTTGCGAAGTCGTTCGAGCTTCCCGCAGAAAATATCGCATGGATCCGGGTGTCGGCGATCGTACGACGATCAAAGGCGACGATCGACGAGCCGAAATTCCGCGCGATGTGTCGGGTCGAAGAGTGGGAGACGGTGCTCGCTACGCTCTGCATCGAGTCGCGCGAGCCCCGGAAACCCGGAACGGTCGGCCGCACGTCGGCGGCGGCGTGATCGGAAAAAAGGCGGGTAGGCGTCCCTGCGATGGAGGAACGCACCGCGTCGTCGAGCGCGGTCGAAATGCTGCCGCCCAGCCTCATATTGGCGACTGCGGGGCTCTTGTGATTCTGCGTCACCCACTCGATACCCGCGAGGACGCCCGATGTCGAGTCGCAGCCGATGCAATCGAGCGCCTGCACCGGCACGAGGGTGACACCTTTTGCCACCCCATGCGTGGTACCACCGATGGTGCCGGCGACATGCGTGCCGTGCCCGTTGCAATCCTCGGTGCCGCGTCCGTCGTTGATTGCGGAGAATCCCGTCTCGAAGCGCCCCGCGAATTCGCTATGCGTGCTGCGGACGCCGGTGTCGATCACATAGGCGTGAACGCCTCTGAGGTTTTGCGCGTAGTTGTAGCGCGTATCGAACGGCAGATCGCGCTGGTCGATGCGATCGAGCCCCCAGGTTGCGCTGTTCTGGACGGCGTTGATGGTGAGGACGGCGTGCAGTGTCGCATCACCGACAGGGGCTGTACCGGCCCGCGAGGAGCGTCGATACACAGCCGCCGTGTGGTCCTTCGAACCGGGCACGTGATCCGAAGGGCATGCGTCTGATCACATGGATGTCAGATGGATCAGGAATGGGCCTCGTCGGGACCGAAGCAGGCGTCGAGAGCGGCGTCGAGGAGCCCACCCGCGATGCGGCCAAGGGGCATGATCACGATCAAGTTCCACATGGGGCCGGCAACAGCCGCCCAGCCCACGGGTGAGTCTCCGGTGAGATTGAATATCTCACCGTGGAAGGTCAGATCTCCCGCCAGCATCGCGACAACGCCACCGAGTGCCACAGCGCCTCGCTTCGTGACGAGGAGCACGACGAGCGCGATCAGGTACTGCGCGAACGGCATCGCGATGAGGACCCACTTCATCCAGCCGCCCGACAGCAAGGCGTTGATCGTCGAGGCCGTGGGCGGCCGAATCGCGAGCTGGATCACGAGCCCGATCAATACGAGCCCGATACCGATCTTCTTGAAAGGAAAGTTCATAGCCTGCCGAGATCGATGGCGTTGCGCATTGAGGTGGGTGCATTGCGGTTATCGGATGAACCGGATTGAATGTGTCCAAGTTCGAATCGCCGATGTGGGAATGTTGCAAAGTGGCGAGACGCGGAACGGGATGGATCCATCCTCGCGCTGCCGGCTTGCGGGCACAATCGACCGAATCGGCTACTCTTTCGACTTCAACACTGCGGTACGAGAAAGGATTGCGATGCCTACGAATTCAAGCCAAGCAGTAGCGCGTCAAGCGGCCCTTCTCGATGACGCCGGTCGCTACCTGGCGGGCGGCGGCCTCGGCCTGTTCATTCTGCCGCCCGAGCTAAACCTTGTGGTCGAGCGCGGGCTTGGAAGTCGTGTTTGGGACGTGGCCGGGCGCGAATACATCGACTACCATCTCTCGTCCGGGCCGATGTTGCTCGGTCATGCGCATCCAGCCGTCACCGATGCGGTAGCGTCCCGACTCGGCAAGGGAACGACCTTTTACTTCTTGAATGAACCCGAGATCGAGCTCGCGAAGAAACTCGTGCAAGCCATCCCGTGCGCCGATGTCGTGCATTACACCGGTTCAGGAACAGAAGCGACGTTCTATGCACTGCGCATCGCACGGGCGCACACCCGGCGCAACGAGATCCTCAAGTTCGAAGGTGCATGGCACGGCATGCACGACTACGGTCTGTGGGGCACGGTGCCTGCCGCACCCTCCGCGTACCCGCACGCGCAACCGGACTCGGTGGGCGTGCCGGCACAGACGGGCGAGACGGTGCTCGTCACACCGTTCAATGAAACGGCGCGGGCGGTGGAAATGATCGAGCGGAACGCGAACGATCTGGCCGCGGTCATCGTCGAGCCGTTGCAGCGCGTGCTCCTGCCCGAGCCCGGCTTTCTCCAGGCGCTTCGCGATGTGACCAGACGCCATGGCATTGTGCTGATCTTCGATGAAATCGTGACCGGGTTTCGCATCGCGTGGGGCGGTGCGCAGGAACGTTACGGTGTCGTACCCGACATGGCGTGTTACGGGAAAGCGATCAGCGGTGGATTTCCGCTGGCGGTCGTGGCGGGGTCGGCCGACGTGATGTCGGTGCTCGATGCACGCAAGCGTCCGAAGAGCGAGGTCGTTTGGGCCACCAACACGTTGAACGGCAATCCGATCTGCGCAGCAGCCGGGGTGGCGGCGTTGGGCGTGTTAGGCGAGCCGTGGATCTACGATCATCTGCACAAGATCGGGTCGCGGCTGCGCGCTGGGATCGTCGCTGCCGGCGAGCGGCGTGGATTCGCCGTCCAATCGCCTGGCGAAGATGCGGTGTTTGGCGTTCGATTTACGTCACGCAAACCGCTTCGCACCTGGATGGACCTCACGACCGCCGACAAGGATCTTGGCTGGCGCTGGGCGCTCGAGTTGTTGAAGCGCGGGCTCTTGGTGAATCCCAACGAGAAGTTCTATATCTCGATCGCGCATACCGAATCCGACATCGACAAGACACTCGGCATTATGGACGAGGCGTTCGGGGCGCTGCGGCAAGGGGATCGATAGAACCCAGGATCGATCGGGGCTATACTAAATTGAAGTCACGACTGATTGAGGTGTGTCATGGAAGCAACGCTGGTCGTTGAACCCGAGGCGCTCGCGGCGCGTTGGGCGGAGCTTTGCAATGATCCCGAAAGTCCTGATTATTTCGAGCTCAATCAATATGGGGAGATCGTTTTGAGCCCACGACCTTCCACGCGCCATCAGCGCTTCGCCTTTGGCGCGGCAAGTACGATGCAGGCGATGCTCGGACCCGAGGCGGCCACGGAAGTCGGCGTCCTGACCGACCAGGGCGTTCGGGTACCCGATGCCGTATGGATGCCGCCGGAACGATGGAAGCAAGCCAATAATGCAACGCCCCTCCCGTTTGTTCCCGACATCTGCGTAGAAGTGCTTTCCCCGAGTAATACGCGCGCCGAGATCGAAATGAAGAAGGGCGCCTATCTGCGCGGTGGCGCGCGGGAGGTCGTGATTGTCAATGTCGAGGGCGCGGTGGAATTCTTCGGTCCCGAGGGCAAGCGCACCGTGAGCGCCTTCGGGCTGGTCTTCAAGCTCGTTCCTGATTAGCCACCCGGCTTGACCGACTTACCAAAGGTTCCGGTACTGCGTCGCCACCACCTGCTCGTAGCTTGATGGCCCCGAGAGCAGTCCCATGTTTCGCCCGAATTTGTTCAGCGCTTCGACCTTCGCCTCCGAGATCGACGGATCGTAGAATGGCGTGTCGCGGCGAATGAGCTCGGCGATGAGACCCGTTTCGAACGCAGGGAAGTGATTGCGAGCCGCTTCAGTGGCGCATGTCGGATCGGCCTTCAACGCTTGTTGGGCACCGATAATGGCACGTGCGGCGGCAGCGACCAGCTCGGGTTCCTTGTCGATCCGCGCCTGCGTGGCGACCCACGCAGCGAACGTATAGTCCTGCGCCCCCGGCGGCCCGTCGCCTCGCCGCGCATCGAGCAGCATCGAGCCGATGCCATTGCGGATCGCGACTTCCGATCCCATGCCGTTCGCCCAGAAGCCATCGAGCTTGCCCTCTTCGAGTGCCTTGGCCGCCGCGACGCCGAATGAAACGCCGGCACCTGCAGTGCCCGGCACCGGTCCAATTCGCACATCGCGCTCAGGATCGATGCCGACGTCGGTCAGCATTCGTTTCAGACCATCGACCGGTCCCGGTGCTGCGCCGATCCGCAAACCCTTCAACGCAGCGAGATCGCCGCGCTTCGCGTTCAAGTCTTTCCGCACGATCAGAAACCAGTACATGTGCTGCGAGAGCGCGCAGACGAGCTTGCACCCCGCCCAGTTCTTGAACGCGTAAAGCGGGGCATGCGCCGCGCCACCTACGAAGTCGACGGTGCCGTTACGCAGGGCTTCATACGTCTTGGTGACGGGGAACAGAAGCTCGATCGTCGCGTCGAGTCCTTCCTTCTTGAAGAAGCCGAGCTCGACGGCGGCGATCGCCGGGAAGTACGAGGGAGACACCATATCGGGAATGGCGACGCGAAGGGGCATGGGATGATCCTATTGATGACGGTCGATCGAAGTACCGATTCTGAACCACCAAGGCACCAAGACACCAAGCGGTATCAACGAATGTTACCAATGGGCTCCGCGCGGACCGTTATTTCGATCCACCACAACGGCTCAACGGCTCGACGGTACGCGACGTGGATCAGAATCAATCTTGGTGCCGTGGCGGTTCAATGCCACTAGAATCTGCCGTCCCCCTTGGTACCTTGGTGGTTCAATCCCCTCTCTTCATTCGCATATCGTATCGCAGGAGCCCCAATGAATCCCCGCATCGCAATCGTCAGTGCCGGCGCCGTCGGCGGTTATGTCGGCGCGCATTTCGCCCGCGCCGGGCTCGAACCGGTGTTGATCGATGCGTGGCCCGAGCATGTCGAACACATTCGCAAGCACGGGATCTCTCTCACCGGCACGACGCCGGAAGAGAGTTTCACGACGCCGATGCGGGTCATGCACATCACCGACGCGCAGCAGCTTCATCGTGAAGGTCCGATCGATATCGCGTTCATTTGCGCGAAGTCGTACGACACCGAATGGTCGGCGATGTTGATCCGCCAGTACCTCTCGCCCAACGGCTTCGCGGTATCGCTGCAGAACGGCATCAACGAAGAGCGTCTCGCCGGGGTGATGGGCTGGGGGCGCACGCTTGGATGCATCGCGAGCAAGATCATGGTCGACCTGCACGCACCGGGAAAGATCCACCGCGGCGTGGCCAAGGGCGGCGCCGACTACACCATCTTTCGGGTTGGCGAAGTACATGGCAGGGTCACCGAACGCGCGCAACAGGTGGCCAAGATGCTCGAGCTTGCCGATAGCGTGAAGGTGACTACTAATCTGTGGGGCGAACGCTGGTCGAAGCTCATCGCCAATTGCATGGAGAACGGCATGTCCGCCTGCACCGGCATGACCGGCAATCAGGTGACGCGCTCCGAGCCGCATCAGCGCTTCAAGATTCGCATCGCCGGTGAAGCCGTGCGCACCGGTCAGGCGCTTGGGTTCGCGCTGGAGCCAGTGGTTGGCCTGGAGCCGGAGAAGTTCGCACTCGCGGCTGAAGGCGATACGTCTGCATACCGTTTCATCGACGATGCGCTGCAAGCGCAGGCAAAGAAACGCTCGGACACGCAGGTGGCGTCGATGGGGCAAGACATGCGCAAGCGCCGTCGCACCGAGATCGAATTCCTGAACGGCGTGGTGGTGGAGAAAGCCGCGACGATCGGGCTCGATGTGCCGGCGAACCGCGCGCTGGTCGATCTGGTTTCACGCGTAGAGCGCGGAACGCTTAAGGCGGATCCGGCGCACATTGCGAATCTGAAGCTTGCCTAATGAGTAGAGCAGTAAAGCGCTAACAAATTCACCACGGAGGACGCGGGGGACGCAGAGGAAAGGCGGAGATTCGGGCAGTGTTAGTGCGCTCCGAGCACGAGATATTCATGCTGAACGCTCCGGTGTTCCACTGCGTCCCCTGCGTCCCCGGTGGTTCGTACTAGCTCCGTGGTTGGTTCTAGATGTGCATAGCGCACATCGCCGATGCTTCCCCCTTCACAGAGTTGAGGCGGCCGCGCGCCTATTCTGACCCTGCGCTTGAAAGGTGAGCGTAGGACTCACCAGACGAGCCGCAACCTCTCAACTTCCTGAAGGAACACATCATGAAACGCAAAATCATTGCAGCACTTGCCTCAGTAGTCGTATTCGGATTCGCATCGACCGGCTCCGCGAATGAAGCCCAACCCGAGTTGCAACCGACCCCTCTCGAGTTTGGTTGGTTCAAACGGCCGGTCGAATCGACGAGCGCCGTGACGAACATCGCGCCAATCTCGACGCAGGCCGGCAACGACTATCGCTTCCTCACGGACTACAGCCCGAATTAGGCCGATTGTCCGAACCGCCATCCGAGGGGGAGCGCTCATCGCTTTCGCTTGGAGGCGGTGCTGAAGAATCGTGCGACCTCAATCGTATTGTCGTCGATGCCTGGAGGACGATCACCATGGTCCACATCACCCAACCCGATGTCCTCGATCTGCTTGCCAGCATGGAGGGTCAGCAATGGCGAACCTTGCAGGATCGGCGGTCATCCGATTCGTACGGCTATCACTTCTGGCGGCGCGCATGGGATGCGAAGGCGAAGGCCGGCTTGAGCGAGCAACCCATTCCCCTCACCACGTTCGGCGAGCGCGCGACCCGCGCACCGGTCATCTACGGTGCCGAACCCCATCACCAGTATTACGTCGATGGAATGGGGGAGTTGGTCCTTATGCCCGATCGGGTGCTGCCCGACGCGGCGCGCAAAGCAAGCAGCCTCGGATTTCGAATGCAGATATAGAGTGCGATGTCTGCAGAGACACATTGATGACGGGTTTGCACGGACCATGTCGAAGGGCACCCATCGCAGGGCCCGCCGGCCGCGCGTGCGTGAAATCGCCTGAACGGCGTTCGGGCGTTACGTGCAACGCAATTCGGGCTGAAATCCTCCTGGAAGTAATACGGCAGCCCAGCGGGCGCTGCGCCCGACGACAACGTCCGCTCCGCAGTCATCTGCGTTCGCGACGACTGTCGCCGATCGCCACCGCGGAGCCGATCTCGCTCACCGGCGCGTAACGGTAGTCTGGCGATTGGCCGATTCCGAATCGGCGAACGGCGGCGGCTGGAGCGTGTGAACCGTGCACATCGGTGCGCACCGGTCAGTCGTCCCTCCTGGCGGCACGGACCGGTCGACCGCCATGTCGAGTGGCGTGGCGCTGGACTATGATAAGCGGCG
This sequence comes from Betaproteobacteria bacterium, assembly GCA_031391405.1. GTDB lineage: Bacteria > Pseudomonadota > Gammaproteobacteria > Burkholderiales > SG8-39 > SHXR01. The sequence goes on from JANMUI010000705.1 coordinate 10,968, forward strand.
ATTACTGCGCTTCCCGTCATCGGATGACGACGCTCAGTCCCTCGCCACTCGCTCCTCTCCTGCTGGGCGAGGAGCACTTCGCGCGGAAACGGGTCGTCACCCGTTTCCGGAGAATTCAGTTGGGGTAACTCGGGCATGTTATCGATCACAGAGTCATTGCGGGCGGTTCCACTCTTCATCGGCCTATCACCGGAAGAGCTCACAGCGCTTGCCGGAGCGACCCTTGTGCGCAAGCTGCCGAAGAATACGATCGTCGTGACCGAGGGCGTTCGCAGCGACTCGCTCTATGTGATTCTGTCGGGCCGCGTGAAGGTATTCGTGAGCGACGAAGGCGGGCACGATCTGGTGCTGAACGTCCAGGGCCCGGGAGAGTATTTCGGCGAGCTC
>JANMUI010000714.1:0-4226 GCA_031391405.1 Betaproteobacteria bacterium
CGCGAGCCGATTGATCTGACTAATGGTTTCCCGCAAGACCAATCCCATGTTTGCAAGATCGATGTGGCGCAACTCGTTGAGCAGATCGGAGGCCGCATCGACGAACTGTTTCACCGTGCTCGGGGCTGAGGGCACATACAGGTGTTCCGGAATCCAATCGATCGCGAGCGGACGATTGGCGGCCGGATCGAGAAAATCGATCTCGAGATAGCTGGTGCCGGTAATGCCTTGCGGATTGAGCCGCACCCTGAGGCCGCGTTCGATCTGTTGTTTGAAGAGCCCGTCCCGATCGGACACATTGCCAAGTCGAAGAGAAACAATCTGCGGGTCGAGCGCGGTCTCGACGAGCACGTACTGCTTGCGTTCGGTGGGCGGCTTGTCCTGCTCATAGCGCGTACTCGAAAACGTGATCCGGGTGACCTCGCCGACCGAGACGCCGCGATACTTCACCTTCGAGCCGATATCGAGCCCTTGCACGGATTCATTGAAGTAGGTCTCCATCTTGACGCGTGTTCTGCCGAAGCTGCCGGACCCGACGATGAGCACGATGGCGATGAAGACCATCACCGCTCCCAGAACGAAGAGTCCGAGCTTGAAATGCCGGATGGACGTACTCATCAGTGATCAGACCGAGGCTGCCGCAGGCAAGGGCTCGCGATTGAGGAATTGGCGCACCCACGGGTTGTCGCTCGAATCGCGCAATACCGCGGGGTCACCTTGCGCGATGATACCTTTCGTACGTTTGTCGAGCATGATGACCCGATCGGCAATCGTAAAGATGCTGGCGAGCTCGTGGGTGACGACTACAAAAGTGATACCGAGACTTCGCGCGAGCGTGAGAATGAGCTGATCGAGCGCCGATGATGTGATCGGGTCGAGCCCTGCTGACGGCTCGTCGAGGAACAGGATCTTCGGATCGAGCGCCATTGCGCGTGCGATCGCGGCGCGCTTCTGCATTCCCCCGGACAGCTCTGAGGGCATCAGCTCGGCATACTGATCGAGGCCCACCATCTTGAGCTTCATTCTTGCCACCAGGTCGATAGCCTCATCGGGCAAGTCCGTGAAGACCTCGAGCGGTAGGCGTACGTTCTGCAGCACGGTCATCGAGCCGAATAACGCGCCCATCTGATATGTCACCCCGAACTTGCGCAAGATCGACCGTCGTACCGGGTCTTCGGCGCGAGCGATATCGTCGCCATCGATCAGTACGCGACCGGCGAGCGGCTGGTAGAGCCCGATCATGTTCTTCATCAAGGTCGACTTGCCGCAGCCGGATCCGCCCAGGATCACGAAGATCTCCCCCGCCATGACGTCGAACGACACGTCGTCCATCAGCACATTGGCGCCATAGCCTGCGCGCAGCCCCTCAACGCGAATGAGCGGATCGGACATTCGCGCGGCGTCAGATATTGAGGATGTAGTAGACCAACGCGAACAAACCATCCACCACGACGATCATGATGATTCCAGAGACGACAGCTCTCGTTGCGGCCTGACCGACCGCGGCCGCGCCGGTGGTTGTTTGCAAGCCCTTCAGGCAGCCGATGCCGGCGATCAGCACGCCGAAAACGACCGACTTCGCGAGTCCACCGACGAAATCGAAGGTGTCGGCGAATGCGCCGACGTGGGTAAAGTAGGTGCGGGTCGGAATCGAGAAGGTGAGCATGGTCAGCGCTCCACCGAGAATGCCCACCATATCGGCGAAGATCGTGAGGAGCGGCGTGACGATGAGCCCGGCAAGGACCCGCGTGACGACGAGGAATCGGATCGGATCGAGCCCCATCGTCGTGAGCGCGTTGATCTCTTCGTTTACTTTCATCGTGCCAAGCTCGGCCGCGAAGGCGGCGCCGGATCGTCCTGCCAGCAGGATCGCGGTCATCAGCGGTCCGAGCTCGCGCAACATCGACAGGCCGACCAGATCGCCGACATAGACTTCCCCGCCGTATTGCCTGAGCGGAATCGCGGACTGGAAAGCGATGATGACACCCATCAGGAAGGCGATGAGCGCAACGATCGGCAGGGCATCGACGCCGGCACGCTCGGCGATCGCGAGCGCATCTTTCCATCGCACCGCCCGCGGATGGCGGATCGCCGCCCCGAGTGCGGCAACCGTTCCCCCGAGAAATACGATCTGTGCGTTCACATGATCGACGAACGTATGCGCGATGCGGCCCACTGTGGCGACGAACCCCGGGCGCGGCGATTCGCGTTTGACGGATCCAGGAAATTCCGTCGGATCGAACTGCGCGAGCAGCGCCGCGATCTCCGGTGCCAGGCCCGTTACCGTCACGCCACCACTACTCGATCGCTTGACATCGAACAGCAACGCCAATCCCGCGCCATCGCAATAGTCCACGGCTTGCGCATCGATGACAGCGGTCCGGTGTCCGATCAGCGCCTCATGGACCGGTGCCCACAACGTCGAGACACCAGCCGCATCCAGTCGACCCGTCAGGGTGATCGTCCGATTCCCGTGCGAGGATTGGTCGATGGAGAGAGTGGTCATGAATGAAATGCGTTGGTGCGGCGCGTGCCGCTACAATGGCGGGGCATTAGCGCGAGGACTCACATGTTAATCACTTTTCGCAGCAAGGTTGGCGACATCACCATGTTCGGCGAGGTGGGCAAGAAAATGCTCGCGCTGATGGGTCAAAGCGGCGTGGTGCCTGGTGCGTTGCTCTGCGCGGATCTTCCTGCAGCCATCGCAAGGTTGCGCGAGGGCGCCGCGCGCGAGCCGGCACCAACGCCTGAGGCCAAAGTCCCGCGCGATGACCGCGACAAGGAACCACCGATCCCGCTCGCCACGCGCGCCAAACCATTGATCGAGATGCTGGAGCGCGCGGCCGAGTCCGGGGCCGACGTCATCTGGGAGTAGCTAGGAATCTGCGCGGTCCGCAACGCAGATTCCTGGCTCCGCGGCGCGATAGACGGCCAACGCCGCATCGACCCCGGCGCCGCGTGCGAGCTTGTAGCCTTCGGCCGCGAGCACCGTCTCGAACGCAGCAAGGGTGAGTAGCACAGCATCCTTTCGCGCGTTGTAGCCCATCGCGCCGATCCGCCAGACCTTGCCTTGCAAGGGTCCGAACGACGTGCCGATCTCGATGTTGAAATCGGTCAGCATCGCGCCGCGGGCCCGATCGGCATTGACGCCCTCCGGAACGCAGACGCCGGTGATGTTCGGCATTTTGTTCGTCACGTCGCCGTAGACGCGCAGCCCCATCGCTTGCACACCTGCCACCATCGCGCGTCCGGCGAGGTCGTGACGCACATAGCACTGCTCGATCCCCTCCTGGAGCATGATCCGCGCACATTCACGCGCACCATAGAGCATCGTCGTCGCCTCGGTGTGGTGGTTGAGACCCTGCTCGCTCCAATAGTCCATCACCATCGCCAGATCGAAGTAGTTGGAGCCGATCATCCGCCCCGGTCCGGGCATGTAGTCCTTGGGACGCAAGCCTTCCTCGACGTGCCGGCGCCGATAGATGATTTTCGAGAAGTCTTCCGACATCGTGATGGGCGACGCACCGGATGGCCCGCCCAGACATTTTTGCAGGCCGGCGGTGGCCGCGTCGATCTTCCATGTATCGATCGGCAATGGCGTGCCGCCAAACGTTGCCGTCGCATCGACCTGCAGCAGTACGCCGTAGCGCCGGCAGATGGCGCCGATTTCGGCGAGCGGCTGCAGCATGGTGGTGGACGTATCGCCCTGGCACAACGCGAGGAGCCGCGGTGTGTGCGCTTTGATGGCTTCCTCGATCCGCTCGGGTGTGAACACCGTGCCCCACTCGGCGTCAACCACGCGCACATGCGCGCCGACGCGCCGCGCGATCTCGGCCAGAAGCTGACCAAAGCGGCCGAAGCTCGCGATCAGCACACGCTCGCCCGGTTCGACGGCGGAGGCCATGACCGCTTCGATGGCCGAGCGCGCCGTGCCATCGATGATCAGCGACCACGCATTGCTCGTCTGGAAGAGTTGCCGGTAGAGGACCATCACTTCGCGCATGTACTGGCGAAACTGGGGATCGAACTGCCCGAGTAACTGCGCCGACATTGCCCGCAAGACACGCGGATCGGCGTTGATCGGGCCCGGACCCATCAACAAACGCGGGAGCGGATTGATTTCCTCGAAGACAATCGCGGGAGGTCCCCAGCGTGGCCTGGTTCGATCTGGAGAACAGGGCAGTACCGGCATTCAAGGGCATCAGCAAAATTCGCGCGTCGGCCGA
>JANMUI010000717.1:0-21878 GCA_031391405.1 Betaproteobacteria bacterium
TATCCGTGCAGGCGATCAGATCTCGCCATTCTACGATCCGATGATCGCCAAACTCATCGTCTGGGATCTGGATCGCGACTGTGCCCTCGCGCGAATGCGAGGCGCGCTCGCGGAGTTCCAGGTGGTCGGTCTGGTGACCAATGTCGATTTCCTGCACCGACTGGTTTCCTGCCGGGCATTCGCGAGCGCTGATCTCGATACGGGTTTGATCGAGCGCAATCGCGACACGTTGTTTCCACCTGTTCGCCCGGCCTCCGATGCTGCACTGGCTCTTGCGACGATCGGGGAGCTGCAGGCGAACGATGCGCTGGCCGCTTCGCGCGCGCGCGCGTCCAACGATCCCCACTCGCCCTGGCAGCTTGCCGATGGTTGGCGCCTGAATCAGGACAATCATCATGTACTCACGTTTCGCGACGGCGGGGAGGCGCGCGAAGTCATCGTCCACTATCGGGCCGATGGCTACGAGATTGAGGTCGGCGCCGTGCGCCGCAAGCTATCCGGCGTGGTCGATGGCGTGCAGGTCGATGCACGGCTCGACGATACCGCGATCCACGGCACCGTTGTGCGTGTTGGGCATCGGCGCGACATCTTCATCGGCGCTGAGCATCTCGTCCTCGAATTCGTGGATCCCTATGCGCACGATCTTGACGATCTTGCCGGCGCGGGCTCGCTCAATGCACCGATGCCGGGCAAGGTGATCGCAATCATGACCCGGGCCGGCGCGCGCGTGGAGCGCGGAGCGCCACTTCTCGTCATGGAGGCGATGAAGATGGAGCATACGATCGCCGCCCCCAAGGACGGTGTCGTGAAAGAGGTTCTCTACAGCATTGGCGAGCAGGTCGCTGAAGGCGCAGAGCTCATCGCCTTCGAAGAAGCGACGTGAGCGCGCAACCGTCCAATCCGGGTGAATTGGCGGGGGACGTGCCGTCGCCTTGCGTTGACGTGTGCCGCATGAATGACGCGACCGGCGTTTGCGAAGGCTGCTTTCGCACCATTGACGAGATCGCGAACTGGTCGGTCATGAGTGCATCCGGGAAGCGCATCGTGTTGGCTCGGATCAAGGAGCGTCGCCCTTCATGACCACGGCATGACTGCGCTCCCTCCATCCATCGAAGTCATCGAGCGCGGCTGGTTGTCGTGCAACAGCATCGTGTTCAATGGATCAGATGGGCACGCGCTCATCGATTCCGGCTATGGAAGCGAGGCCGATGAAACCCTCGCCCTGTTAGATCGCGCATTGAATGGCGCCGCCCTCGATCGTCTCCTGAACACGCACTGCCATTCCGATCATATGGGGGGCAACGCGGCAGTGCAAAGAAATCACTCTGTCCAAACCGCGGTTCCGGTTGGCGAGGCGCCCCTGATCGACCGGTGGGACGATACCGAGCTGATGCTGGGCTATGCAGATCAGACCGCTGAACGATTTCATGTCGATGCAACCCTTTCCCCGGGCGATCGAGTCCGGCTCGGCGATCTCGACTGGCAGATCCTCCCTGCGCCCGGCCACGATCCGCATGCCATCGTGTTCTTCTCACCCGATGAACGCATCCTGATTTCCGGCGATGCGCTCTGGGAGAGCGGATTCGGCGTGGTCTTTCCCGCGTTGCGTGGCGAGCTCGAAGCCTTCAAACTCACCCGCGAGACGCTCGATCGGATCGGCAAGCTCAATGCACGCGTGGTGATTCCCGGGCATGGGCGCGTCTTCCAGGGTATCGATGCGGCCCTCGAACGCGCCTACTACCGGCTCGACGGGTACGAGCAGAGTCTCGAACGGCTGGCTCGCCACACCGCAAAGGTGACGCTGTCATTCGCCCTGCTCGCGAAAGGTGCGATGCCGGTCGCCTCGCTCCCGGCGTATGTTGAGCATGTGGGGATGTTGCGCGACTTGAACGCGACGTACCTCAGAATGTCGGCGGACACCTTCGCCCAGTGGCTGGTGAGTGAGCTCATGAGAGCGGGGGCGATTCGGGTCGAGAGCGGGATAATCAAGCCACGGGCCTTTGCTTGATCGGAGTTGTTCGTCGATGGACTGCACGACCCATTGGAGGCAACCTTCATGCGAATTCAGATGCGGCTTTTCCTTACGGCGCTTCTCTGCGCGATGGCCTCGACCGCGGCTACCGCGCAGCAGGCGCGCCCGCTCCGAATTCTGGTTGGCTTTCCGCCCGGGTCGACCATCGACGTCATGGCGCGTCAACTCGGCGAGAAGTTGCGCGACTCGCTCGCTCGCCCGATCGTGGTGGAGAACAAGGTCGGCGCGGTTGGCATCCTGGGCGCCGAAACACTGAAGGCCGCACTGCCCGATGGCACGACCATCTCGATCGTTCCCGTCGCGGTACCGGTGATCTTTCTTCACTCGTATTCGAATCTGCGCTACAACGCCTTCACCGATTTCGAGCCGGTCGCGCATCTCGCCAATTTCGCCATTGCGCTCGCCGTGAGCAACGATACGCCGGCCACTACGCTCGCCGAATACATCGCGCTCGCCCGCACGAAACCCGAGCTCACCAACTACGGTTCGGCAGCCGCAGGCAGCATCCCGCATTTTCTCGGCGTGATGCTCGCGCGCGAGTCCAAGCTGAATCTTGTGCACATCCCCTACAAGGGTACCGCGCCGATGTTGCAGGCGCTCGCGGGCGGTGAGATCAAGGCGGGAATCGGCACCATCGCCGATATAGGTGGTTTGGTACGCGGTGGCAAAGCGCGCATGCTTGCGGTCGCAAGCGCGAATCGCTCGCCGCAGTTCGCCGGTGTGCCAACGTTTCGCGAAGCAGGCGTCAACCTCGAAGGCAGCGGCTGGTACGCCATCTACGCACCGGGCAAGACGCCACGCGAGGAAATCGATCGACAAGCCAAAGCGATCATCGAGGCAGTGAACAGTGCCGATCTCAAGGAGCGCTGGACACAGATGGGGCTCGAACCGACGGGCTTAGGGCCAGATGAACTTGCAAGAATTGCACTGGCCGACTACGAGCGGTGGGGTCCGGTGATCAAGGCGTCGGGGTTCAAGCCGGATCAGTAATGCGTGCGACGGGCGTCACCCCGTAGATCTGGCGCAGGTCACGCAAACGCCGACCGGCGATGTCATAAATGCTCTCAGATTTCGAAGCTAGGGTTCGGACGTCCTTACTGCATTCTTGCCAATTCTCGGCTTAGCTTGGATTTAACATGCGCTTTCGTAATGGTAGGTTCTGACTTCGTCGCGAATCTAGTCAGATCAGCAAAGCCGATCTTTCACCTGTGTGGAGGTTTCGTGCGACAACCGAATTGCCTCATCGTTTGTATCGCGCACGCGCTGCTTCTCGTCGCCGGGTGCTCTGACAAAGAGCCACAAGCTCAGGCTCAGGTGGCCAGTCAAGAGCTGACGCCAGAGCAAAAGTTGAACGACATAATAAGGAAGGCGGAAACGGCCGATGCTGAATCGCAGAGGCTACTTGCCGTAAGGTATGTCGAAGGCGAAGGTGTTCCAAAGGACGCGGCTAAAGCGTTTGAATGGTTCCAGAAGGCAGCTGTACAAGGCAACGCGCAAGCCCAAGCTGCGATTGGCTCGATGTATCGCTTGGGCGAAGGCGTTCCGAAAGACGCCGCCAATGCCGTCGAATGGTCCCAAAAGGTCGCCGCACAAGGGAATGCAGACGCGCAAACCAATCTTGGTAAATTGTATGGTTCGGACAAGTATGGTCTGAAGGATGCAGCCAAAGCCTTCGAGTGGTTCCAGAAGGCAGCGGCACAAGGCAACGCGCAAGCCCAATTTGAGCTTGGCTGGATGTATCGCTTTGGCGAAGGCGTTCCGAATGACGCCGCCAAATCCGTCGAGTGGTTCCAGAAGGCTGCCGCCCAGGGGGACGCGGGCGGGCAAATCGGGCTTGGTATCGCCTATCTGGAGGGCGTGGGTGTTTCAAAGAACACCGCCACAGGGGAAGATTGGTTGCTGAAAGCCGCTCGCCAGGGCGGAGCGGCGGAACAACTGCTAACTGGCAAAGCTGTACCGCAATGGCGAGGGCGTTCCAAAGGACGCGGCCAAGGCGTTTGAATGGTTCCAGAAGGCAGCGGCGCAGAGCGACTCGGAAGCCCAACGCCAACTTGGTTGGATGTATTACAGTGGTGAAGGTGTTCCGACCGATTTTGTATTGGCCTATGCTTGGTACAACCTCGCCGCTGCGGGCGGCCAGAATGACGCTGTCAAGAGTCGCGAATTTATCGAAAAAAGATTGTCCAGCATTCATATTGCTGAGGCTCAGCGCCTCGGCAGCAACTGGCAAAAAGGTCAGGTTCTCGCGCGTGAAGGTCGATCCCCCGGCGTCGTGTCGACGGAGCCACCGAGCGGCCTCGCCAAGAAAAGAACCGGCACCCTATTCTTAGTGAGCAAGGCAGGTCATGCCATTACGAACCATCATGTGATTGCCGGTTGTAAGGAGCTACGGATCGCCGGGCGCGCTGGCGATGCGAAGCTCATCACCGAGGATTCGGCAAACGACCTGGCACTCATTCAGGTCTCGGGCACTGTGCAAGCCACCGCCCCTCTCGCCGCCGATCCGTTCAAGTTGCGTCAGGGCGAAGATATCGTGGTATTCGGATTCCCCCTTAACTCGTTGCTATCTTCCGGCGGGAATCTCACCCTTGGCGTGGTCAGCGCCTTAACCGGCCTTGGCAACGACACCAACCAGATCCAGATCACCGCGTCCATTCAACCTGGCTCCAGCGGCAGCCCTGTCCTGAACAAGAAGGGCGAAGTCGTCGCGATGGTGTCGATGAAGCTTTCCGATAGGAAAATGGCAGCGGCCACTGGGCAGGTCGGGCAAAACGTCAACTTCGCGATCAGAGGCCAAACCTTGAGGGCGTTCCTCGATGCCCACAACGTGGATTACACGTCCGGTGCTGGCTGGCTGTTGCGCGAGAAAAGTATTCCCGACCTTGGCGACGAAGCACGGAAATGGACGCTGATTGTGGACTGCTGGAGCTAGCTAGTGTTTCCCGAATCGGGGTCCTATTGCTGTGCTCATTGCGTTACCAAACACGGCATTTGGTCGGGAGCGAGCACATATCCTCTCAGGAGGCTCCGCACCACCATTGAAGTCTACTCGGCGGGCTGGCTGCGCCACTCGATGATTCTTGGGAGAACCAGCGAGGCAAGTTGCCTAGTGTCAGCGTGAGTCCCCGAATACTCAAATGACAACGACACCGTCACCAGAGCTGCGTTGCGCAAGATCTCCCGAATCATCTCCATGAAGGCGATATACCCTCGTCGTCCGACCAAATTTCTCCTTCGCCGAAATAATCAGAATCGTTGAACAGATCAAGGCAGATGTCTAAGATGAGCGGTGAATTGAAGCGTAGCGTGAGCAAGTGTTCCATCTCGCTGTGAACGAACTGCTTAGTTCCAACTTGGGCGCAGAGGTGTTCGTCGATGCCAACGTCTACACCGTCATCCTGTTTGCAGTAGAAGTGGATCTCATCGAACATTCCTCGCCGTACCGCGGGAGCGATGAACGAGTCGTACTGGATCCCATCCTCATCCCGCACCATAGCCTTCAACTTCGGCAAGTCGGCCGCTAGAAGCTGCGCTTCCGCCTCAGGTCGCCCGGAAAAATCATCAATCGCATCCCAGTGGTAGTCCACGTGAAGTAGCGAAAACCGACAATGCCAGATGACTTGCGATGGCGCTCCCAAACATAGATCGCCCATTTGTGGTTGTCCATTAACCAGACATTTTCGGCGACCTCTTGGAAGCAGTTGTCGTTGGGGGCGAGAGATTCAATATTCATGTGCATGGTTGGGATGCCCACTATTCGGTCACCTAGATTAAGCCTCCTGAATGGTACTTGCTCATCACCCGTTCTCGGGGCACTCGTTGGACCTCAGGTCCCGGCCAAGCGTGTACGCTCTCCTTCGATTTAGGCCGCAAGCGCGGGTTAGCGGCGCATGGCTCCATCATTTCATTTCACCACCGTTCTCACTCCGGAATCCCGCATCTCACGGGCAATCGCCTTTGCAAGCTCGCTGACATCCGGCTGCGTGGCGAGCTGCGGCGATGCCAGACCTCGAATGATCTCCCCTTGGCGGACCCCCCGCCGAGGAAGAGCGTGACTACCTATTCACCGGCACTGTTTGGTTCTCGTTGGGGTCTATCCGATGACCTGGAATCAAACGGGTTGCTATTCTTTGCCCGCTTAAAGGGCAGCGTTCCCTTTTTGCGGTGTTGGCGATATTGGGTGCGATGGTCGCTTCAAGTGCATCGTCCCAGCGGCCGCGACCGCTCAAGCGGCTTGGTTGAGCAAGGCCCGAAACCGTCGGAATCGCCATGGGCGTGATTCGCTCGCCCCGATGCTTCGGACCTATGGTCCAATGGCGTCCGATATGGATACACCGAGATTTGTATGTCTGGACTCCTGAACATAGTCGACAGCGAACTCGCGCAGATCTGCGTGCGCTATCGCATTCGCCGACTCGCGGTGTTCGGTTCCTTGCTCACGGGCGCAGCAAGGCCGGATAGCGACATCGACCTGCTAGTCGAGTTCGAGGCGGGCCTGGAGCCAGGACTCCTGGGCATGAGCCACATCGAGATTGAGCTCGGCCAGCTACTTGGCCGCAAAGTGGATCTGCGCACGGCGGAGGATTTGAGTCCCTACTTCCGGGACGACGTGCTGCGCAATGCGAAGATCGCATATGCAAGCTGAGGACCGAATTCGCATCGCTCACATGGTCGAAGCGGCGCAAGCCGCCCAGAGATTCATTACAGGCCGTGATCGCGCCGATTTCGATAGAGACCAAATGCTTCTATTTGCCGTGGTGCGCGCCGTCGAGATCGTCGGCGAGGCGGCCACGCGAGTATCGAATGAGAGACGCGTATGGCGACGCCCGAAATCCCCTGGTCGGACATCATGGGCATGCGCAATCGGCTGGTTCACGGCTACTTCAATATCAACATCGAGATCGTCTGGAAGACGGTCACCGTCGAGTTACCACAACTGCTACCGGTCTTGGAAATTGCGCTGAAAGGAAAGTAGATTTCATCGGCCGCAGTCCCCTCAAACCGCCTCGACGGTCATGTCCTCATCGACCGTTTTTACCAGGCTCTCGATTCCCGACAGTGTTGCCGACAAGGAACTCGGGCAACTTCCACATGCGCCCTGATAGTGGACCTTCAAGGTCTTGCCTTCCAGGCCCATGACATAGAGATCGCCGCCATCGCCTTGCAGGAAAGGCCGCACCCGTTCGTCGAGGAGATCGATGATCTGCGATAGCTTGATCCGATCCTCGTCCGACAGCGCCGGATCATCGAGCGCCTGATCGGGGTTCTCGCCGAACTGCGACGATTGCGTCTCCGCGGTCGGCGCCTCGCGAATCGGTACGGCGAGCTTTTTCAGAAGATCCGGCCACTGGGCGCCACCGTCCTGCGTCACAGTGATCCAGTGATCGACATAGAAAACGTTGGTGACGTGCGGCATATCGAACAGCGCCGAGGCGAGCGGATCACCGGTGGCCGCGCCGGCCGAATCGTATGAACGCGATACACCCCAGGTCAGCGGTTCCTTGAGGATGAACTTCTTGGCGTTCGGGTTCGGCGTGCTTTCGATTTCGGCGATTTTTGGCATGAGTGTTCTTTGGTTTCGTGGTCAGGCGGCAGCGGATGAGAATGGATCAGCGTCACCTTCAGTCGTCGCGCTCGCGGTTTGATTGAGCGCGGCGTGCAGCGTGTGCCAGGGTAGTACCGCACATTTCACCCGAGACGGCAGATCCTTGATGCCCGCGAACACAGTAAGACGTGCAAGACCCGGCGACGTGGGAGCTTGAACCGATCCGATTACCATGCCGCGAAATTCATCGACGAGCGCTTCGGCATTGGCAACAGGCTTGCCCTTCACCGCAGCCGTCATCATCGATGCTGAAGCCTTGCAGATGGCGCACGAATGGCCCTCGAAAGCGATGGCGCCGATCGCGTTCCCGTCGAGTTTGAGCGCGACCCAGATGTGGTCGCCGCACAACGGATTGAAACCTTCGGCGCGGTGCGTCGCATCGTCCAACTTCCCGAAATTACGCGGCTTCTTGTTGTGATCGAGGATCATTTCCTGATAGAGGAGCTTCGGGTCCATGGTTCGCGCGATCAGGAGAACAGTTTCTGGACCTTGCCGATCGCGGCGATCAGCACATCCACTTCTTCGAACGTGTTGTAGAACGCGAATGACGCACGCGCGGTCGCGGGGATCCCGAAACGCTGCATCACCGGTTGCGCGCAGTGGTGCCCGGTACGCACGGCAACGCCTTCGCCATTGAGTAGCGTACCGACATCATGCGGATGAACGTCGCCGACATAGAACGAAATCACCGCAGACTTGTTCTTGGCCTGCCCGTAGATCCGCACGCCGCCAAGATCGGCGATCCGTTCGGTGGCGTAGGTCAAGAGGTCGTGTTCGTGCGCCGCGATGCGATCGAGTCCAATGTCGGTCACATAGTCCAAGGCCGTCGCAAGTTGAACGGCCTGCGCGATCGGCGGTGTGCCCGCTTCGAACTTGAACGGAATGGTGTTGTAGGTGGTCTTCTCGAACGTTACCGAGAGAATCATGTCGCCGCCGCCCCGGAACGGTTTCATCTTCTCGAGCAGCGCGGCCTTGCCGTACAACACGCCGATCCCGGTCGGCCCGAAGATCTTGTGTCCGGTGAATGCGTAGAAGTCGCAGTCGAGCGCCTGCACATCGACCGGCATGTGCTGTACGGCCTGGGCGCCATCGATCATGATCGGCACGCCGTGGCGATGGGCGATGTCGATCATCTCCTTCACCGGATTGATCGTGCCCAGCGCATTCGAGACATGGGTAATCGAAACGAGCTTGGTGCGCGGACTGAACAGCCGCTCGTATTCTTCGAGGATCACCTCGCCCGCATCGTCGATCGGGGCGACGCGAAGCTTTACGCCCTTCTCTTCACCGAGCATCTGCCACGGAACGATATTCGCGTGGTGCTCGAGATGGGTAATGATGATCTCGTCACCCTCGGCGAGAAACGCACGTCCGTAGGAATGCGCGACGAGATTGATCGCGTCGGTGACATTCGCGGTAAATATGATCTCTCGATCTTCCTTGGCGTTCAGGAAGCGCTGCACGGTCTTGCGCGCCGCCTCGTAGGCGTTGGTTGCGGTCTCCGATAGGTAATGGACGCCGCGATGGATATTCGCATGCTCGTGCGTGTGGTAGCGCACCAGACGGTCGATGACCTGGCGCGGCATCTGCGACGAGGCACCGTTGTCCAGATAGACGAGCGGTTTGCCGTGAACCTCGACGGCGGAAAGAATCGGGAAGTCGGCGCGGATCCGCGTGAGGTCGAGCGTCGACGCGCGCTCTGTCATGCGCCGGATGGTTGGTGCGTTCATAGTGAATCCTTGGTACGGGTCTGTTCCATCACCGCCTGATGCAACCGCTCGACGACCGATGGAATCGCGATGCGATCGACCACCTCCGCCGCGAAAGCATAGGTGAGTACGTTCCGCGCTTGCGCCTCGGGCAGGCCGCGACTGCGCAAATAGAACATCTCCTCGGCGTCGAGCTGACCGACCGTTGCGCCATGCGAGCACTTCACATCGTCGGCGAGGATTTCGAGTTGCGGCTTAGTATCGATGTGCGCGCGTTGCGAGAGCAGCAGATTGCGGCTTTCTTGAGCGGAATTCGTTTTCTGCGCATCCTGGCGAACCAGAATCCGGCCGTTGAACACCGCATGCGCCGTGTCACCAACGACGCACTTGTGCAGTTGCCGGCTGGTGCAGTGCGGCTCGCGATGATCGATGAAGGAGTGGGTATCGGCCAGTTGCCGTTCGTTGATGAGCGTGAGCCCGTCGAGTTGGCAATCCGCGCCGGCGCCACTAAGCTCGACGCTCACCGTCTCGCGGGAGATGCGCCCGCCGAGCGTGATCGCATTGGCAGAAAACACGCCATCGCGCCGAACCCGCGCTGCGCGCGAAGCAAGATGAAATGCCTTCGCGCCTTCCCGCTGGAGTTTGATCAAGCGAACCCGCGCGTTGTCCGCGACATCGATTTCGCTGACCGCGTTGACGCAGTATACGCCCTCACAAATCGCGACGAAATCCTCGATCACGGTAACGTCAGCCCCGGATTCCGCGATCACCAGGGTCCGGTTGTGGATGGCCGCTTCATTTTGTGTCGCGATATTGAGCACATGGATGGGACTGGTCCGACGCTCGTTTTGCCGCGCCAGAATCAACGCACCGTCACTCAGATACGCGGTGTTGATGGCGCGGAATGCATCGGATCCGATCGGGGCGATGTGCCCGAGCCGCTCGCGAATAATGGTCCCGTAGTCCGAGAGCACACTTGCAAGTGGCGCCACGATGATTCCGCCGCTGCGTGAAGCCGACGACAGCGATGGAGCAAATATTCCATCTACGAACACGAGACGCGTGGTCGCCTCGGGGATCGCAAACGTTGCGAGTGCGGCCGCGTTGATCGCTCCGCCGACCCGGCTCGGACGAAAAGCGAGCTTGTACAACGGCGACAGATCCGTGAAGCGCCAGTCTTCGTCCCGAAGGGACGGTACAGTGAGGGCGTTGGCGCGCTCGAGGCCTTCGGCGCGCAATTGATTGAACCAGCTTTGTTCGCCGGCAGGATTGAACCTGCCGAGCGACCCGGCCGGACCCATCGGGTCGCCGCTCAGCACGCTGGATAGATAGGCGTTGATGCCGATCGCGTTCATGACGATTCCAGTCTTACGCCGCCGCCGCAACCCAGTCGTACCCGCGCGACTCCAGCTCGAGCGCGAGGTCCTTGCCGCCCGTCTTGAGAATGCGACCGCCCTCCATCACATGGACGTAGTCGGGAACGATGTAGTTGAGGAGCCGCTGATAATGGGTGACCAGCACGACCGCATTGTCGGCAGTCGACAACGTGTTCACACCACCGGCGACGATACGGAGCGCGTCGATATCGAGGCCCGAGTCGGTTTCATCGAGAAAGGCGAGCTTCGGTTCGAGCAACGCCATCTGGAGAATTTCGTTGCGCTTCTTCTCACCGCCCGAGAATCCTTCATTCACGCTCCGATCTAGAAACGCCGGATCCATTTCGAGAAGCTTCATCTTCTCGCGTACGAAATCATCGAATTCGAGCGGATCGAGCTCGTCCTTGCCGCGCGCGCCTTGCACGGTGTTGTAGGTGAGGCGCAGAAACTGTGCATTCGCGACACCCGGGATCTCGACCGGATACTGAAATCCGAGGAACAATCCGGCACGTGCACGCTCTTCCGGGGCGAGCTCGAAAAGATTCCTGCCCTCGAGGGTCGCCGATCCGGCCGTCACATCGTAGTCAGGGTGACCACTTAGCGCCTTGGCGAACGTGCTCTTGCCTGAACCGTTCGGACCCATGATGGCGTGAATCTCGCCGGCCCGAACAGTGAGGTTGATACCCTTCAGTATCTCGACCCCACCCACTTTCGTGCGCAGATCGCGCACTTCCAGCAAGACGGGGGCATTTGCGCGAATCATCCGACGCTCCCTTCCAGCTTGAGCCCGAGGAGCTTCGACGCTTCGACGGCGAACTCCATCGGCAATTGGGTAAACACGTCCTTCACGAAGCCATTGATGATCATTGATACGGCCTGCTCGGAATCAATGCCGCGGCTGGCGAAATAGAACAACTGGTCCTCGCCGATCTTCGAGGTCGTGGCCTCATGCTCGATCTTCGCCGTGCTGTTCTGCGCGCGTATGTAGGGGAATGTGTGCGCACCACACCGGTCGCCGATCAACATCGAGTCGCATTGGGAATAGTTGCGGGCGCCATCGGCACGCGGCCCGATCTGCACCAGACCGCGATAGCTGTTGCTCGATTGTCCGGCCGAGATACCCTTCGAGATGATGCGGCTACGCGTGTTGCGCCCAAGATGAATCATCTTGGTGCCAGTGTCGGCCTGTTGCTTGTGATTGGTGAGTGCCACCGAATAGAACTCGCCCACCGAATTCTCGCCTTGCAGGATGCAGCTTGGATATTTCCAAGTGATCGCGGAACCGGTTTCGACCTGCGTCCAGGAGATTTTGGAATTCACGCCCTTGCAGTGTCCGCGCTTGGTGACGAAGTTGTAGATCCCGCCCCGGCCTTCCGCATCGCCGGCGTACCAGTTCTGCACGGTCGAATACTTGATCTCGGCGTTATCGAGCGCGACCAGCTCGACCACCGCCGCATGGAGTTGATTGGTATCGAACTGCGGCGCGGTGCAGCCTTCGAGGTAGGAGACGTGCGAGCCCTCTTCGGCGACGATCAACGTGCGCTCGAACTGCCCCGACTCCTGCGTGTTGATGCGAAAGTAGGTGGACAGCTCCATCGGGCAGCGCACACCTTTCGGTATGAAACAGAACGAACCTTCCGTGAATACCGCTGAATTGAGCGCAGCGTAATAGTTGTCGGTCGTAGGCACCACCGAACCCAGGTACTTGCGCACCAGTTCCGGATGTTCCTTCACCGCTTCCGAAAAGGAACCAAAGATGACTCCCGCTTCGGCCAACTTGTGTTTGTAGGTCGTGGTGACCGAGACGCTGTCGAAGATCACATCGACCGCCACACCAGCGAGTGCCTTCTGCTCATGCATCGGCACACCGAGCTTCTCGAAGGTCCGCAGCAATTCCGGGTCGACTTCGTCCATCGACGCGAGCTTCTTCTTCGGCTTGGGCGCCGCGTAGTACGAAATGTTCTGAAAATCGATCTTGGGATAGTGGACATTCGGCCACGCGGGCTCGGTCATCGTGAGCCAGTGCCGATAGGCTTCCAAACGGAATTCGA
The DNA here is from genome assembly GCA_031391405.1 of Betaproteobacteria bacterium. Classification (GTDB taxonomy): domain Bacteria; phylum Pseudomonadota; class Gammaproteobacteria; order Burkholderiales; family SG8-39; genus SHXR01. The sequence goes on from JANMUI010000717.1 coordinate 12,774, forward strand.
GCAGCCATTCAGGCTCGCCCTTCTTCTCGGAAATAAGCCGGATAACCGCCTCGGATAATCCCTTGGCGACGACATCGGACTCGATATCGGTGCGAAAGCCGTGCTGATACGGCTGATCAATCAGATTTTGAAGGACTGAGCTCATAGGAGGTTGCCAGACGCGACGCGAAAGCGAGGCGCTTTCAGTCGATATTGAAGCTCTCACCGCATCCGCAGGTGCTCTTCACATTCGGATTGGTGACCGTGAACATCTGCTTGAATCCTTCGCGCACGAAATCAAGCTCGGAGCCATCGAGGTACTGAAGCGCCTTGCCATCGACGACCAAGGTCGTTTCATGGGCTTCGAACACCGCATCGTCCGGCGCGATATCTTTGGCCGTGTCGAAGGTATAGGCGAGGCCGTTGCAACCGACCCGTTTCACCCCGAGGCGTAAGCCGATGCCGCCGTATTTCTGGACCGTTGTCTTGATCTGGGCGGCGGCGTTTTCCGTAAAGCGTACTGGCATGTCGACACCGTTCCTTCAGGCACTCAGCGAGGTGGACTTCGAGGACGAGTCCGATTTCGGCCGTTCATGCATCTCGATGACATGAACGCCTTTCGTCTCGCTCTTGCGATGCTCGAGATCATCGATCAGCTTGGCAAGCGACACCCCGCGCAAATAACTGAAGATGTGCTCGTTCAGGCCTTCCCACAGATCATGCGTGTTGCACTTCTGGTCCTCGACGCAATTTTCCTGGCCACCGCACGAGGTCGCATCAATGGGCTCATCGACGGCGACAATGATGTCCGCCACCGAAATGTCGAGAGGCGGGCGGGCCAGCATGTATCCGCCGCCGGGCCCGCGGGTGCTATTGACCAGTCCGCTCCGCCGGAGCTTGCCGAACAACTGTTCCAGATAGGAGAGCGAGATTTTCTGGCGGCCGCTGATTTCGCCAAGAGAAACCGGGCCATCGGTCTGATTCGTAGCGAGGTCGAGAACTGCCGTTACCGCAAAGCGGCCTTTGGTGGTTAGGCGCATGGAACCTCCTGGTCGTGAGGGTTGATCGCGAGGCAAATGCCAAGAAACGCGAAACCCGAGCGATGCACTCAAGTATAGCGATTCCTGACTAATTTGATCAACTATCCGTGCCGAAGTTCCCTTCGCTCGTTCCTGCGACTGCTCAACGGCGCATTCCCCAGGGCAACCACGACGGGCGACGGCACAACCGCTCGGCGAGGCACACGTCTGTGATGACCGTCGCGGTGATGAAATGCGTCGCTGGCTGGTCTCACTCGGTTAGCGCTTGAGCACCACGCTGATTCGTTTGCCGCCTATGGTGGCCGAACCCGACAGCGCCATTCCCTCCGATTGCATCGCCAATACGATGGCTTCCCCATTGGTGCTTTCGGCATCGATTTCGAGCGCGCGGCCGCGCAAGGTCGCGCGCGTAACGCGCATCGGCACCCCACCCAGAAGCACCTTGGCCGCGACTTCCTGGTACTTCTGCGTCAACTCAAGCCGGACGGCCCGGTGCGCACCGGGCATGGCACCCTCCCACATACCGGCCACCTGCGCGGGAACGATCCAGAGGAAGATATCGCTCTTCAGCAACGGACCAACCGGTTTGTCCGGAACGTCGAGCATCGCGTGGTCATCGGCCCGCCAATCCCCCAGGTGATAGTCGTGCGAGACGATGCGTGTTCCCGGCTTGAGCGCGTACAACCTCGGACGAAGCTCGATGTTCACATCAGGCAGGAGATACATCGTGATCACGCTGGCTTCGTGCAAGGGGGTCTTGAAAAGATCCTGCTCCATGAAGCGTGCGCGCTCACCAACACCTTGCTGCCGCGACGACTGATTGGCGAGTTTCACCAGTCTCGGATCGATTTCCACGCCGAAGCCGCGCGCCCCCAACTGCTTGGCGGCGGTGATCACCAACCGGCCGTCGCCGGATCCGAGATCGATGAGGAAGTCCTTGGGCCCGACCTTGCCCATCGCGAGCATCGCATCGACGACCTTCTGTGGCGTCGGCACATACGGCGTATCGAGATCCTTGGATTCCGGCAGGGGCTGGGCCGACGCGATGAGCGATACGCACGCCGCCGCCAATGCGGCCATGATGGAACGGGTTACGCTGGGTTGCATCCGCACGATCAATACCCTGCCTTTGGATAAGGCGTCTGCGCGTTGCGCTTGTAGACGAGCAGATTGCGCTTATAGGACACGACGATTTGGCCGTGCTGGTTGTACGCACGCGTTTCGACATTCAAGATGCCCTCGTTCGGCCGCGATTTCGATTCGCGCTTCTCGAGGATCGTCGATTCCGCATGCACGGTATCGCCTGCGAACACCGGACTTTGCAGCGCGATGTCGTACCAGCCAAGATTCGCGACGACACGCCCGAATGTGCGCGTTGACAATGCCGTCGCCGCGCCGATCAACCACGTTTCGGCCACACGATAGCGACCATCCTGATGCTCGCGGATCCATCGCTCGTCGTGATACTGGGGCGCGACGTCGAGCGATCGATAGGCATGTTCGATCGCCTCGTCGCGATGAAACGAGCGCCGCGAGTAATGCACGAATGTTTCGCCCGGCTCGCAATCCTCGAAGAAAAAGCCGAACTGTTCGACCAAGGTGCCGTCGGCCAATTGGCGGTGGTGGGCGAATCGTGCCTCGGGCGCACGTTGCTCGTTCTGCCCCTTGTCATCGGGATGCCTGCCCCGACGGAAGATTTCGACCGTGTAGGTGATGCGCGCGACCACCGTGCCTTCGGCGTTGACGCCACGCGATACGACACTGACATGTCCGCAATCCGGATCCGTACCCGCCTCGACGCCGAGGATCTCCGATTCCGCATACAACGTGTCGCCACCGAACACCGGCGCGGTCATCGCGATCTCTTTCATGCCGCGAATCGCGCGACGTTTCGCGAATGTCTTGGATGCCATGCCGATCACACGCTGCAAGGTCACCGTGCTCACCATCAACGGCTTCTTCCACGTCGTTTGCGCCGAGTAGTGCGCGTCGTAGTGGATCATCGCGCTGTTCAAGGTGTCGAGTGCCTCGTCGAGATTATCCTGCTGCGTGATCGTGACGCCGGGCCGATGACGGAACCGTTGCCCTGCCGCGAAGTCCTCGAAGTCGAGACCGAATCGCTCGATATAGCGCTTGTCACGGGCAATGCAGTACGCCGAAAACGGGCCGGCCTGGTCCGCCACGGTGGGCTTCGATGCGATGTCCGATGCAGCAGTCACAGGCACGCCTGCGCGACGTGCCAACGCGAGGATTCGCTCCTGCACTTTGACGATCGGTCCTTCGACCATCTTCCCTTCAAATTCGACGACATTGCCGGCTGACCGCTCGAATGCCGCGACGATGCCCGCCGCGCGCGATGCCTCTTCCTGCGTTGGCGTGAACACGTCCTGAATCGGTTTCACCTGCTTCGGATGAATCGCGAGCTTGCCGGTGAAGCCCATCGCCTTCACACGAACCGAATCGCGCTGCAATCCGGCGTCATCACTCAGATCGACATGCGGAACGTCCACCAGCCCGATGCCTGCCGCTGCCGCCGCTTGCACCAGCCTCGCGCGAGCCATGAACATCGGCTCCCATGAGAGTTCGGCACGAAATTCGACCGCGAGATCCGCGCCACCGAAACCAAGCGAGCGCACCCGCGGGCTCACCGCCGCGATGGCCATTGCCGCTTCCAGCCCACGTGCCGATTCGATGGCACACAGCAACTGGATGGTCGCCTGCGGACCGGTGAGCTGGCGCACGAACACATCGACCTCGGGCGCGGACTCGACCTTCGGGATCACGATGAAGTCGGGCACCACGCGCGAGGTGATCAGCGCTTCGAGATCCTTCGCCCCGGCCATGGTGTGCAAGTTGTTGACGCGCAGGCCGCAGAGTTGCCCGGTTGAAAGCGCGGCGCGCCAATCACCACTGAAATGCTTGATCACCGTCGCGCGCGCGAGATCCTTGTCTTGCGCGGCGACCGCGTCTTCAAGATCGAGAATCAACGCATCGGCGCCGGTCGCAGCGCCCTTCGCGAACCGCTCGGGGCGATTACCCGGCGTAAACAAGAACGAACGACAAAAACTGATATCTGCGTTGGACATGATCCATCGTCGGTTGACGCGCTCGATTGGAAACGGTGACCCGCAGCAAGGTGCCGCGGCGAGCGACCCGCGAGACGATGCTGTGTGCGATTATAAAGCCCGGCCGCACAGGCACCGTTCGCACGCATCGAGGAGGACCCATGATTGACAGTTCGCGCCGTACCCGGCAGGTGCCGGTCATTGCCGTGCCGATCGCCGTTGCAATGTTCGCCACCGCCTTCACCTTTCTGGTCGCGCCGGCAGACGCACAAACCTATCCGAATCGTCCGATCAAGATCATTGCCCCGTTCCCGCCCGGCAACGCCGCGGATGTCGCCTCGCGCGCGATGATCGATCGGCTCGCGCAACGACTTGGACAACCGGTGGTGGTGGACAATCGTTCCGGCGGGGCGGGCATTATCGGCGTCGAAGCGGCGGTCAAATCACCTGCGGACGGTTACACCCTGCTGGTCACATCGATCTCGCCGGTCGCGATCCTTCCTGCCGTCTACAAGAAACTGCCCTACGAGCCGGAAAAGGATCTCGTGCCGATCTCGATGGTGGGCTTCACCTCGATGATTCTGGTGGCGGGTAACAGCGTTCCGGCCAATACCTTGCAAGAAATGATGGCCCTCCTCAAGGCGAGCCCCGGCAAGCACAACTACGCGCACCTTGGCGGCGGCACGATCTCGCACCTCATCATGGAAGCGCTCAAGGTCGGCGCGGGCATTGACGTGGTCGGAATTCCGTACAAGGGGAGCGCCCAGGCGCTCACCGACATGATGGGCGGTCAACTCACCTTGATGTTCGATGGCATGACGTCGGCCAACATCCAGGTCAAGGCGGGCAAGGTGAAAGCGCTTGCCGTTACGTCGCAGAAGCGCTCACCCTTCGCGACGAGCGTACCGACCATGGGTGAAGGCGGCGTCCAGGCCCTGCATGATCTCAACATGATCGCCTGGATCGGCATGTTCGCACCGGCCGGGACACCGCGCGCCGTCATCGATCGTTGGAACAGCGAGTTGAAGGAAGTGACGAAGATGCCGGACGTGGTCGAACGACTGGGCAATGTGAGCATCGAACCCGCGCCATCGGCGACGCCCGAAGCATTTGGCGATTTCCATCGCAACGAGCTTGCCAAGTGGACGGGCATTGCAAAGACGGCGGGAGTGTTCCAGTCGCAGTAGGACCGCGCAGTGGGTCTACTCGTACTTGCGCGTGTCTTCGATGACCTTGCCGTCATTCGCGAGTGAGCCTGGCGCAGCGTAGGTCACATCGCCACGCAGCTTCGTAATGTCGCGAATGCTATCGGCGATCGCCTTAATGAGCGCATCACTCGCGGCGCCAGCAAGCTCGCAGTGGAGCACCATGCGATCCTGGCCGCCCGCATTGTCGATAACGAGGCGCGCCTTACCGATCTCGGCGTGCCGCTTGATCACTTCGGCAACCTGCCGAGGATGCACGAACAGGCCGCGCACTTTGGCGGTTTGGTCCGCTCGACCCATCCAGCCGCGAATGCGGGTATTGGTACGGCCGCATGGGCTGATGCCAGGCAACACAGCCGAGAGATCGCCCGTCGCGAATCGCACCAGCGGATAGTCCTGATTGAATGTGGTGATCACTACCTCGCCGACTTCGCCTTCGGGCACCGGATCGCCCGTGCCGGGCCGAACGATCTCGAGCAACACGCCTTCATCGAGGATCATGCCCTCCATCGCCTCGGATTCGTAGGCAACGATACCGAGATCGGCCGTGCCATAGCTTTGCAGCACGCGAATGCCGCGCTCGCCCATGGCTTTGCGCAGCGCGGGCGGCAGGTATTCGGCACCGACCGCTGCTTTCCTGAGGCTGGAAAGATCGACTTTCAGTTCATCCGCCTTCTCGACGATGAGCTTGAGAAACGAGGGCGTGCCGACATACACGTTCACTTTCAGATCGGCGATCGTCGCGACCTGCATCTCCGTCTGGCCGACCCCGGTCGGCACGACCGCGCAACCGATCGCGCGGGCACCGGTTTCCATCAATGAACCGGCCGGCGTGAAGTGATAGGCGAAGGTGTTGATCGCGAGGTCGCCCGCACGCACGCCGGCTGCGAACAGTGCGCGACCGCTCCGCCACCAGTCGGTGCTGAAACCTTCGGGCTCGTAGATCTGTCCGGGCGAGACGAAGATGTTCTTGAACTTGCCGATTGGAATTGCATTCAGCCCACCAAGCGGCGGCATCTCATTCTGCAGATCCTTCAAATCCGACTTGCGGGTCACCGGAAGCTTGGCAAGTGCAGCGCGACTGGTCACGGCAGTCGAGTCGATGTCGGCAAGAATGCGCGCAAAGCCGGGAGCGTTCTTTTTGGCGTGAGCGATCTGCGCGGGAAGCACGGCCAGGAGGTCGCGCTCGCGTTGTTGGGGGTCACGTGTTTCGAGAGTGTCGTAGTAGTCGGGCATGGCAGCCACCTCGTTGGCGGACCCTCAGGACAGCCAACGCTTGCGCCGTCGATAGGACTTCACGTCGCGGAAGCTGCGGCGCCCGCCGGACGAAAAGCCAAGATAAAACTCTTTGACATCTTCGTTTTCCGCGAGCGATTTGCCCTCGCCGTCCATCACCACGCGGCCGTTTTCCAGGATGTAACCGTAGCCTGCATACTTGAGGGCGACGTTGGTGTTCTGCTCGGCGAGCAGAAAACTCACCTTTTCCTTCTGGTTGAGGTTACGCACGATCTCGAATATTTCTTCCACCAATTGCGGCGCTAAGCCCATCGACGGTTCATCGAGCAGGATCATCTTCGGTCGTGCCATCAGCGCGCGGCCGATGGCGGTCATCTGCTGCTCGCCACCCGAGGTGTAGCCCGACAGCGAAGTACGCCGCTGCTTCAGACGCGGAAAGTATTCGTAGACGCGTTCCAGGCCCGCGCTCGTCTCGGCGCGGCTACGCGTATAGGCGCCGGTGAGCAGGTTGTCCTCGACCGACAGGTGGGCAAAGCAACGCCTGCCCTCCATCACCTGCACCACGCCCCGCCTGACCAGATCCGCGGGCGTTAGACCTTCGATGCGTTCACCGAGATACTCGACGTAGCCCTTGGTCACCTCACCACGCTCGCCTTTGAGCAGATTGGACACCGCCCGGAGCGTCGTCGTTTTCCCCGCGCCGTTGGCGCCGAGCAGGGCGACAATGCCGCCTTCACGCACCGTGAGCGATACGCCCTTTAGCACGAGGATCACGTGGTTATAGATCACCTCGATGCCGTTCACGGAGAGCAAAGTTGGTGCTGCGGACATCGCAGGCAGTGCCGACATCGAATTCCTCGCGAAAAAACGGCGCCGGACGATAGCTCCGACGCCGCTTCCCTACTCAAACATCAGTTTGATTCTTTTGCGCAATCGCGCTTGGTGATCTTCTTCTCCGCCGCATACTTCTCCGCGGAGGCGCGAATCATCGGCTTTATGATCGACATGTCCGGTTGCAACAGGCCGGGTTCCACGACCCACTTGCTGCCGTCCCAGGTATGGATCTGCGCGGAACTGCCGCCCTCATGGTCGGCGCAACTCGTGCTGATCGGCGCCATGAAACCCTCGAAGCCGAGCCGCTTGATCGTCGCAGCGTCAATCGCGAGGTTCTCGAGGCCCCAGCGTACTTCCTCGCCTTTGAGGGGCTTGTTGCCATACCTGGACTGCGCCTTCCGCACCGCTTCGACCGACAACATCGCGGCGGTCATGCCACGGTTGTAGAGCACCTCGCCGAACCCTTCCTTGTTGCCGGCGGCATCGCCCTTGGCGTGGACATGCGTAAGAATGTCCTTATGCACCGCCCCCTGGCCGGCGGGCGCAAGGAAGGTGAGCGCGTTATAGCCCTTCGCACCATCGCCGGCGGGTGTCACGTCGGGCTCGGCCCCGGACCACCACACGCCGTACATCTTCTCGCGCGGATAACCGGTGGCGACCGCTTCCTTGATGGAGGTCGAATTCATCACGCCCCAGCCCCACAGCAACACGTAGTCAGGACGCTGCTGGCGGATCTGCAGCCAAGTGGCTTTCTGCTCCACGCCCGGATGGGTCACCGGAAGCAGCAGCAATTCAAAGCCGTGCATCTTCTGGCGCTCCTGCAGGAGCGGAATCGGCTCCTTGCCGTAGGGCGAGTCGTGATACACGAGGGCGATCTTTTTGCCCTTCAATTTATCCAGCCCGCCTTCTTTCTTGCCGAGGTACTGCACCAGCATGTCGGACGAGGTCCAGTAGGTGCCACCCAGCGGGAAATTCCATGCGAACACCGTGCCGTCCACCGAATCCGCGCGGCCGTAACCGGCGGTGATGAGGGGAATCTTATCGGTGAACGATTTGTCGGTCAGCGCGAAGGTGATGCCGGTAGAGAGCGGGTGGAACAAGGTGGCACCGGTCGTGCCCTTGCCTTTCAGTCGCTCGTAACATTCGACACCGCGGTCGGTCGCGTAACCGGTTTCGCACTCCTCGAAGGTGATCCGGACGCCGTTGATGCCGCCATCGCGGGCATTGAGGAGCTTCAGATAGTCAACGTAACCGTTGGCGAACGGCACGCCATTGGGCGCATAGGCGCCCGTACGATACGAGAGCACCGGAAAGAACTGCTCGCCTGCCGCCGGGGCGCCTTTTTTTGCGGCTGCGCCTTTGTCCTGGGCCTGCAGCGCGGTGCTACCCAATACCGCGGCCATGGCAATTCCCGCCGCCAACACCGTGTACTTCACGCTTGCGTTTTGTCTCATTTCCATCCTCCAGGAAAACATCTATACAGATAATACCCGCTCAATGTGGGAAGGGCCACAGCCGCAACTTCTCCTTCCCGATCGCCCACAGCCGAGCCAAGCCATGCGGCTCGACAATCAGAAAAAACACGATCAGGGCGCCAAATATCATGAACTCCAGGTGTGACGCCATGGCGGTCGAGATCGGGACGCCCATCCACGCCGGCACTTGGTTAAGCAGGATCGGCAACACGACGATGAACGCGGCGCCGAAATAGCTGCCGAGCAGCGAACCCAGGCCGCCGATGATGAC
>JANMUI010000756.1:0-4938 GCA_031391405.1 Betaproteobacteria bacterium
AGTCGCCGGGCTCCTCTTTAGACTCGGCGATCTATCTCGCCGGAACATAAGTTTTTCCCACCACCTTGACGGCCATTGCGCCAAGGCGTATTTTTCAGCGCATCGTGCCATGCTGTGGATTCAACTCCGCCCCGCTGGATCCGTTTGCAGTGCAATTTGGAAAACCCGCACGATCGCAAGAATCGAACGGAAGGCTTTGGTCCCGTTTTGCCATGCGGTTACTGGCGCCCCAACAAGCTGCTAAGACCAGTGGGGTGTAGGGAGGGAGCGCTCGATGCAACCTGGTGCCTTGCAACAAGCCAAGCGTTCGACACCCGACGAGATTTCCCGCACGACCGGGTTATGCCCGACATTTCTTGTCAAGAGCGGACGCGACGCGGGGCTTCTCGCCGCCAAGTGGCGATTGCCGAGAATGCATTACTCGAGGCATGGCGGTTCCCAGCACGTGCTCGCTCTCCACGCGCGCGGCACGGCGACCGTCATCCGGACAATAAACGGGGTACGCACAACCAACGTTCCGTTGGCCGGCTCGGTGAGCTTTGTTCCTGCCGATGCGATCGTCGAGTCGTGGATCGAGTCACCAGTCGAAGCGGTCCACATTTACATCGATATGGCGACGCTTCCCGAGGTGACCGATTCGCGTTGCGCATCCGCGGACGCGACCAAGGCCTTTGTCGGTGCCAAGGATCCATGGTTGACCGGCTATTTCCAGATGCTGGTGAGCGAGTGCGAGATGTTGTCGCATCCGAAGCCCCTTGCCGATTCCGAGTTCCTCGCCGAAACCGGACACTTGCTGCTGCGCCACTTACGCCAGTGTAATTTCCACGCAACCGGCGAGGAGCAGACCGATCACGCCGGCAACCACCTCGTGCATCCGTTGCGGCCAATATTACTCAAGAGAATCGTGGAGTACGTGGAAGCGAATCTTGAGCGGAATATTCCGCTGAAGCCCTTGGCGGACATCGCGCACATGTCGGTCGATCATCTCGTGCGGACATTTTGTGCCGCCACCAGCAAGACGCCCCATCAGTATGTGCTCGAGCGCCGGCTGGAGCGCGCGGGCGCGCTGCTGCGACGCGACGCAACACCGCTCGCTGAAGTCGCGCACGCTTGCGGATTCCGCAATGCGTCGCATTTCTCGGTGCGGTTCAACGCCCACTTCGGGATGCCGCCTTCGCAGTACCGCCGGAGCGCTTAGAGGCTGTCGCGGAATGACTGCATCACTCGCCGCATTGCCGCAATCGTCGAATCGCCGGCTCCCCGATTGTTTTGAGTTTTCGATATTTCTTTGGAGATTTCGGCTTTATTTGCAGTAGGGTCGGAATATCGGGAGGGAGCGTTCCTAAGATGCGGGTGCGATTGGTGGGATGCGCGGGACGGTGAACATGCCCACCATGAGCTCCGAAGAATCGGACCCAAAGGAGATGAGATGAACGTCGATTTACACCGGAATACCCGAATTGCGATTGCGACGGCACTGATTGGTTTTGCGCCCCTGTCAATGGTCCACGCGTTGGACGCCGCGCAATGCGCGTCTCTGACTGGCGTCAGTGTCCCGAACACCACCATTACGACCGCGGAGATCATTCCGGCAACGCCTGCCGTTCCGCAGTATTGCCGGGTGCGGGGTCGCGTCGACTCGGAAATAAACTTCGAGCTCGGCCTGCCCACCGCATGGAACGGCAAGTTCTACCACCAGGGCGGCGGCGGATTCGTTGGCTCGATCCCCGCGATCACGGCTGGTCTGGCACGCGGCTATGCTTCGGTCGGCACCGACACCGGCCACACCGGGAACGGCGTGGCCGCGCTCGACGGATCGTGGGCGTTGAATAGACTCGATCGGCAAGTCAACTTCGGTCACCGCGGGATTCATGTGGTGACCGTCGCGGCCAAGAGCATTACGCGACGGGCGTATGGCAGCGATCCGAAGTACTCGTACTTTGAAGGCTGCTCCAATGGCGGCCGGCAGGCGCTACAGGAGGCGCAGCGCTACCCGCACGACTTCGACGGCATCATCGCCGGTGCGCCCGCGCTCGACTGGACCGGCCTCATGGCGGGCTTCAACTGGAATTCCCGGGCGCTCCGTGCGGCGCCGATTCCGCCGGCCAAGCTGACCTTGATCGCGAACGCCGCGGCAGCACGCTGCGACGCGAACGACGGTCTCGTGGACGGGCTGATCGACAATCCGCTGCGCTGCGATTTCGATCCGGCGGCGCTGACTTGCAATGGGCCCGACGCGCCCAACTGCCTCACGACGGCCCAAGTCGCGGCGGTGAAGAAGGTGTATGCGGGGCCGACCAACTCGCGAGGCCGGCAATTGCATCCTGGTTTTCCGCCCGGCGCCGAAGGCGGCGCGACGCCTGGCGAAGGCGCGGGGTCCGGCTGGCAAACGTGGATCAGCGGTCCGTCCATACCGCTGCCGCCGGTGAATGGCAATCCCTTGCAGTACACGTTCCAGGATCACTACTTGCGCTACTTCGTGTTCGGGAACGCCGCGTACGACTCGATGACGTTCGATTTCGATCGCGATCCGCGCGCGCTGCGCCCGACCGGCCAGTTCCTGAATGCAACCGACACCGATCTATCGGATTTCCGCAAGGCGGGCGGCAAGCTCATCCTTTGGCACGGCTGGGCCGATCACGCCTTGATGGCCGAGCGCACGATCCAGTATTACGAAGACGTGATCGAACGGATTGACAGCCGCAAGCGTGCAAATCGCTTTACGCGACTTTATCTTGCGCCGGGAATGCATCACTGCTCGGGCGGTCCCGGACCGAATACCTTCGACATGCTGACGGCGCTCGAGAAGTGGGTTGAGCAGGGCGAGGCACCGAAGAGTATCGTTGCCACCAAGTTCGTCAACAACGCTCCAGCCAACGGCGTCGAGCGCACGCGGCCGCTCTGCCCGTATCCGCAAACCGCGCGCTACACCGGGAGCGGCAGCATCAACGATGCGGCGAACTTCGCATGCCGTGGGTCGCGCTGGAACGATGACGATGACAGAGATGATGACTGACCGCTGAATCGTTCGGCGGAGCGTCGCGCGCTTGGCAATGCCACGACGCTCCGTGTGCGGTCCAGCACCGAAAAAATCACAGCAAGCCACCCCTCGAGGACACCCTATGACGCGCATCCACCTCCCGGTTCTTGCGACTACCCTGTTCGCCCTTACGATCATCGCCTCGACTAGGGTATCCGCGGATGGCGATAGACACCGGGAAGCGTCCCCGATCGCGTGCGAAAGCCTCGCGACCCTGCGCTTGCCGGACGTAACGGTAACAACCGCGCAACGAATCACTGGCGGTTCGTTCACGCCGCCGGGAGCCACGGCACCGATCACCGGTCTGCCGCCGTTCTGCCGCGTCGCCGGCGCAATTCGTCCTACCAGCGACTCCAACATCCAATTCGAGACGTGGCTCCCCCTCGCCGGCTGGAACGGCAAATTCAATGGCGTGGGCAATGGTGGTTTTGCGGGCGCGATCAGCTACGGGCCAATGGCGGATGCGCTGCGTCGCAACTATTCGACCGCGAGCACCGACACTGGGCACGTCGGCGGCGATGCGAGCTGGGCGCTCAATCATCCCGAGAAGATCATCGACTTCGGCCCGCGATCGTTGCACCTTACGACCCAGAATGCGAAGGCAATTACGCGCTCGTTCTTCGGCAAGCGTCCGAGCCATTCGTACTACACCGGCTGTTCCACCGGCGGCCGGCAAGGTCTGATGGAAGCGCAGCAGTTTCCCGGCGACTACGATGGCCTTGTGATTGGCGCACCGGCGAATTACTGGACGCATCTCCTCACGGCTGCCGCGTGGGCATACCAGGCGCATCTGAAGGATCCGGCAAGCTACTTCTCGGCTGAGAAGCTCCCTGCGATCGCCAATGCCGTGAATACGGCGTGCGATGCGAAGGATGGCATCCAGGATGGCATTCTCGATGATCCGCGCAAATGTGACTTCAAACCATCCAGCTTGCTGTGCACCGGCGCGGAGTCGAACGCCTGCCTTACGCAAAAGCAGGTGACGGCCATCGAGAAAATCTATGCCGGGCCGCGAAACCCGCGCACTGGCGAACAAGTCTTTCCCGGCGCATTGCCAGGCGCGGAAACCGGCCCTGGCGGCTGGGCGCCATGGATCACTGGTGCCGGGCCCGGCGGTTCCCTGCTCGACTTCTTCTCCACGCAGTTCTTCAAGTTCATGGTGTTCAATGATCCAGCCTACGATCTGCACACCTTCAACTTCGACAGCGATCTCGCCAAGACCGATGCGAGCATCGGACGCGTGATCAACGCGATCGATCCGGATCTGCGCCCGCTCAAGAGAAAGGGCGGCAAGATCATTCTCTGGCATGGCTGGAACGATCCGGCCATCTCGCCGCTCAACAGCATCAACTACTACGAAAGCGTTCTGTCGTTCTTCGGTGGCCGCCACGAGGATCGCGACGACGCGCTCGAGGACGTGCAGAAATTCTTCCGCCTGTTCATGGCACCCGGTGTGCAGCATTGCGGTGGCGGACCTGGTCCCAACACGTTCGATCTATTGACCGAGCTGGAAAACTGGGTCGAGAAGGGCATTGCGCCGAAGCGGATCATCGCCAAGGGAGGCATTGTGCCAACGCGCACGCGACCGCTTTGCGCGTATCCCAAATCAGCGGTGTACTCAGGCTCGGGCAGTACCGACGATGCGGCCAACTTTGTGTGCCGCGGTCCACGCGGCGGTGGGGATGATGGCGACGATGATTGACGCGTCATCCATGGTCGATCGCGTATTATTCCGACCTCTGCGCGGTCCGCTGCGCAGACGTCTACCCCGAATGGCGCTGACTTAAGCTACGGTGCTCAAGCCTCCGTTCGCCCTGAGCCCGTCGAAGGGTAACGCAGGCTTGTCGAAGGCACGCGACCGTCCGCTCACGGATGCTCCGGCATTCACCCTTCGACAG
>JANMUI010000794.1:0-5902 GCA_031391405.1 Betaproteobacteria bacterium
GTGCCCGACGCCTGCAGCTTGGCGCGGCGCATATGCGCGTGCTCGCCGAGATCCAGCTCGAGCGGATCAGCGCCACCCTGGAGACCGAGGCGCCCGAGCTGGTGGTGATCGATTCCATCCAGACCATGTATTCCGACGCGCTGACTTCGGCACCTGGATCGGTTGCGCAGGTCCGTGAATGTGCTGCGCAGCTCGCGCGCATCGCCAAACGTCGCAGTATTGCGATTGTGCTCGTTGGGCATGTCACGAAGGAGGGTTCGCTTGCCGGTCCGCGCGTGCTCGAGCATCTGGTCGATACGGTCCTCTATTTTGAAGGCGATACCGCTTCGAGCTTCAGGGTGATCCGCGCGTTCAAGAACCGCTTTGGGCCGGTCAATGAGCTGGGCGTGTTTGCCATGACCGAACGCGGATTGCGCGGCGTATCGAATCCCTCCGCGCTTTTTCTAGCCGAGCACCGGGAAGGCGTGCCCGGATCATGCGTCCTGGTGGCCAACGAAGGAACGCGGCCGCTCCTGGTCGAGGTGCAGGCGCTCGTCGATCCGGCAATGGGCGCGAATCCGCGCCGATTGTCGGTGGGGCTCGATCAAAACCGGCTGGCGATGCTGCTCGCCGTGTTGCATCGGCATGCCGGCATCGCGTGCGGTGATCAGGATGTATTCGTCAATGCAGTGGGCGGCGTACGAATCGTTGAACCGGCGGCTGATCTTGCGGTGTTGCTCGCGGTCGTTTCTTCGTTTCGAGACCGGCCCTTGCCGAGCAAGACGGTCGTGTTTGGCGAAGTCGGATTGGCTGGCGAAATCAGACCCGCCCCCCGTGGGCAGGATCGTTTGCGCGAAGCGGCGAAATTGGGTTTTCAGCGCGCGCTGATTCCGCGCACGAATGCACCGCGTGCGCCGATCGCAGGTCTCGAGGTGATCGTTGTGGAGCGCGTCAGCGAGGCTGTGGAATTGATGCGCTCGTCGGGTGGATGACGTGCATCGCGGCCGCTATGCCGCTTCGCACCGCGGATTCCAAGGTGCACGGATAGTCGCTCGCGGTGTAGTCGCCTGCCAACAGGAGCCCGGATGCCTCGGTCAGGTTGCCCGGACGGTAGACGTTCGGGCGACACGCTACCGTGGCGCGCCGTTCAGTGATGATCTGGCGCCAATCGATCTTGGTGGGCGCACCGAGCTCCCGATGCATTTGTTCGGTAATGGCACGGGACAACTCGTGGTTCTGCATATGCTCGACACCTGTCGATGCGCTGATCACAACGGCAATCATGCCCTTCGGGCCCCCGAGCTGGCCACGATCGAATGCCCACTGTCCGGGCCCTCCGGAGAGCCCAACCATGGGCAACTCGAGAGCGTAGCTGGGCGCGTACTGAAGATAGATCGTAGTGATCGGCATATAGGTAAGACCGCCAAGACGCGCTCGCGTGGCTTCAATGTCCTCAATTTCATCGAGGAGCGAAATAGAGTGCTGCGGGGCACTTGCGACGATCACCGACGCGAACGGGGTCGGGATGCCGTCCAGAAACCAGCCTTCTCCGGCCCAGTAGATCCTTCGCACCGCGGTGCCCGTGCGCACCAACCCGCCACGATCGCCGATGTACTTCGCTGCCGCATCCGGAAACAGACGCGAAAGATCCACGCGTGGAAGAAGCATGTCGCTCGCGCCGTTCGATCCCATGACGCCGTCGCGTATGACGTTGAGAAAAACCTGTGCGGAAGCGAGCGCGGCGGGCGTGTTGAGGGCCGCAACGCATAACGGCTCCCAAAGGTATTTGAGCGCGAGCTCGGGTTGCCGGTATTCAGTCAGAAGGTCCACGAGTTTCACATCGTGTGCGAGCTTGAAGTTGCGTCGCTTCATGGCGTACATGAAGCGTGCGATCCGGATCGCATCAAGAAAGCCAAGCCCCTTGGCCTTGAACAGACCCAACACGAGATCCCACGGCGGCGAGGCAGCTGCTTTTTCGAATGAGAAGTCGGGCGCGACGCGCAAATGGAGCGGCAGGCGAAGCAGGGCGTCGTCGACTTTGACGCCCACCTTCTTCATCGTCGCCAACAGTTCGGTGTATGCACCGGAAAGAATATGTTGACCGTTGTCGATCAAGCGCCCATCGACATTGACGCGACGCGCACGCCCGCCGAGCGAACGCGTCGCCTCGAACACGGTGACCGCGAACCCCGCTTCGGCGAGGGTGACACCAGCAGACAGCCCCGCATATCCCCCGCCTACGATCGAAATCTGGTGGCCGGAGGGTGACGACGGTTGCGCGTAATACGGATATACCGGTGACATGGAGGGTTTCTTTCTTGTTGCCGGCGCTCGGTACGATCGATCCGCAGGATCAAGCCGCGACCCACGTCCTCCACGCGATCCAAAGTTTGCGTATCGGCGGCAATGCGGTGCGCTGCGTTAATACCAACTCGGGCGCCCGGCCGATTTCCATGAGCAAGGTGCGATAGATTGCAGCCATCACCAGCCCGGGTCGTTGCGGGCGGCGGTCCTCGACCGGCAGCAGCGCGAGTGCCTGCGCGTAGCTTTCCTCCGCGCGGCGAATCTGGAACGCCATCAATCGGCGAAAATTCTCGGAAGGATGGGACCGCAGCACGTCCGCAGCCGAAACATTGTAGGTGGCAAGGTCTTCCATCGGAATGTAAATGCGATTTCGTCGCGCATCTTCGCCGATATCGCGAATGATGTTCGTCAATTGAAAAGAGAGCCCCAGTCGCTCTGCGTAGTCGAGCGTGCGCGGGTTGGTGTAGCCGAAGATGCGCGCCGCGAGGGCGCCGACCACGCCTGCAACGCGATGACAGTAGAGTTGCAACTGCTCGTACGTGGCATAGCGTTGATGATCGAGGTCCATCGCCATGCCCGCAATGATCTCCTCCAGCAGATCGCGGCGCAGATCGTAGGGACCGATCGCCGGCATGAGCGCTTGACCCACGGGGTGTTTGGGCTTGCCGCTGTAGATCGCATCGACTTCCTCGCTCCACCATCCAATACGAGCTCGTGCAATCGCGGGATCGTGCGGCTCGTCGACCGCGTCATCGACCTCACGGCAAAATGCATAAAGTGCGGTGATCGCGCGCCGCCTCTCCGGTGGGAGAAATCGAAACGCGTAATAGAAGCTCGATCCGCTGGCCGCCGCCTTTTGTTCGCAGTATTGATCAGGGGACATTCGGATGCTCACACAGCGGAACGGCAAGGGAAGAATCGGCCCGCCGCGAACCGACTATCGCGCCATGAAGCCACGCAAGCGGCGAATCGATGCACGCGCTACGATCGTCGCCCAGTCGTGCGACCGCACCACCGGGCGCGCCTGGATTCCACGTTCGTTCAGACGCCGAAGCTTGCGCGCAATGCAAAGCCCACCCTCGACGATCAGCCCCAACTCCATGCCAATGCGGCCCGGCAGTCGTCCGGCCAGCGGCGCGCCGGATTCTAGCATCGCATTGGCGCGCTCAATCTGATATGCGATCAGCGCCTTGCGAGGCGGGCTGTGCGCGACGAGGTCGCCCTCGCCGACGCCAAAGCGTGCGAAGTCGTCCTGCGGGATGTAGACGCGTCCCTTCTCGTAGTCGATGGCGATGTCTTGCCAGAAATTAATCAGCTGGAGTGCCGTGCAAATCGCGTCGGATTGTTCCAGGTCGCGCGGCGCGGTTGCCCCATACAACCGCAGGAGCAGGCGCCCGATCGGGTTCGCGGAGCGTCGACAATAATCGAGCACCTCCGCGAAGTCGCGATAGCGCGTCTTGACCACATCCTGCGAAAACGCCGAAAGAAGATCGTAGAAGAGCGCTATCGGTAATTGAAACTCACCAATGGCGGCGGCGAGCGCCTCGAACGGTGGGTGCGGCGTGGGTTGGCCCGCAGCGATCCGGTCAAGCATCCGCGCGTACTCGGCCAATTGATCGAGCCGCTCCGCCGCCGTGGCGTCACCTTCGTCGGCGATATCGTCGGCTGCTCGCGCGAAGCGGTAGATTGCGATGATCGGGCGCCGCAAATACCTAGGCAGCATGATCGATGCGACGGGAAAATTCTCATAATGGCCTACGCCCACATCGTCTCCTCTGGAGTCGAGCAAAAAACTCAATGCAAATCAAGCGATTGAAAATGACAGTTTAGGACCAGTCCGGTAGAATCCTGCGTCCATTTCGATCCCTCACACGAGCGAAGGTGGCGGAATTGGTAGACGCACTGGATTTAGGTTCCAGCGCCGCAAGGCGTGAGGGTTCGAGTCCCTTCCTTCGCACCATCGGCAAGAAAGACTGATGCAATCTCCCGTTGAAACCCTGCAGGGCCTCGAGCGCAGGCTCACGATGGCCGTACCCGTCACTGAGATCGACCAGCAGGTCGATCAGCGCCTAAAGAATCTCGCCCGCACTGTGCGCATGCCCGGCTTCCGGTTGGGCAAGGTTCCCATGAAGCTCGTGACTCGGCAATATGGGCCGCAAGTCCGTGGCGAAGTGATCGGTGACGCCGTCCAGAAGGCATTCACCAGCGCGATTGAATCGCAGAAGCTTCGTATCGCGGGTTACCCCAAGATCGAGCCCAAGACCAGCGACACGCCGCCCGATCAATTGGTGTTCAGCGCGACGTTCGAGGTGTATCCGGAATTTGCCTTGGGCGAATTTTCGTCGACGACGATTGAGCGCCCCGTCCTCGAGGTTGGGGAGGCCGATGTGGAACGCACGATCGAATCATTGCGAAAGCAGCGGGCGCGTTTCGAGAGCGCGGAGCGAGCCGCCCAAGTCGGAGATCGGGCGACGATCGATTTCGTCGGGAAGATCGATGGGCAGGAATTTCAAGGCGGCAGCGGGCAGGGCGTCGCATTCGCCATCGGCGAGGGCCGCATGCTGCCCGAGTTCGAGAGCGCAGTCACCGGCATGACCGTGGGAGAAACGAAGACCTTCCCGTTGACATTTCCGGCGGACTATCAAGGTAAGGATGTTGCCGGAAAGGCCGCCGAGTTCACGGTGACCGTGCACAAGATCGAAATGCCGATCCTGCCGGAAATCGATGCCGAGTTTGCGAAATCGCTCGGGGTGAGTGATGGTGATCTCGAGAAAATGCGCAACGAAATCAAGGAAAACGTACAGCGCGAGGTGAAGCAGCGTTTGGCCAACATGCTCAAGCAGCGTGTGATGCAAGGGCTGCTCGATACCAACAAGCCTGAGATCCCGAACGCGCTGATCGAAACGGAGCAAGGTCGACTGGTACAGTCGGCCCGCGCCGATCTGCAGGCGCGTGGACTCAAGGACGTTGACAAGCTGCCGATAGATCCGGGTATCTTCCGCGAACAATCCGTACGTCGCGTAAGCCTCGGGCTGATCCTCGCCGAAGTCGTGAAGCAGAACGGCCTTAACGCCAAG
This sequence comes from Betaproteobacteria bacterium, assembly GCA_031391405.1. Classification (GTDB taxonomy): domain Bacteria; phylum Pseudomonadota; class Gammaproteobacteria; order Burkholderiales; family SG8-39; genus SHXR01. The sequence goes on from JANMUI010000794.1 coordinate 5,361, forward strand.
CCCGAGCAGGTGAGAAAGCTCATCGAGGAGCATGCGCGCACGTTCGAGCAGCCCTTTGAAGTGGTAAAATGGGCTTATTCTCAGCCGGGACGGCTCGCTGAATTCGAAGGTCTGGCGGTCGAGGGAAATGTCGTCGAGTGGGTTTTGACGAAGGCGCATGTGGTCGACAAGCCGGTTGTATTCGAAGAACTGATGCGTGCTCCGGCATAGGGAGCGGCAGGTTGAAATCCAAGTAGTCCATCTCCTCCATAACGGTCCCTGTGCTTCTCCCAATGAACATCGCCGCAAGATCCAGCTACGCAGAATGGGGCTCGCCGACCGGCCTTGGGCTCATCCCAATGGTGATCGAACAGAGCGGCCGGGGCGAACGCGCCTACGACATCTACTCGCGCCTGCTCAAAGAGCGGGTCATTTTTCTGGTCGGGCCTGTGAATGACAGTACCGCCAACCTCGTGGTCGCCCAGCTGCTGTTTCTTGAAAGTGAAAATCCGGACAAGGATATTTCCTTTTATATCAACTCGCCGGGCGGCTCGGTGACCGCA
>JANMUI010000818.1:0-21363 GCA_031391405.1 Betaproteobacteria bacterium
TTTCGTGGTCTTGATGTCATGACGCGCGAGCTCATGCAGGAGCATTACCTGCGGCTCTTCGAGGAAACCAATCTCACCACCTTGTTCATTACCTCGGAGCTCGAGGAGGCGATTTTTCTGGCCGATCGTCTGCTTTTCATGAGCGCCGCGCCCGGGCGAATCATGTGTGAAATGGAGATCGACCTGCCGCATCCGCGCACTTTCGAGTCGTTGACGACCGAGCGCTATCTGGACATCAAACGCGAAGCAATGCATGTACTGACTCAAACTGGCGTGATCGACGCCTGACATAACGGGAGGACGATGTAATGAACAAGCGAACGCTTTTTGCTGCAATGATCATCGGTGCGGCCGGCATGGCGCAAGCGGCCGACCCGGTCAACATCACCTACGGCTATCACCCGTATTGGACGGGGGGCTGGAACGGCGTCATCATCAAGGCAAAGGAGCTGTGGAAAAAGCACTTGCCCGCGGGTAGTCAGGTGCGTTTCGAGCCGCATCTCACCGGCCCGCCGATGGTGAATGCGATGCTCGCCAATCGCATGCAGATCGGCACCATGGGCGACATGCCTTCGCTCGTCGCGACGACCAAGGGCTCCATCGGGGATATCCGGTTGGTGTCGGTGCCGATGTATTCGAAAGGCCAGAACTGCACGAAAATCCTGGTGAGGAAGGACGCCCCTGAATTCAAGGATGTCGCCGAGGCGATGAAATGGCTCAACAATCGTTCGTTCGCATTGCATCGCGGCACCTGCGCCAATGCCTCGATCGAGGCGATCATCGACAAGGGCGGCTTCAAACCATCTGAGGTGCAGTACATGCCGATCGAGGTGATCGCCTCCAACTTCGAGGCAAAGAAGCTCGATGCGGCAGTGATGTGGGAACCGCACGCTCGCCGGCAGGTCGAAGCCGGCAATGCGCGCTATGTCTCCACCGGGGCGCCCTGGGATGTGCCGGATGCCGATTTCACCTTGATGCGCCAGGATTTCGTGGACAAGAATCCTGAGGCTGCGGCCGGTTGGATCAAGGCCGAGATCGAGGCCGTGCAGTTCATGATCCGGAATCCGAAGGAAACCGCGCAAATCCTCGCCAAGGAGCTGACCGGTTACTCTGAAGAGCTGGCATGGGCCGCGCTCTACCAAATCAATCCGCCACAGATCGGCGGTGATCCGGTGAACTATGTCGGCAAGATGGTGTTCGACACTGAAGTGATCGATCTGATGAAGCGGGGCTACGTGTTCCTGCACAAGATCAAGGCGATCGACAAACCCGATATGCCCGCGAACGCGATCAACGACGGCCCGCTCAAGCAGGCGCTTACCGAGATGAAAGTGAGCGCACCGCTTGGTGAGATCAGGGGTCAACCGCGGTCTGCGTTCAAATAGACGCTTGCTTAATAGACGCTTGCTTTATACCGAGCGAGAAGGAAATCATCATGCAGCCGACTGAACGACATCCACAGCCATCCGACGTGAGCTTCGACGGCGGCGATCTCGATTGCGGCAATGGGTTGCTGCTCCTGATTCGCAAGCACATCGATCCACTCGACCGGGGGGGCCTGCTCGAGATTCGGTCCACCGAGATCTCGGTGGACGAGGATCTCCCGGCGTGGTGCCGCATGACGGGCAACGAGCTCGTTTCGTGGACGAAAGCGGGCAAGCAACGAAGTTTTCTGGTGTGCAAGGGGACGCTTTCCGAGCGTCGTGGGCCGGCGCCTGTTCATAGCGTTCTTACCGGCACCCAGGCGGCGAAGGCGATTGTGATTCCGGATCGATTGCCTGCTGCCGCACCCGCGCCATCGATCGCGCCGCTGTCGGTCATGAATATCGGATCATGGCCGCGCACCCGATGGATGCTGCAAGCAATGCACCAGCGCGCCGAGGGCAAATTGGATGATGCGGCCTTCCAGGCGACGGCCGATGATGCGGTGCGGCTCGTGGTGGAAGCGCAGAAGCGTGCCGGGGTCGATGTCATGACCGATGGCGAACAGCGTCGCGACAGCTATGCAAGTTTTGTCGGCGGCATTCTTGACAACTGCCAGCTCATTCCCTTGACCGATCTGTTGCCGCTGGTCGAGGATCCGGAAGATTTCGAGCGCGAGTTGCGCGCCCTCGATGTGCCGGCTGGCGACGTGCGTCACCCGGTTGCGTTCGGCCCGCTCGGCCGTTCCAAGCCGATCGCGGTGCATGAGGCTGAATTTCTTAGGACGATCAGCGACCGACCTCTCAAGGTCGCGATACCCGGACCGTACCTGCTTACCCGCACGATGTGGATGGATTGCATCGTCGATCGCGCATACCTGTCGCGCGAGCATTTGTCGGGGGATATCGTGCGTGTGTTGCGCGAGGAGATCGCCTATTTGCTCGCAACCGGTGTGTCGATGATCCAGCTGGACGAACCGGTACTTTCGGAAGTCGTCTATTCCGCTCCCGAGAATGCCGCCAAGAAGCGGTCATTCATGTGCGGGGCGCTGTCCGAAAAGAACGATACGCCATCCGAGCTCGCATTCGCCCGTGACCTCATCAATGCTGTCACCGACGGGTTCCCCCGCGAGCGAATCGCTTTGCATATGTGTCGGGGCAACTGGACGCCGGACGAATCGGCTGCGTTATCGGGCGATTATTCGGCACTGGTCCCGACGTTGTCGCAGATCAAGGTCGGCACCCTGCTGCTCGAGCTTTGCACGCCGCGTGCCGGAGAGATGGAGATCCTGAAGGCGCTTCCTGACGATATGCGTATCGGCGTGGGCGTCGTGAATCAAAAGCATTCCCGCATCGAGACGGTCGATGAGATCGTCAAGAAAGGCGAACAGGCGATTCAGCTATTCGGCAGGGATCGGGTTTTATTCTGCCCCGACTGCGGCTTTGCCACATTCGCGGATAATCCGGTGAGCTCGGATAAGATCGCCGAAGCCAAGATGCGCGCAATGGCGCAGGCGGTAGAACGATTGCGCGCGAGCCATCGCGCCTGAGCTTGACGACGCGAAGGACGCTGAATGCGGATGAATTTCGGATTCAACCTATGTCCCACCGGTGGGTTGCGATGCCGCCGGACATTTCGAGCATCTATTCGATGACTACTGCCAAGCTTGAACCCTTCGGCACGGCCGACTGGAAGCGATTGCTCCGTGCCCTCGGGGATGACCCTGAGCGCCAGGGCCTCACCGACACGCCCGAGCGGGTCGCGAGAGCCTGGGCGCACTGGACGCGTGGCTACAAAGAGGATCCGGTCTCGATCCTGAAGACCTTCGAGGACGGCAGCGAGCAGTACAACGAGCTCATCGTGGTGCGCCAGATTCCGGTCTACTCGCACTGCGAGCATCACCTCGCACCCTTCTTCGGTCATGCCGCGATCGGCTATTTGCCGAATGGACGAATCGTGGGCTTATCGAAGCTCACGCGGTTGGTGCATTGTTTCGCCGCGCGATTGCAGGTGCAGGAGCGCCTTACGCAACAGATTGCCCAGTCACTGCTCGAGCATCTGGATCCGAAAGCGGTCGGCGTCATCATCCGCTGCCGCCATATGTGCATGGAATCTCGTGGGATCGCCGTTCCGGGCGAAGAGACGGTGACCTCCGCGATGCTGGGTGATCTGCAGGACAATGCGGCGCTGCGAAACGAATTCCTGTCGCTGACCAGACCGGCCTAGCTTTTGCTACAACTCGCTCCGCCCAGCACGCAAAACTTCGCACAGTGCGGGTGATTGAGCGCGACGTCTTTCTTCGCGTCGGCGAGCGAATGCCCCAACTCGAACTGCTTGTCGTAGGGCAACAGCGTGCAGGCGACCACTGACGGCCGTGCCTCGCCCTTTCGCTTCACGATCATGCGCGAGGAGGCGCACATCACATCACCGGGGGATTTATGGAGGATGCCCCAGCACGCCTCGGTGATTTCGGGCACATCGGCATTGACATCCATCTCGGGAAACAGGACGAGGGCAACCGGGTCCCGCGCATCCAAGGCAATCGCCTCGGTGGCGAACAGTCGTGCGAAACCAGCGCGGACCACCGGTTCCGGCTCACCCGAAAACAGTCGCCCCGCCACATTGAGTCTGAACCCATTCGCGTTGAGCCACTTCAAGCCATCGATACTTGGTTTCCATGTGCGCCCGCCACGCTCCCGCTCGTGCCACTCGGCAGTGTAGTGATCAAGCGATACGCGGATCACCAGCCGGTCGCCATAGGTCTCGCGTAACGCGAGGAGCGCGGACTTCACCTTCATCATCGGACGCATCGCGTTGGTGAGCACGATGGCCTCGAACCCACGCGACAGCGTATTTTCCAGCATCGCGATGAACTGGGGGTTCATGAACGGTTCGCCACCGGTGAATCCGATCAGCCGTGTCCCGAGCTGGTGCAGCTCGATTTCATCAAGATAGGCGCCGACCTCGGCCGCACTGAGATAGACGAGGCGATCGTTCGTCGGCGTCGATTCGATATAGCAATGCTCGCAGGCGAGGTTGCACAGCGTGCCGGTGTTGATCCAAAGCGTGTCGAGCGATCCGAGGGTGATACGGGCGCGTCGCTCACCTTTCGCGGTGACGAACGGATCGACGAATTTTCGCGCGGTGTCGGGCGTTGTTGTCCGCTCGCGCGTCGCTTGCGTCATTAGCGAAGTCCTTTTCTGATGGGGCGATGCGACTCCCTTCTACAGGAGAATCTATACGCCGGGAAGAGGAGACAGGATGCACAGACTATGGCACATTCGAGTCGCCTGAATCCATTTATCGCACTGGCACGTACACCCGTAGCGGTGCCATGTCGGCGCATCGCGATCGAGGTCTCGAAAATCTTGCGCTGCGCTGACACTAACGCAACTCCGCCCCGCAGAATGCCCCAATGAGCGACGCCGGTCAAACCTGCCCGCCGCATTATCGCTATCGTCCTTCGGTGTTTCGCGGCGAACCTTCGCATTGCGCCGAAACCGTCTATGTGATTGGCGGTCTTTACGGCAACATCGAAGCATTGCACGCGATCTTCAGGATGCAGGAAAACGAGGCGCGCGCCGGCGCTCGCGTATCGCTCGTCTTCAACGGCGATTTCAACTGGTTCAATGTGGATTTGCCGGGTTTCACTGAAATCAACGCAGCGGTCCTCGCGCATGTCGCGATCCAAGGCAATGTCGAAGCCGAGATCGGTGCGCCCTCGAACAACGGCTGTGGATGCAACTATCCGGATTACGTCGATCCTGCGGTGGTCGCGCGTTCGAATGCGATCATGTGCGAGCTGCAGTCGATCGCCGCCGATGCGCCAGGGATCCGCGGCGCGCTCGAAGCGTTGCCGATGGTGCGTACGATTCAAGTGGGCGATGCGCGGATCGGCATCGTGCATGGGGACGCCGAGGCGCTTGCGGGTTGGGCATTCGCCGCTGAATGCCTCGGTGCGCCTGGACAATGCGCCGTGTCCGATACCGTTGCGGTCGAAACCACGCCGATCGAGAAGATTGCGACGTACTTTCGCGATGCCGATGTTTGCGCGTTCGCAAGCACCCACACATGCCTGCCGCTCGCGCGCGATTTCGATGTGGACGGTGCGCCACACCTGGTAATCAACAACGGTGCGGCTGGCATGCCGAACTTCGCGCGGTCCACATTCGGCGTCATTACCCGGATTTCGATCGAACCAGCGGTGCCGCGTGGCAGCCTGTATGGCATCGAGATCGGCGGCGTTCGCTTTGACGCTCTGCCGGTGCACTATGATCAGCGCGCGTGGGTGGAGGCGTTCCTTCGCAATTGGCACCCCGGATCTCCCGCGCATGCCTCGTACTTCGATCGAATCGTGAGCGGGCCTTCGTTCGATGTGAGCGATGCGATCGGTGGCCGCGTGCGACGCGCGTGAACGAATGAAAACGTCGAACTGACAGGAGAATCGAATGGGTCTGATGCGATGGGTCACGGTTACCATGGTCATGGTGTGGATGGTCGTGCTCAGCGGCTGTGGAACGCGTTACGCCACGATGCGTGGGGTGAATGGTGAGGATCTGATGTTGCTCGGGCACGATCCGGTCGCCTATTTCACTGTCGGCAAGCCCACGCGAGGCTATCCGAACATCCGCGAAGACCATGACGGCGTGACGTTCTATTTTGCGAGCGAAGACAATCGCGCGCTGTTCCACAAGGATCCGGCAAAGTATTTTCCGCAGTACGGCGCCTACTGCTCGAGCGGCGCTGCATTCGCCATCAAGCTGGGCCACGATCCAACGGAGTTCATCATCCGCAACGGGAAGATCTATTTTTTCGGCGATGTGCTCGGCAAGGAAGCATGGCTGCTCGATCCCGACTGGAACATCAAGCATGGCGACGAAGTGTGGCCGGAGGCGAAAGACACGGGATGGCGGTGGCAGTCGCTCAAGCGCTATGCGAACAAGGTTTCCTGGTACAAAACCGGTAAAGACATTCGCGATGAATTCGCCAAGAAATATCCCGGCCGGCAATGGCCCGATTTCGACCCGGGCGGCATGGTGACCAACCTGTTCCTCAAGGATCAGGGTTGGCGCGCGCGTGAAGGTTTCGGCCAACCGGTCGTAGGCTTGGTGGGGATGGATCCCTGTCCCCCGGCGTGCCCCGGCACCGTTTCGAAGGCGTTCGGCGAGTAGTAGCGCGGGGCTTGGCCGTCATCGTGATCACAGGTGCGACGGGGTCACTGCTCTGCCGGTGAGGGGACGAATTAACGGCGCAGCGCACGATCGAGCGTGATGGGTATTCAGCCACTATGAAATAATGGCGCGGAATGACGTCCGCCCTGCGGCGTGCGCCCTGCGAAGGGGTCGCGCGCCGCACCAATCATCGCAAGCCTGATAGTATTTTTGACTGCATCCCATTGCCATGACTACCCTTGTAACCGGAGTCGCCGGATTTATCGGCATGCATCTCGCCGAGCGATTGCTTGCCGATGGCGATACGGTGCTTGGCATCGACAATCTGAATGCCTACTACGATCCGAAGCTGAAGCACGATCGGCTCGCACGGCTCGCGCATCATCACAACTTTCTCTTCAAACGGGTCGAGATCGCCGAGCAGGACGCGATGAAGGCGCTGTTCGAGGAGCATGGCATCCGGCGGGTCGTGCATCTGGCGGCGCAAGCGGGTGTGCGCCATTCGTTCAAGGCGCCGCAAGACTACATCGACGCCAATATCACCGGATTCCTGAACGTTCTGGAGATGTGCCGCCATCACGGTACCGAACATCTCATCTACGCTTCGAGCTCGAGCGTCTATGGCGCGAATTCGAAGCTGCCGTTCAGCGAGCATGACTCGGTCAATCATCCGGTCAGCCTGTACGCCGCCACCAAGCGTGCGAACGAGCTGATGGCGCATACGTACAGCCACCTGTTCGGCATACCGACCTCCGGCTTGCGGTTCTTTACCGTCTACGGTCCGTGGGGCCGCCCGGACATGTCGCTCTTTTTGTTTACCAAGGCGATCCTGCAAGGTGAGCCGATCCAGATATTCAATCACGGCGACATGCAGCGGGACTTCACCTTCGTCGAGGACATCGTCGAAGGCATCGTCCGGCTGCTGCCGGTGGTGCCGATCACGCGTCCCGGCTACCAGACGGGCGATCCGGCTTCAAGCCATGCGCCATTCCGCGTCTACAACATCGGCAACAATAATCCCGTGCCATTGATGCGATTCATCGAGGTACTGGAGCGAGCCCTCGGGCGCGAGGCAATCAAGATCATGAAGCCGATGCAGCCGGGCGATGTCCAGGCCACCTATGCCGACATCGATGATCTGAACGCGGTCACCGACTTCGCGCCGCGCACGTCCATTGAAGACGGTATCGGACGATTCGTGGCCTGGTACCGGGAGTACTACAAGATCCCCCTGGCAGCGTAGGAACGCATCGCGCCATCAACCGGCTGAGCTTATGCGCACGCTCGTTACCGGGGCATCCGGATTCGTCGGGCGCCGAGTGGTCAGCCAGCTTGCCGCGCACGGTCACGACGTCGTCGCGATCACCCGCAATCTGAATTCCGCCGTCATACCGCGAGCGCCCGGCGTAGCGTGGCGTTTCGTCACGGACTTTCAATCAACGGTGGATTGGGCGCCCCTGCTGGAGGGCGTCGATGCCATCGTGCACCTGGCCGGGATTGCGCATGTCCTCGACCGTGCGGATGAGACCATGCTCGACCGTTACCATATGGTCAATGTCGAAGCATCCGTGACCCTTGCTCGCGCCGCCGCGGCGGCCCGTATCGGCCGCTTCGTGTTCATGAGCTCGGTGCGCGTGCATGGCGATCCATCCGACGACACGCCGCTTCTCGAGTCCGATCGCTGTGAGCCCGTCGATGCCTATGGTCGCTCGAAGCTGGAGGCGGAGCGGGCGCTTGCGCGCATCGGGAACGAAAGCGGCTGTCAGGTCGTGGTTCTGCGCGCACCATTGGTCTATGGGCCCGGCGTGCGCGCGAATTTCCTGCGGATGATCGCGTGGATCGATCGGGGTTGGCCACTCCCGTTCGGTGCGGTCGCTAATCGTCGAAGCCTCGTCTATATCGACAATCTGGCCGCGGCGATCGAACGATCGCTGACGCATCCGAACGCGGCGGGTAAGACATTCCTGGTGAGCGACGGTGAGGATGTCTCCACGGCAGAGCTCGCAAAACGTATCGGTATTGCGCTCGGCCGGCCTGCCCGGCTCATCAATGTACCGCCTCGCCTGATGGAATGGTCGCTCGGCTGCCTCGGCCGGGGCGCGGATTATCGGCGGCTATTCGGGAGTGTTGCGGTCGACATGTCGCATCTGCGCACCGAGCTCGGCTTCAAACCGCCATTCAACATGCAGCAGGGTCTTGCCCAGACGGCGCGATGGTATCGCCAGATCGTTTCGCAATCGCATGGAGCGCACTGACATAACAGGCCATCGGCACCCGCACGACGCCTGCGCCGACCTGTCCGATCCCCGCTTGCTTATGGGCGATCCCGGTTGTCACGACCGGACGAATGCCGGTGTCGACGACCTTCCTCACATCGATGCCCACCGGCGCTGCCGCGAAATCAAGCGCGGGCAGTGACATCGCAGGATTGCGGCCGACCGTGATGTGATACATCTCTCGGGAATACTGCATCGACTGCGCCACGCTGCCACCCGCAAGCAATGTAAGCGCAGGCGAGGCGGCGAACGAAAATCCACCGAATCCGGCGGTCTCACAGATCGCACTGTCACCCAGATCGGGATTCGCGTCCTCCGCTTTGAATCCGGGGAAATACAGGCCGACCGGGGTGTCCGAAGGCGCTTCAAACCATTCACGTCCGAGACCGCTGACCCGGATCGCTGTGGTAACGCCATTGCGCGCCGTGGCGGTAACGATCGATGAATGCTCGATGCCATGCGCCGCGTCCATGATGGCTTTGGACGATGCCATCGAGAAATTGAGAAAAAACTGCGACGTGTCGGCGATGAATTTCAACACTTCGTAGGTACGAGCGCTGTCGATCTTCGCCTTGGCAAGCGCCGTCGAGAGCGCCATATGGAACAGCGCAGTCGCTGCGGTGTTGCGCGAATGAACCTCATCGCCCATCAACAGGGCCTGCGATTGAATGGCCTTCAGATCGATGCCACCAACCGCTTCGAGCGCAGCCTTGATGGCGGGGGCAAGAACCGCCCTGAACCAACGCAGGCGCGCGATCACATCCGGGCTGTTCGCACCGAACCTGAGGACCTTGCCGATCCCCTCGTTGACGTTGGTGTAGGCGACATTGCCGTGCGCCTGATTCTTGACGACATACACCGGCATCGAGGCGGAGATGATCCCGGTCATCGGGCCGACTGCCTGGTAGTCATGGCATGAAGCGAACGGGATCTTGCCTGATTCAAGCAGCTTGCGCGCATCGTCGGCGTTGGGCGCCCATCCCTCGTACAACAGCGCACCGATCATGGCACCGTGCATCGGGCCGCACATGTTCTTCCAGGGCACGGGAGCGCCCGCGTGCAGGAGAGTACGACCCATATCGGGCCATACTTCGCGGGCCTCGCGCACATCGACCAGAATCGGCTGCGACGACAAGATGCGCTCGATCGCAACGCGATTCGCTGCATCGATGCGTGCGCCGACGCTCTGCGGATCGTCCGCATCGCTCGTAAGCTGCGCGAGCGCCCACGCGGTGCGCGGATCCGCATCGCCCGGCGGTTGCCAATCGAGTTGCGTCGCCGTAGCGCCGGCGCCGGTCACGCTTTCGGTGAACGTGGCGACGCCGATGTTGAATACCGAGAGTCCGGGTGCGATAAGGCTCTGTGCCACAGTCAAACCTTGATTGAATTCGCGATTAGCAATGATTCTCCGCTGCGCTTCGAATCATTGCAAATCATCTAAAGATTTCGTAGGATCAAAGGGAAATGCCCGAATGGTACTTACTTAGCCCGTCTGTGCTGAAGCCTCCGTTCGCCCTGAGCCCGTCGAAGGGTAACGCAGGCGTGTCGACGGCGCGCGATGTACCGCGCGCGGATTCTCCGGCATTCACCCTTCGACAGGCTCAGGGCGAACGGTCAATCGCGTAAGACTAAGCGAACGACGCAACGCGGAAGCCATTCATCATGTCCTCGAGTAATCGGATACTTGGCAAATCGTCTAGTTGACTTAAGTAAGTGCCATTCGAGGGAATGCCGCTCGTTTATCCCCTTGGCAGCCGAGCTTAATTGCGATTGACGATCGCATCGGCCGTGTCCAGTGCGTAAAGAAAGCCGGTCAACATGTCCCAGCCAGAAGAGTGTCCGATCGTAGTGAGCGTGCGTGCCCGGTCGAGGACTGCGGTCATTGGACTCGAATCGACGAGCGCGTCGACCAGCGCGTGAAGCACCCCGTATGCAGCGCCGTGGATCAAATCGGCAAGCAAGGCCACGCTGATTTCATGGGTACGGGTTGGCGCGACGGCGATGAGTCGTTCGCCAAGCCTTTGCCATGCGACATCGTGCGGCGCTACAAGCCCGCGCGCAAACAATGCGCCGCCCACCAGATCATCACCGGAAGGCGTGAGTCCGCTACCCAGTCCAAGCAATGCAACCGCCGTTGCCTCGATTCGGTCATGATCATTCGACCTTAGGGCCGCGACGAAACGCCGCACGATCGGCGTCGCGAGATCCAACGGGAAGGCCGGCGTGCGTTCGACCAGCAGCGGTGCAAAGCCGCGCGGTGGCCCTACTTCGGTGAGGCGGCTACGCAATGCTTCGGCACGAGAGATCAGTGTGCGGGTCGATGCTTCGCTCGGTCGATGCTGATGATTGGGCGAGGGCGTCACACCGGATGAATCGAAGGTGACGGTGGTTCCGCTCGCGATCGGCGCGGCAAGTGCAACCATCCGCGGATGCATCGATCGCGGCCGCACGCCGACCCAGATGATCTCGTCCGCGGCGCGCAGATAGGGCGCCTCGGGAAAGGCGGCAAGGGGCTCTGCGCGGCCGCGACTTCTCGCCAATGCCCTTGCCGCGATCGATCCAATAGCGAGCACGGGAAGTGGCGCGCCCACGCGGTCGGCGCGCACGATAGGTACGGTATCGGGTGCGACATCCATCATGCGGTGATACGCGTTCCAGCGCGCCCTTCGACAGCATCGAAGGCACGTTCGAGCGAAGTGATGAGCACAAGCTTCCCGCCATGCTTCAGGTAGCTCATCGCGGCCCGGATCTTCGGGCCCATGCTGCCGGGCGGGAACTGGCCCTCATCGTTGTAGCGCTCGGCCTCTGCGATCGTCATCGAATCGAGGAAGCGCTGGGTGGGCTTGCCGAAGTCGAGGGCGACGCGCTCAACGCCCGTTACCAGCAGCAACGTGTCGGCTTTCAACGCGGCGGCGAGTAATGCGCTGGTCAAGTCCTTGTCGATGACCGCTGGGACACCCTCCCAGTCGCCGTTGTCCAGACGCACGACCGGAATTCCGCCGCCACCTGCGGCAATCGGGATGACATTCGCTGCAAGCAGCGCTTCGATCGCCGGGAGATCGACGATCGATCGCGGATCGGGCGAGGCCACCACGCGCCGCCAGCCGCGTCCGGCGTCCTCGACGAACGTCCAGCCGGTTTCCTCCTGCATCTGGCGCGCGTCGGTTTCCGGAAAAAACTTTCCGACGGGTTTGGTGGGATTGGAGAATGCGGGATCGTTCGGATCGACTTCGACTTGCGTGACGACCGAACAGGTCGGCGTCGTGAGGCCATGTTTATGCAGCGTGTTGGTGAAGCTTTGCTGGAACATGTAGCCCATGCCGCCCTGGGAATGCGCGACGCACACATCCATCGGCATCGGCGGCAGCTCGCTCGCGGTGCGCGCCATGCGAAACAGAATGTTGCCCACCACCGGCCCGTTGCCATGGGTGAGCACCAGCTTGTAGCCCGATCCGATGATGCGCACCAGATGCTCACAGAGCCCGGCCATGATTGCGAGTTGCTCGGCAGCCGTGCCACGTATGGTTGGCGGATAACTCGCATTCCCACCCAGCGCAACTACGATTCGTCGTTCAGCCGAAGCGGGCTTTGGCGGCATGTCAGCGCCTCGATCCGATGATCGCCGCGGCGAATTGGGCGGTCGCAGTGCTGTTGGGGAGGACGATCGCGCCGGCCGCGCGCAGTGTGTGCTCCTGCGTCGATCGCGATTGCGGATCGTCATCCGTGCCGCATACGAAAGTGAGTATCGGCAATGTGCGGCCTGCCTGCGTTGCGGCGGCCCGTGCATCGCTGATCGCCGGCGCCAATGCACCGGCCGGATCCTTGTGACTGCCATGCCCCAGTACGACATCGAGCAGGACAAGCGCAGTCTGCGGGTCACCGGCTTCCTGCGCGATCCGCTCGATGCGTACGGTCGGGTCGATCATCGGATGCGGCTTGCCGACCGTAAACGCGTCATCGCCCAGGTCGATCGCGGTATGTTCGATACTCGCGCGCGGATCGGCAAGCGCACGATTCTTGTCGAGCGGCACGTTCGAATAAGCGGCGAACCCTGACGCGCGCCAGATCGCCTGCGCCTCCGAGCAATAGGTGCCGCCGGAATACAGTGCGCGGATGAATCGCTGATCGGGCTGGAGCGATCGCCCGATCGCAGTGGCCGGCGACGTGTCCATCGGTGTCAGCGCGATGGCCCGCCCGCAAGAAAGCTCGACCGCCATCGCGGCTGCGTCGTAGAGCGTTGAGGCGGCACGGAGTTGGCCGCCTGTTTCCACCGTGGCGCCGATGAAGAGCACCACGGCCGGTTTGCCGATCGCTTGCAATTTATCGAGAACGACGCGTGTGACGCGCGCCGAGGGTGGCTTTGAAATCACGACCAACACGCGCGTCCGAGGATCGGCACCCAACATGTCGAGCGCCGCAAGCATCGTGACGCCGCCGACCGCTTCGCTCACGTCGCGCCCGCCGGTGCCAATCGCATGCGAGACGCCTTCGCCCAGGTGATGAATCTGCGTCGAGACCTCCTGCAAACCTGTTCCGGAAGCGGCGACCAGGCCGATCGCGCCACCTCGAACAACGTTGGCGAATCCCATCGGCACGCCTGCGATGATCGCCGTCCCGCAGTCCGGTCCCATGACGAGCAATCCCTTGCGCGTCGCGAGTCGCTTGATCGCGACCTCCTGCTCGATCGGCACGTTGTCGCTGAAGACGAATGCGTGCATGCCGGCTTTGAGTGCTTTCATCGCCTCCGCCGCGGCATACGGACCCGGTACGGAAATCTGTGCGATGCGCGCTGCGGTGATGCCTTGACCGAGCGCCATGCCAATCGAACGGTTCGGAATCGCGGCGTCCGGTGCGCTGCCAACCGCGCGCGGCGCGATCGCAGAGAGTTTTGTATCGATCGCCTGCAACGCCCGTTCGCAGGCCGCGTCGTTCGCGGCCTCGACGATGATCATCAGATCGGCGGGACCCGCGTCGACCAGCTCGGCCGCGAGCAGTCTCGCCTCGTCGAGGAGGGCCTTGTTGGCCGGGGTTCCCATCAACAAGGTAGCGCGAAGATCACCGGTGGCCTGCTGCACATCCTCGGCGATGCGCATCAGCGCGACCGAATCCTTGTACAGGCTGGCTTTGACAAGCGATCGAATCGGCACGATTTATGGGCTGTTTGCGATGGCTGAACCCCTTATCCGGACAGTGACTTGGTGATGTCGTCCTGCGGGGCATCGTATTCCGGGAAGAGCGAAAGCTGCCGGCCGCCCATGAGCACCGCCTGCTCAACGAGATTCCGTGCTTCGCGCAATGTCGTGGCCTGTCCGCCGTGGTTGCCGACGCGCCACCGGTATTTCATTTCAAGATGTTTCCCCGGTTCGACCTCAACCTGACCAAGCCGCTTCTTGCCGAGCCAGTAGCCGTGTGATTTGTAGCCGCGTTCCCAAAACGGTTTCGCCCGCGCCCGCGGTTTCCTGGATGTCGCCATGACGCTGCTGCGCCCTCCCGTGCCGACGGACCCGCGCAGGATGATCGGCGCCGGACCGAAGCGGGGAATTATCCATTATTTCCCGCATGCACCAGGAATCCGCGCGGCTTGCGGTACCGACACCCGGAAACCAATCAACCACCAAGGCACAAAGACGCCAAGGTTCCGCAAGCTGGAAGCAAACCTTCGATCAGGGTAAGCGATCGCGTTTCATACGCAACGAGAATGTCTCCCCCTTCGAGCTGTCTATGGGTGTCTTCGTGTCGTGTTGGTTCATTCAAAGGGCTCTCCGGCATCTACTTGTGCACTCACAATCGCGCAGCGGACGCTCGCAACATCATGCCGGACTCATCGCTGGCGAAGCCCTGCACGAACACGTCGATGCTTTGCGCAATCGCCGACTCGAGCGGTGTGTCCTCCCACATTTGGGTAAGCCGCTTTTGCGCACGGACGGCGAGCGGTCCGTTCGCGACCAGCATGTCCGCGAGTAGGTCGATGGTCGAATCGAGCGCGTTTGGATCGACCACCTGCTCGACGAGCCCCCAGCGCAATGCTTGCTCCGCGTCGATATTGGTGCCTGTCAAGACCAGCCATCGCGCCCGGCCCGTGCCGATCAGGCGTGGCAGCAACGCTGCTTCGACGACCGATGGCAAGCCGATGCGCACTTCGGGCATGCCGAATACGGCACGACTGGATGCGATGCGCAAATCGCACGCGGCCGCGAGCTCGAGGCCGGCGCCGAGCGTGTGGCCTTGAATGCGTGCGATGACTGGGACCGGGCAGTCGC
This sequence comes from Betaproteobacteria bacterium, assembly GCA_031391405.1. Lineage (GTDB taxonomy): Bacteria > Pseudomonadota > Gammaproteobacteria > Burkholderiales > SG8-39 > SHXR01. Next base: position 15,130 of record JANMUI010000818.1, read on the forward strand.
GTGCCGCTTGGCAAGTCTGGTGGACCAGCGTTATGAATCCACGCGCCGACGCACCATCCAGGGCTGCCATCTCGCGCACGTCAGCGCCGCCGATGAAGGATTTGTCTCCTTCGCTTGCCAGAACGACGGTGCGCAGCCGGTCCAATGTCGACACCTCCTTGAACGCGGCAACCAGATCGCGCATGACCGGGCTGGAAAGCGCATTCGCTTTCGCGCTGCGATCGATCGTGAGTCGTGCGACGCCGCGGGCATCCATTTCGATGCGGACGAATTCCGACATACAAGGTTCCTTTCGTTCAGGGATGCGGCGTGGCCAGCCATGCGATCACGACATAGCGGATGAGCCTTCCGGCGCATTGAAATACGGCAACCGCGAGCCAATGCACGCGCAGCCATCCGGCTGCCAGACACAATCCATCGCCGACGATGGGCAGCCACGCGAGCACGAGCAAGGGTGCACCGAAGCGTCGCATCTGCGCGAGGCGCGCGAGACGCTTGGGTTCGCGCGCAATGCGTCCAAGCAGGTATGTCGTCATGCCACCCAGCGTGTTGCCGATCGTCGCGAGGGTGATCGCGGGCGCGAGCGCTTGCGGATGGAGCTTCAGGAAGCCGAACAGCACCACTTCCGAGGACAGCGGAAGAATCGTCGCGGCGATAAATGATGCGGCGAATAGTCCCACGAGGCCCGCCTCCTCGGTGATCGTTTGGTGCATATTTCAAGCATAGCTTGCCGGGGTGTTCGCCGTGGACACATTGGTGGCTTAGTGCGATCGCGGCGCGAGTGCTCGTGTACCATCGTTCGCATCGTCCATCTCCCATCCCGCCATGCCGCGCAATTACCTTGAGCGCATCCTGCGCGCTCGCGTCTACGATGTCGCCGAGGAGACGCCGCTCGAGCTTGCGCCGAACTTGTCGGCGCGCCTCGATAATCGGCTGATGTTGAAGCGCGAGGATATGCAGCCGGTGTTTTCCTTCAAGCTGCGGGGTGCCTACAACAAGATGGCCCATCTGCCGGTGGCGGCGTTGAAGCGCGGCGTCATCGCATCCTCCGCGGGAAATCACGCGCAAGGCGTGGCGCTGGCGGCGCAGCGGCTGGGCTGTCATGCAGTGATCGTCATGCCGGTGACGACACCACGCATCAAAGTCGACGCCGTCAAAGCGCGCGGCGCCGAAGTAATCATCCATGGCGATTCGTATAGCGACGCATACGCAGCGGCCTGCGTGATCGAGCGCAAGCGCCGGCTCACATTCGTCCATCCCTACGACGACCCGGACGTGATCGCGGGCCAAGGCACGATCGGGATGGAGATCCTGCGCCAAACCACGCGGCCTATCCACGCTATCTTCGTTGCCATCGGCGGCGGCGGATTGATATCCGGCGTCGCATCCTATGTGAAGCGGATCCAGCCTGATGTGAAGATCATCGGGGTGCAGCCGGTCGATTCCGATGCGATGGACCGATCGATCAAGGCGGGCCGGCGCGTCACGCTCGCGCAAGTGGGTCTATTTGCCGACGGCGTCGCGGTGAAGCGCGTGGGTGCCGAGACGTTTCGCATCGCACGCGCCCTCGTCGATGAGATCGTGTTAGTCGACACCGACGCCATTTGCGCGGCAATCAAGGACGTGTTCGAGGACACGCGCTCTATCCTCGAGCCGGCCGGGGCGCTGGCGATCGCCGGTGCAAAAGAATACGTCGTCCGCCATCGAATTCAGGGTCGGAAGTTGGTGGCGATTGCAAGCGGAGCAAATACCAATTTCGATCGACTTCGGTTCGTCGCTGAGCGCGCCGAGGTCGGTGAGCATCGCGAAGCGATCCTTGCGGTGACCATTCCCGAGCGGCCCGGTAGCTTCAAGACCTTCTGCTCACTGCTCGGCGCGCGCAATGTAACCGAGTTCAATTACCGCATCGCCGACCCCGACGAAGCGCATGTATTCGTCGGCGTGCAGGTCCACGATCGAAGCGAGACGACGCGTCTGCTTCGAATTCTGGAGCAGGCAGGGCTCCGGGCGATCGATCTCTCCGACAACGAGATGGCAAAGCTTCACGTCCGGCATCTGGTTGGCGGACGGGCGCCGTGGGCGCAGGATGAACTGCTGTATCGCTTCGACTTTCCGGAGCGGCCCGGCGCACTGATGCGTTTCCTGGAAGCGTTGCGTTCCGACTGGAACATCAGCTTGTTCCATTATCGCAATCATGGCGCTGATGCGGGACGCGTGCTGGTCGGCGTCCAGGTTCCACCGACCGAGATGCCCGCGTTCCGTCGGTTCCTCGCGCAGCTGGGTTACCCGCACGAAAACGAAAGCGAGAATCCGGCGTACCGGCTGTTCTTGGGGTGATAGCTAATGACCGAATCGGTGGAACCACCAAGGCGCCACGATTTGCTTCAGTGCCAGCCCGAACGGATTCGTGAGTACCGATGGGTTGGCCGGGCCGTCGGGCCCCTCGGACTCCTTGGGCCCCTTGATGCCTTCGTGTCTCGGTGGTTCATCTCTACGTCAAATCGCGAAATTCCCCGACTGCATCCGTTTCACGCCCGCCGTCAGCATCACCGCCCACGCCTTGGCCATCGAGCCGTTGAGATCGATGCCACGGCATGCGTCTTCGATCACCCCGGCCTGGAATCCGGCCGCCCGGGCATCCATCGCAGTCCACGACACGCAAAAATCGGTGGCCAAGCCGACGATGTAGCACGCCTCGATCCCGCGGGCTTTCAGGTAGCCGGTGAGCCCGGTCGGCGTCTTACGGTCGGCTTCCATGAACGCGGAGTAGCTATCCACGTTTTGCCGGAAGCCCTTGCGGATCACCAGTTGTGCGTTCGGCAGGCGCAGGTCTTTGTGGAGTGCAGCGCCCTCGGTGCCTTGCACGCAATGGTCGGGCCAGAGCACCTGTGTTCCGTATGCGACGTCGATGGTCTCGAACGGTTTCTTTCCTGCGTGCTGCGAGGCGAATGAAATGTGTTTGGGATGATGCCAATCCTGGGTGATCACGACGTTCTGGAATGCGGCACCGAGTTTGTTGATGAGCGGCACGATCTCATCGCCCTTCTGCACCGCAAGACTGCCACCGGGAACGAAGCAATTTTGCACGTCGACCACGATCAGCACGCTCTTTTCGTCGGGCCGGATTTTTGCCTGTGCGAAGGCTGTCGGCGCAAGGCCGGCGGCACCGGCGCCAAGCGCGGCCAAACCCGAAAGGAATTTCAGTGCGCCTCGACGGGAAATCGTTGACATGATGCCTCCTTGTCAATGGAACGTATCATCGGATGAATCGCCCCATTTATAGCGCAATGATGCCGCGCGTGCGAGCTTGGGCCGCGCTGCTCAATCCGAAGCGTCCGCGACCAGCACCCCGTCGACCCGGCAATACAGGGCGCGCTCGGTCACCACAAAGTCCATCGGGATGTCATACGGTTGAGGGCGAATCGTGGCCATCCGTGACAGTTCGTAGGCCACGCCAATGGTTCTGGGTCGGACCGGGAGTGCCGCCAATGTTCGATCGAAAAAGCCGGCGCCGTAGCCAAGCCGATAGCCGGCGCCGTCGAACCCATTCATCGGGACCAGAAGAGTGGTCGGCATAACCTGGCGGCTTTCCTTCGGATACGGGATATCGAGGGCCCCGATGGCGAGATCGACACCCGGATGCCATTCGCGGAACGCAAGCGGGGTGCGCGGCGCGATCACCACCGGCAAAGCGGTTGTGCCACCGCGTGCGCGCAGGCGGCGAGCGAGCGGCCGCGCATCGTATTCGTTCTTGATGGGCCAGCAAAAAGCGAAGATGCCGGTGCTCAGGTCGGAAAAACTTCGTTCCAAAAACTGATCGATCGCCTTGCGCCATTGTCCAAGCGTAACCGGGTCGACGCTTTGCCGAGCGGCCACCAGCGCATCGCGTTGCGCCTTGCGCCATGCACGAAGTATGTCGTTCTGTGAACCACCCAAGTGCATAGGTCAAAGTGCCGAACGAGGGGTGACGCGCAAGAGATGATTGAACGATGATGGCAGCCCGCAGCATGCTATGCTGAATTGGATCAACAGACGTATGCCCACAAAAATACTCGCTCTGCCTCGCGCGACCCTTGCTGCGGTTGCGATGCTCATCCTGGCACCGCTCCATGCGGCCCCCAAGGACGACGTTATTGTCGCCGCGTCTGACGCTTTCCAGAAAAAGGACGCGGCACGTCTGGTGCGCCATATCGAGCCCGCCCGCGGCCATCTGTTAGGCCAATACGTTGAGTTCTGGGCATTGCGCCTGGCCATCGATGAGCGATCCACAGAGGCGGTGCGGGATTTTCTGACGCGCTATAAGGGTGCGTACGTCGCCGAACGATTGCGCGCCGAGTGGTTGCGCTCCCTCGGCAAGCGGGGACAGTGGGAAGTCTTCGAGGTGGAGCAGGCAGGTCTTGCGAACCACGACCTCGAGATCAACTGCTATGTATTGCTATCGCGCTTTCGGGCCGGTGATGCCACCAGCGCCGATGCATTTCGCGCCATCTGGCGCGAGCCCCGCGATCTTCCCGAGGGATGTGTCGCGTTGGCCGAGAAGCTCGCCCAGGACGGTCGATTGCACGCTGACATGGTGTGGGAGCGCGCGCGAGCCCTCTCGGAAGTTGGTCAAACCAACGCAATGAAGCGAACCTTCGCGTATCTCCCAGCCAAGGAGTCGGTTTCACCCAGTGCAATCGAGCAGATTCTCGCCAATCCACAGGCTGCACTGGATGCGAACGGTTTCAATCTCTCCACACGTAGTGGGCGCGAGCTCTACGCCTTTGCGCTCGGTCGCCTTGCACGGCGGGATCCGCAACAGGCGGCCACCCACCTTACGCCGGCGATCCAGTCCAAGCTTTCGGATACAGATCGGGCCCATGCCTTTGCGCAGCTTGCGCTGCCGGCAGCGCGCAACCACATGCCCGAAGCTGTCTATTGGTACGCCCAAACCGGTCCTGCCGTGCTTTCCGAGGAACAAGCTGCGTGGCGCGTCCGGGCTGCCTTGCGAATGAGCAATTGGTTCGAAGTCGAACGTGCAGTCGAAGCGATGGGATCGATCCAGAAAGAGGATCCGGCCTGGACGTACTGGCGGGCACGCGCGTTGCGCGAGCTCGACCAAATAGAGGCAGCGCAGGCGCTGTTCGCGAAAATCGCCGGACAGCACCATTTTTACGGCAACCTCGCCGGTGAAGAGATCGGCACCCCCGTCGTGCTCCCGCCGCATCCCGAGGCGCCCACGGATGACGAGCTGGCCGCGATCGAGCAGAATGCCGGCCTGCAACGAGCACTTGCCTTGATGCGATTGCAATTGCGCACCGAAGCCGTACGTGAATGGGGCTTCGCGACGCGCGGCTTGTCCGACCGGCAGTTGCTAGCCGCAGCAGAGCTTGCGCGTCGCAATCAGGTGTGGGATCGAGCGATCAACACGGCGGATCGCACCCAGGATCATCACGATTTCAGGCTTCGATATCTTGCCCCGTATCGGGATGTCTTCGCCGCCCATGCCGGCTTATATGGGCTTGATGAAAGTTGGGTGCTTGGACTGGTCCGTCAGGAAAGCCGATTCATCACCAACGCCAAGTCGTCGGCCGGCGCTTCCGGCCTCATGCAGCTGATGCCGAATACGGCCCGCATGGTGGCCCAACGCATCGGCATGAAGAAATTTTCATTGGATCGGGTGAATGAGCCTGACATCAATATTCAGCTTGGCACCCGCTACATGCGCCAGGTGTTGGATGACCTCGACGGGCATCCGTTGCTGGCATCGGCGGCCTACAATGCGGGTCCCCGCCGCGCACAGCAATGGCGCGCGACAACATCCCTCGAAGGGGCGGTCTATGCGGAGTCGATCCCATTCAATGAGACGCGCGATTATGTGAAGCGCGTATTCTCGAACACGATGTACTACGCCAGGCTGCAGGGTGGCGAGGTCGCACGACTCAAATCGCGGCTTGGAACCGTCCCGCCGCGCACGGCCAACATCGCCACTTGGAAGGCGGATTCGGGCTTTTGAGGCGTCCTGGATTTCGCCGGTCGCTTGTGGACCACCAAAAGTCCAAGGTACCAAGATCTGATTTGGTTTCAAGTGGCAGTCCGTTGTACCGTCGAGCTATCTGGTGCGGCTCGGCGACTCAAGAGTCCGCCGGATAGATTACGATTTCGCGATCTTGGAGTGTGCGCGGCGGATCGCACATAATCCGGATCGCACATAATCCGTTAGACCGACCCCTCTCCATCACTCAGAGCGCCCCA
>JANMUI010001030.1:0-3062 GCA_031391405.1 Betaproteobacteria bacterium
CCGAGATCCTTAAAGCGACTGCCGTCGCCCAGGGTGCGAAGAAACCGGCGACAGCGAGGAACGCGCCAAGCAGCGACAAATGCGCACCGGCGCTCGTCCCCGATGCCGCCGCCTCCACCGCGCCGGCGCCGAAGATTAGCACCGGAACGTACAACGGCAATACCAGCAGCGATACCAATACGCCGGCGCTCCGCAGCCCGAGTGTCAATGCCGCGCCGATGGCCCCGATCAGTCCGAGCGTCGGTGTACCGAGCGCAAGGGACAGCATCAGGATACCGAGCGATTCGGCGGGCAGATTGAACTGCAGCCCGAGCAGCGGTGCCGCGATGACCAGCGGCAATCCGGAGACGAGCCAGTGGCTCGTGATCTTCGCGCCCGCGATTAGCCCGAGCGGCTGCGGTGCGAGCATGATCTGCTCGAGCGTGCCGTCGGCATAGTCGCCGGCAAAAAGGCGGGGTAGGGCGAGCATCGACGCGAGCAGGGCTGCAACCCATATCACGCCAGGGGCCATCGCGCGAAGAAGCGCGGGCTCGGCGCCAACGCCGAGTGGGAACAGGCTCACGACGATGATGAAGAATACGAGCGTATTCAGCGCATCGGCACGCCGTCTGAGCGAAAGTTGGACGTCCCGGCGAACGACGCATAGGAAGGCGCCGATCGCGTCGTTACCTATTGCGTCGTCACCTGTCGCCTGTGGACTACCCACCGCTCCACGCATCAGCCGAGCCTCAGGTCATGGTGTGCCGGGCTGGCGATCGGAACATCCTGGTGCGTGGTCATCACCACGATGCCATTGGCGGCGAGCCGGGCTTCGATGATCGCTTGAATCTCACGGACCGCCGCAGTGTCGAGCGCAACGAACGGTTCATCGAGTATCCAGAGTCCGCAGGTCGTGCGCGATTCGAGACGAGCAAGCGCGGCGCGCCGCTTCTGGCCTTGCGAGAGCACGCGTGTCGGCTGATCCTCAAAGCCCTTGAGTCCGAGGCGCGCGAGTGATGCGCGCGCACGTTCAGGCGTAATCGCCACACCAGCAAGTCGTTCGGACACGAGCAAGTTCTCCACCGCAGACAAGTCGTCCTTGATCGCGTTCTGATGTCCGAGATAAACAAGCTCGCGGCGATACGCTTCACCGAGCGCGCTGATGCGCTCGCCACGCCAGCGAATATCGCCCGACGTGGGTTCAAGCATGCCGGCGAGAATGCGAAGGAGGCTTGTTTTCCCGCTGCCGTTCGGCCCGTGAACCTGCAACAGCGTACCCGGTGTGAGCGCAAATCCGACATCACGGAACAGGCCGCGTTCGCCGCGCACGCATTCGAGACTCGTCACGGCGAGCAAGAACGGATCTCCGATTGCAGGCGCCCGAGTGCCGCGACAGAACCTTCTTGCATCAGCATCGCGACATAACGCGTAACCATCGCCGTCACCGCTCGATTCTCGGCGAGATCGGGGCCGAACACCGTTTCGATCGAAAGCATCGCGTGCACCAACGCTGCAGGGTCGCTGCCGGTCTTTGCGATCGTGGCTGACAACCGTTCGGCCATCGGGTCCTCGATCGAGTATTTTCCGCCCTGTTCCGTTACGCCGCGCAGGTAGCGAATCCACGCAGCGATCCCCATCGCCATATGATGGAACGGCCGGCCTTGCGCGGCGAGCGCGCGTAACATCGGCACGAGCCGCATCGGTAGTTTCTGTGAGCCGTCCTGCGCGATCTGGCGTGTCTTGTGTCCGAGCGCGACATTGCTGAACCGATCGAGCAGGCGCGCGCAGTAGGGCTCCATCTCGGCGCGTGCCTGGTCGGGCAGCGTATGAACTGCCTCGCGTCGCCACAGGTTGACGATGAATTCCCGTAACGCGGGTTCGCTCCTTGCAGCGGGGATCGTTTCGAAGCCTGCGGGGTAACCGAGGTACGACAGGCAAGAGTGTGCGGTATTGAGAAGGCGGAGCTTCATCGCCTCGAACGGCGCCACATCATCGACGAATTGCACGCCGGATCGTTCCCACGCCGGACGAGCGGCCGCAAAGCGATCCTCGATCACCCATTGCGTGAAGGGCTCGGTCGCCACCGGCCATGCGTCTTCGACACCGAGTGCCTGCACCGCCTCAGCACGATCACGTGCCGTTGTGGCGGGCACGATCCGATCGACCATCGCGTTTGGACAACGCACATTTTCTTCGATCCAATGCACGAAGCCTGGGTCACGGTATGCGGCGTCCGAGAAGTGCGCGAGCAATCGGGCGACCAGATTGCCGTTGTGGGTCAGATTGTCGCAACTGAGGACGGTCAGTCCGGAGCGCTTTTGTGTGTAGCGGGCGTGCAGTCCCGCGGTGAGAAATCCGATCGCGCTCTGCGGGGCATTCGCATTCGCGAGATCGTGTGCAACTTCGGGACGCGCCGTTCGAAGATCGCCCGTCGTTGGATCTTGACCGTAGCCCTTCTCGGTGACAGTAAGCGTGATGATGCGGATTGAGGGGTCCGCAATGCGATTGATGACGGTGGCCGGCGATTCCGGTGCGACAAGCACCTCGCGAATCGCCCCGATCACGCGCGGCGGCGCACCGCGATCGCCTCGCTCGATGACCGTATAAAGACAATCCTGTGGCGCGAGGGCATCACGCATGCCAGGGCTACGCAGACTGATGCCAACGATGCCCCAGTTGGATTCACCGGCCGCCAGCGCATCGTCCACGACCATCGCTTGATGCGCGCGATGGAAGTTGCCGACGCCAAGATGCACGATGCCCGGCGTGACATCGGCGATCGGGTAGGCCGGCCGCCGGATATTCGCTGGAATCGACCCGAGCGTTGCAAGGGAAAGTCGTTGCATCGAAGGTGGTTATCGGGAAACGGGAAACGGGAAACGGGAAACGGGAAACGGGAAACGGGAAACGGGAAACGGGAAACGGGAAACGGGAAACGGGAAACGGGAAAAGGATCTCCATCGCGGGCCGTGAACAAGGAGTCTGACTGGAATGGCACTTACTTAACCTGACTGTACTCAAGCCTCCGTTCGCCCTGAGCCCGTCGAAGGGTAACGCAGGCTCGTCGACGTCGCGCGGCGAGC
>JANMUI010000880.1:0-8355 GCA_031391405.1 Betaproteobacteria bacterium
AAACGCGAAAAGGGAAACGCGAAAAGGGAAACGCGAAAAGGGAAACGCGAAAAGGGAAACGCGAAAAGGGAAGCGCCAATGAGAGTTCGTCTATGGATGGTGAGACTCGCCGCCCTTTTCGCATGCGGTGCGCAGTGCGCAGCGCATGCGCAGGAGTATCCCGCCCGCCCGGTCAAGATCATCGCGCCTTCGTCGCCGGGCGGCGGCTTCGATCTGGTGGGTCGGGTGCTCGGCCAGAAGCTGTCCGAACAACTCGGGCAGCAGTTCGTCGTGGAGAATCGTCCCGGCTCCGGAACCTTGCTCGGTACCCATGCAGTGGTTCGCGCCGTACCGGATGGGTACACATTGCTGGTCGGTGGGCTTAGCAATGTCGCGCTCAACATGGGCATGTACAAGCAGCCGGGTTACGACGCGCTCGCCGATCTGATGCCGATCAGTCTGGTGGTCAGTCACTCATACATCATGGTCGGGCGGCGCGATTTGCCGTTCGATTCGCTGCAGGCAGTGATCGCGTACGCGAAATCGAATCCGAACAAACTCACCATCGCGACCAGTGGCCCGGGCTCCGGCCAGTATGTCGGCGCGGCGGTGATGACCAAGGTGCTTGGTCTGGATATTCTCAAGGTGCCGTATAAGGGCGCACAGCCCGCGTATCAGGATCTTTTGGCGGGAAGGGTGGACCTCTTCTACGACAACACGACAACCGCCAAGCCGTTTATCGATAGCGGGCGTGTCAAGGCGCTCTCGATTTCCACGAAAGAGCGGATAAGCGGGCTTGCCAACGTCCCAACCTTCAAAGAGACCGGCGTCTTCGATTGGGAAATGGAAAGCTGGTTCGGTCTATTCGCACCTGCTCGTACGCCGCAGCCGATCATCGACCGGCTGCGCGTCGAGATCGACAAAGCAACCTTGATCCCAGAAGTGCAAAGGGCGCTTGAACAAGGGGCTGGTCGGACCATCCGGCTGACTCCGGCCCAAACGGATGCGCTTATCAAATCGGAAATCGACAAATGGGTTGGCCTGATTCGCAAGGCTGGCGTAACGCTCGACTAAAGACCGAGGAACCATGCAAGACACACTCGACAAGTTTGCGATCATGGAAGTCGTGCAGGCCTGGGCAGTGGCGCGCGACTCGGGTGACTGGGAGCGGCTGCGTGCGACCGTCCATCCTGAAGCCACGATGACCGCCACCTGGTATCACGGCAACTTCGATGGCTTCATTCGGAACGCGCAGGAATCGTGGGCGAAAGGTGCGCGTTCAATGCATGTTTTGGGCGGCACCATGGTTACGCTCGCCGGCGCGCGCGCCATCGCTCAGACCCGCATGACGATCATGGTGCGCGGCAAAGCGGACGGTGTCGATGTCGATGTCGCATGCACGGGCCGCTTCTACGATTTTTTCGAGAAGCGCCAGGGGATCTGGCGCATTGGCGAGCGCCGCTGCATCTATGAAAAGGACCGTATAGACCCGGTCGTGCCGGGCGCCAAGCTGACATTGGATCCCGCGCGACTTGGGCGCTTTCCGACCGGCTACCAACACCTCGCCTACCTGCAATCCCAGCGCGGAACGGAGGTCAATGCCGCGCTACCGACCGCGGAGGGCGAGATTCTCGATGGGTTGCTTGGGCGCGGGAAAGCGTGGCTGGCTGGATAGAGAGAAAATATCGCTGCGTGTGGAAGCACGCTCGTTCCTTACCTCGACATTGCATCGTCGGACAACCTGCCGAAATGCGGACAGGTGCCCGGCGCCCAACGCGGAACTTCATAAGGGCAAAGCGCTAGCCAGATTATCGAGCAGCCTGATACTGTCCTGTAAGTAAACGCTGGTCGGACGGGCACTCCGATGCGAGAAATTCTGTTGGTCATACATCCATTCAGTCTTCCGCCAAATGCGGGAACAGGCGCTTTTGCGGCCGTATGCGATGAATCCTGGCTCAGCGTCCATATTTGGAAAGAGAAGGCAAAGCTGCGGGATGCGGCGACGGTTGACTCGGCAGTTAGCTGATAGTTGGGCCTCATGAGCAAAGTCTCGGCACAAAGAGAGGAGGCACACAGAATGAGATGGTCCCTTGTCCGGGTGCGGTCCTACGTTGTTGCCCTCTTGCTTGCCATCATTTCTCTTGATGGAGCGGCTCAGCGATTTCCCGTACCCCAGAAGCCAGTGAGGATCGTTACCCCTGCACCCACAGGCACGCCTGCAGACCTCACGATTCGCGCGATTGCCCAGCAACTCGCTGCGTTTCTTGAGGTGCCTGTCGTTGTAGAAAACAAGCCGGGCGCATCGTTTCTTCTGGGGACCATGGAGGTGGTGAGGGCCGCCCCAGATGGGCACACATTACTCTATGGCGCGTCATCCATCGTAACTGCGCTTCCGCACTCCTTAGCAAAACCTCCGTTCGACCCTTTTACAGATCTAAGTCCGATAATGTACGTTGCGCGCGTTCCGCTGGTTCTCGTTGGTACGTCGGGCGCGCCGTTTGCAACCATTAGCGAGTTGGTCGCATTCGCTCGGGCCCATCCGGGAAAATTAAATTTCGCCACCCAAGCTATTGGATCTGGCTTCGATATCGCATTCGAACAGGTAAAGCGCTGGGCGAGTATTGATGTACCAATCGTGCCCTACAAGGGCGGTGCACAGACTGTTCAGGCCATTCTCACAGGGGAGTCCCAGCTGGCATTCCTTTTAGCTGGGGAGGCTGAGGCACTGCGGAAAGCAGGTAAGGCTCACGCGTTCGCAATTGCCGACGATTCACGATTCGCAAGGCTATCCGACGTTCCAACCTTCGCTGAGCTAGGCGCTACTTCAGTTGATACTCGAGGTAGCCTCCATCTATTTGGTCCAGCTAATCTACCCACCGAAGTCGTGAATCGTCTCCACGCCGAACTGGTCAAAGCCGTGAAATCCCCCACGGTTGAACGAGCCTTCGACATCGCTGGCCTACCGATCGTCGGCAGTACTCCAGATGAGCAGACGAAATATCTGCGCGCGCAATACGTGCGCTGGGGGGAAATGATTCGAATGCTCGGCATCAAAGTGCAGTAGTAAGACAGAAGAATCCGGTGCACAGTCCTATCCGTTGACGCCGAACCAGGCCATTAACACGGAACGCCCCGAAGGCGTTTGCCTCCGGGGTACCCGCCCACGCTACGCGTGGCCGGCGGCCGGTTATGTCCGTCGTTATGCCGCCGCAGGCCGACACCGGTTGTTGCGCGGTGCGCAACAGCGTACGATGGAGCATGGTCAAGACATTCCGGCACAGGGGGCTGCAGAAGTTTTTTGAGTCAGGAAGCGCGGCCGGAATCCAGCCGCATCACGCCTCTCGGTTGCGAATGCAACTCGCGGCCTTGGATTCGGGCCAAAAGATCGAGGACATGGGCATCCCGGGATTCCGCCTTCATCCATTGAAGGGGCGAGAAAAGGGCCGCTGGTCCATCTGGGTTAATGGGAGTTGGCGACTGACTTTTGAATTCCGGGACGGAGATGTTTACCCTCTGGACTACGAGGATTACCACTAATGGCTATGCACAACCCCCCCCACCCCGGAGAGTTCATCACTCGGGTGTACCTTGAGCCCAACGATCTGAGCGGCCGAGAGCTCGCGCTAAAGCTCGGGGTGGCTGCATCGACACTGAGCCGCGTGCTGAAAGGTGCGAGTGCAGTTTCTCCGGAGATGGCGCTTCGGCTCTCCAAAGCTCTCGGGCGTACGCCCGAGAGTTGGCTCTCGATGCAGTACAACTATGATCTGTGGCATGCGCGGCAGCGGGTCAATCTGGCCGACGTCGAGAAAGTTAAGCTCACCGCCGCCTAACCACGCGTTCGACCGAAGCGCAGGCCAGCGGGCCTGACCGATACCCGCGTCGCTTCGCTACTCGGCGGCGTCTTGTTTGATTCGTCCGGACCAGCCACCTATGTGCCGGCACCCAGAGCCCTTCGCATCGACCCGAAACGCCTCCGATACTGCGCCGGCGTGAGATTCACAACACGCCGTAACAACCGGCTAGAGAATCCGGCAACTTCGTAGCCAACCTCGTTGGCGATAGCGTCGATCAACTCGTCGCCGGACTCGAGCATTTGCTTGGCTTCTTCGCGCCGTAGCGTATGCACGTATTCGAGCGGCGACATGCCGGTCGCCAGCTGAAATCGGCGCTTGAACGAGCGATCGGCATCACCGTTGCCGCGAACTCGCACGGGATGCCCGTGGCGATCTCCCTTACGCTGAAGACCGATGGCCGCTTGCCCTCTGGCGATACGCGCGCGGAGGCGATTCAGCAAACGGACGCCAAGACGGGCCGCTTAGCCCCTCGATGGCGACGCGATGCATAAGGAATCCGGGCGCTCAACCATCCGGATTTCTATTCCGCCTGAATCCCCGCCGCCTTGATCAGCCGGCCACGTTTTTCGATTTCCGCTTTCACCATCGCAAGCGACGCCTCCGGTGTAAGCCCCATGATCGACATGCCGAGCGGTTCGAGCTTTGCGCGCACGTCGGGTGCATGCAGCGCCTTGACTATTTCGCCGTTGAGGCGCATCACGATGGGCGCTGGAACACCGGCGGGACCAAAAAATCCGAGCCATGAAGCCAGCTCGAATCCACGCACCGTCTCCCCGATCGTAGGCACGTCCGGAAGGCCTCCGTATCGCGAGGATTCCACCACGCCGATAAGCCGTAACTTCCCGGCCTTCGCCTGCTGCACCACGGCGGCGAGGCTCGCAAACATCATCGGGATCTGTCCGCCCATGAGATCGGTCACGGCGACACCGCCTCCTTTGTAGGGTACATGCACGATGTCGATTCCCGACAGTTGGCGAAGCAATTCACCCGCGAGATGATGGGGCGACCCGCTGCCGGAGCTGCCGTAAGCCAATTTGCCTGGATTGCGTTTCGCATGTTCGACGAGCTCCGCGATGGTGTTCGCCGGAAATGCGGGGTGTACTGCCAGCGCGATGACATTGCCCACCGCGATGGAGATGGGTGTGAAATCCCGCACCGGATCGAACGGCGGGTTCTTCGATACATGGATGTTCGTTGCGTGGGTCGCATCCGTGCCCATGACCAAGGTATAACCGTCAGGCGCCGACTTCGCGACATAATCGGAGCCGATATTGCCGCTCGCGCCCGGACGATTCTCCACGATCGCAGGTTGCCCGAACACCTCCGACAGTTTCTGCGCGATGGTACGGGCCACCGCATCGGTTGAAGCGCCCGGCGGATACGGCACGACGATCTTGATCGTCTTGTTTGGAAAAACTTGGCCGATCGCGGCATGCGGCAAGGTTGCGCAAAGACCGGCGGCCACCCAGTGCAACAGAATCCTGAAAATTCGCATCGCGTGCTCCTGTTCAAATCGGCGGATCGAACCGCGTATCCACGAGGTCCTCGACCAATCTCGAAAATTGGAGCACACGCGCATCCTCATGGCGTGGTCCGACCACCTGCAATCCGATCGGCAGCCCGCGTACCAGCGCGACCGGCACCGAGCAGGCCGGCACCCCCGCGCTATTGAACAACGGCGTGAAAGCGGCATGGCTGCGCGGCTCGGCCGGCTGGCCTTCGATTTCCCGCGGGTACGGATCATCGTTCGACCATGCGGTAACCGGTGCCGTCGGGCACAGCAACAAGTCGTAGCGTTGAAAAAATTCGGCGACGCGGATCTGGATCCGCTCGCGCAGCGCGAGCGCATTGATGATCTCCACGCCGCTGCGTTGTTGCCCGAGCTTGATTTGCGCAAGCAGATCAGGATCGATAAGCGCCGGGCGCGTTCCCGCATCATTGCCGAACAGCATCGCCAGGCCGCCCTGTTGCAGCGGCAGGTTAGGCGCGAGATCCATCTGGTCGGGCCAGACGGGATCGTCTTCCTCGATCGTATAACCCTCGGCGCGCAGCTTGTCGATCATTGCGACAAGCGCGTTCATCACGTCGGCGTCGACCAGAAGATTGCGTCCGAGGCGCCGGCTCCATGCGATGCGAAGCGACAACGGGGGCGCACGGCGCACGGTACGCAGCATGTGTATCTGGCCGCCAAGCGGGACCGACCATGGATCAGTGGGCTCGAACGCAACAAGCGCCTCCAGCATGAGGGCGACGTCTTCCACTTCACGCGCGAATTGACCAATGACGGAGACGCCGAAATTCGGATCCTCGAAGCCGTGCAACTGCGGCACGAGTCCGGTGCTGGGCTTCATGCCTACTACACCACAATGGGCAGCCGGACGGCGTACCGATCCGCCCGCATCGGTACCGAGCGCAAGCGCGCCAAGGCGTGCCGAGACCGCGCTGGCCGCACCGCCCGATGAACCGCCGGTCGCGACATTCGGATTCCACGGGTTACGCGTGGCGCCATGCAACAGGTTGTTCGTGACGAGTTTGCAGGCGAACTCCGAACAATTGGTGATGCCGACCACGATGGCGCCAAGCATCTTCAACCGGGCGACACACCATGCATCGCGCGGCGCGATGAAGTCCTCGAACAACCTCGAGCCTTGCGCAACGCGCCGCCCGCCCACCCAAATGTTGTCCTTGATGGTGATCGGCACGCCGGCGAACGGCAATGAATCACCGGCGGCGATGCGGCGATCAACCGCATCGGCGGCGATGCGTGCGCCATCCTGGTCGCAATCCACCAGGGCGTTCAATTGCGGATTGATGCGCTCGATGCGCTCGAGCGTGGCGGCTGTGACTTCGCGCGCCGAGAATTTTTTCGATCGGATTCCGGCCGCAATCTCTCGTGCGGACAACTGCGTCAGTTCGCGCTGCACCGGCATCATCACGCGCCCTCTCGGTTGGTCGTGCCTGCTCGAATCGGATATTCTGACTCTCTACAAATTGTCGCGAACCGCTGTGGAGGCCACGTTATGAAGAAAACCATTATCTGGTCTGTTCTCCTGATTGCCATTTTCGGCGCGATCGCGGCCAATTATTACTGGAGGCAGCAAAAGGCGCTTGCGCCCGAGCCGCCGCAACAAGCGCAAGCGTCCGCGCCGGAGGAAAAGCCGGCCATCGAACCGGAAAAGTCCGAGCCCGCCATCCGCTTTCCGATCGAGGATATCAAGTCGCAGGAGTCGGCGGCGCAGCGTCCCATCACGTCGCTGCGGCTGAGAGAGAGTGATCCGGCGATGCGCGAGGCGCTGTCGGGTCTCTTCGATCGGAAATCGATCGATACATTCTTTCGTCCCGACGAGATCGTCAGGCGCATCGTGGCGACGGTCGATGGCTTGCCGCGTAAGACCGCAGCGGAGCGCACGCGCCCGATGGTCCGCACACCGGGTGCGTTTCAGACCAGCGGAAAAGACGAGACGCTCATCCTCGATCAAGACAACTATCGTCGCTACGGGCCGGTGGTGAAGCTCACCGAAGCGATCGACACGAAGAAGCTCGTGGCACTGTATGTTCGCTACTATGCCGTTTTCCAAGAGGCCTATCGCGAGCTTGGCTACCCGTCAGGTTATTTCAACGACCGCCTGGTCGAATCGATCGACAACCTTCTCGCCGCGCCGGCGGTCACCGGACCGATCAAGCTTGTGCAACCGAAGGTCATGTATCAGTTCGAGGATCCGGCGCTCGAAGCGCGTTCGGCCGGCCAGAAGATCCTCATTCGTATGGGCCCCGAGAACGCCGGCAAGGTCAAGGCGAAACTGCGTGAGTTGCGCCGCGAGGTGACGGGTAAGGACTTTCCGACGAACTAGTACGAAAGATGAACCACAGAGGACACAGGGGACGCAGAGGAACAATGATTTGCCTGTCCTAATCAAACGGCAATCGCAATGGGCAAGTGCATGCCCCACCAGTTTCGCACAAGAAACCGCTGAACCTTTCCTCTGTGTCCCCCTGCGTCCTCCGCGGGGAAACTACCTGAGCCCGATGCGGCCGACCGCGTAATGCCGCGTTGTCCAGTGCGTGTACATAAGGACCACTGCCTGCACGCCAAGGAGCGCGACCCATGCCCAGTAGTACCCGCGTTGATCGTATCGACCGTCCGCGACCGGGAAGAGGTTTAGTGTCGCACCGATCGCCCACTGCACGACGAACGCCACGACAAAGCAGAAGAGATTGAGACAGGTGTTGACCCGGCCGGTCAATGTGCCGCTGAACTCCCGCCCTACGACGGGGAACGTAAGAATTAGCGAATTGGCGCTGAATGAATAGAGTGCCCACGCGAGATGCGGCATGAAATCCGGCGCGAGCAGGATCCACCCTTGCGCGAGGAGTGCGATGACGACCATGCCTTTCACTGTCGCGAACGGGTGAATGCCGCGTGCGGAGAGCTGGTCAGAGATCCAGCCGCAACTGAAGAATCCAAGCACCATGCCGATGTTGAGGACGACCAGAATGTTGCCGACCGTAATGGGGTCGCGGC
>JANMUI010000886.1:0-2620 GCA_031391405.1 Betaproteobacteria bacterium
ATCGATGGACGGGTCGGGGAAGAACTGCTGCTCGGCCTGCCGTTGTGTCGTCATCACCGCGTTACCGGCCGACCGCCTTCAGGAACTGGCTGATCGCAGCCTTCGACTCATCGTCGGCTTTTTGCAGCCACTCGGTGCGCATCGTCTCGCCGATCTGGTTCAACTCCGCCTGAAAGGCAGCCGATGGCTTTACGATCTTGATGCCCATCTCGGCCAGTTTCTTCCGCGCGATATCCACATTCTCACGACTCAAATCCCAGCCGCGCTTCTCCGCGATCGTCGAGGCATCGAGCATCGCCTTCTGCGCCCCGGCCGACAATTTCTTGAACGCCGTTTCATTGATGAAGACCATCTGCTTGGGCAACCAGGCATCGGTATCGTAGAAATGGGAGGTGTATTCCCATACCTTGAACACGACACCGGTGGTGGGTGAGGTGTTGAACAGTTGCACGGTTCCGGTCGTCATGGCTTGCGGCAACTCGGTGATCTGCACCGTGGTGGGCACGGTATTCATCAATCTCGCCAGACGCGAAGTCATCTCGTTGTAGGCGCGCTGGCGCAGGCCCGCGATATCGGCAAGCGAATTGACTTCCTTCTTGAAGAAGAAACCCTGGGACGGCCACGGCACGGCATACAACAAGCACAGTCCCTGCTTTTGCATGTATGCATCGATATGGGCGCGCGAAGCGTCCCACAACTTGATGCCTTCGTCGTAGCTTCGCACCAGGAAAGGCAGTCCATCCACCTCGAAGACACGCTTTTCGGGGCCAAGGTTTTGCATAAGCTGCGTACCGAGCTCGACCTGCCCGGTTTGCACGGCCCGTTTGATATCCGGATTCTTGTACAGCGAACCGCTGAAGTGCATCGTGATCTGCACCGATCCGTTGGTCGCGGCGCGGATCTCATCGGCCCATTTCTGCATGTTCACGTTCATGAATTCGGTCGGTGCGTAGGCATCGGCCAGATTCATCTTCACTTCCTGCGACAGCACGGCGGCGGGCATTGAAGCCGCGATGCAGCCGGCCAGCAACGCGATGCGCCATCTCTTGCGGTTAGACATGTTTCGCATGAACTGCTCCTCCTGGTGTGGTAGGAATCTGCTTGGCAGCCCGCGCAGATTCCTCGTGCTAGTGTGGTGTGTCGACAACAAATTGTCCACGGCGAGTTGGCCGTGTCGGTTCGCCCCGCGCGGTCGTCGATTCAAATTTCGCGCGCCCGCTGTTCCCCTTCGAAAATGACGGCCTCGACCGATCGCGGCGCGACACAGTCGCCGATGCGATGTGCCGGCACCTCCGGTGCAACGTCCGGAATCGGCACCGGCTCGCGGCCCAGGCCGAGGATAACGGTATCGACCGCGATGCGTCGCCGCAGTGCCGGTTGCCACAAATCGTACAGCTCGATCATATCGCCCTCGATCCGTTCCACGAAATGCTGGGCAACGATCTCGACCCGCGCGCTGCGCAGGCGCGGGAGGACATGTGCAATGTCGTAGGTGCGATAGAGCGCGTCGCCCCAATAGGCACGCGGCGTCACCAGCACGACGGACGAACCGGCGTTGGCCACCCGCTCGGCAATGCCGGCGGTAAGTTCTTCGTGACCATCGTCGACGATCACGACGCGGTGGCCAAGCGCAGTCGGATCGCGCCCGATTCGAGCGATCGCGGTATCGATGCCGATCACATGCGGCGCCGGCGCTCCCGGAATGCTGGTCCGCTCGGGGCGATATGCGCTGTACCCCGTGATCTCGAAGCGTGCGCCGATCGCAAATACCAGCATATCCGGCCTGCATCGAGCGATCGCGGCGGCGTCGGCAGGTTGGCCTGCTTCGAGCACGACCCGATTCACGTCGAGCATCCTGCGAAGATCCTGAATCGCCTGCGCCCACCGCTCACGCCCCGGCAATGCGGCGAGCATACGCAGGCGCCCGCCCGGTTGAATGGCGGATTCGATCAACGTCACTGCGTGGCCGCGCGCCGCAGCGGTTCCGGCGAAGCGCATGCCGGCGGGACCGCCTCCCACCACGACCACGCGCTTGGGATGTGCGGCGCGCACAAGCGTCCCGTTGCCGAATGTCGCCTCGCGACCGAGCGCCGGGTTCACGGCGCAGGCAACGTGATTGTTCTCCCCGAGACGCCGTGTACAGACACCGGCCCCGACGCATCGAACGATGTCATGTTCGCGACCCGCCCGGGCCTTCCTCACAAGATGCGGATCGGCCATTTGCGCGCGCGTCATCGCCACCATGTCGGTGGCGCCCGATTCGATGATCCGACTCGCGGTGGCGACGTCGAAAATGCGTCCGACCACGAAGATGCGACCGCGATTGCCTACTACCCGCTTCGCACGCGCTGCCGCCGGCGCGAGAAACGCATCCGGCAGATCGCTCGTCATCGGAGTGACCGATACGTGTTTGGCGAAATACCCGCCGGCCGACAGATCGTAGAAATCGAACATGCCGGCCGCGGCCAGATGTTCGAGTTGCACGAGAAAATTGTCTTCCGTAATGCCGGCGCCATTGGCGAGCCGCTCATCGATCGACAACCTGAGGCCGAGTGCGAAGCGCGGTCCTACAGCGCGGCGAACGGCTTGACCGATGTCGAGGACGATGCGGCAACGATCG
>JANMUI010000908.1:0-34617 GCA_031391405.1 Betaproteobacteria bacterium
CTGCCCCGAGCGATTCGGCCATTTTCGCGCCCACCGAGCTACCGACCCGCATGCGCTTGCCCTTGAGATCGGCGAGTGTTCGAATCGGAAACTTGCCATGGATGCTGACCGGCGGCACGTTACCCAGGAACACCAGCTTCAGATCCGCAAACCCGACCAACTCGTCGCGCGCGGCGAGCCGGGTCAGCACCATTGAGCCCTCATACGCGTTGTTGACGATCGCCGGCAGCTCCACGATCTCCGTGTCGTCGAAGCGGCCCGGTGTGTAGCCGGGAACCGTCCATGTGAGGTCGGCGATGCCGTCCTGCACCAGTTTCAACTGCTGCAGCGGATTGCGCCCGAGCGTGCCGCCCACGAACATCTCCACTTTCAGCGTACCGTTCGATGCCTTCGTGACGTCTTCCGCCCAGGTCGTGAATACCTTTGCGGTGAACGGTGCCTGCGCCGACTCGAAGCTCGCGAACTTTAGTACGACCGGCTGGGCGAGCACCGTGGGTGCGAACAGCATGGCGGAGGTGAACAGCGCCCATAGCCTGAATACTGAGATCAATCTCGTCTCCTTCTAGGATTCAACTTTCGGCCGCCCGAAAGAGCGATACGACGAGCCGCTTCAGTCGAGCGCCAAGTGTTCCTCGGCCGCCTGACGGCGCGTTTGCTGGATTCTACTTAATCGACGGCCTGTAGGGGCCGCGTAGCCGAACAAGGCAACGTTGGGCAAGCATCGCGTCGCCTCGACGGTCCGCGACTCGGTTATTCTTCGCCGAGAACGTAGACTTCCAAGGGGACACTCGTGATCGCATGGCTTCGACTACTTGGCACGCTCGTCGTTGGAATTGTCGGTGTAATCGGTGCAACGAGCGCGCTTGCGCAAGGGGCGTATCCCAACAAACCTATCAAGTTCATCGCGCCGTTCCCGCCGGGCGGGGCGAGCGACGTCATCACGCGCCTCATCAGCCAGAAGCTCGCCGAAAGCCTCGGCCAACCGGTTACCGTCGAGAACCGGGGCGGCGCCGCAGGCAACATCGGCACCGAATACGCCGCCAAGCAACCGGCCGACGGCTACACGCTGCTCTTAGGAAACAGCGCGACCTTCGCCACCAATCCGAATTTGTACAAGCGCATGCCGTTCGATCCGATTACCGACTTCGCGCCGGTCACCCTGGTTGCGACGGCAGGCTCGATTCTTGTCGTTCACCCAAGCGTGCCGGTAGACAACGTGGCGGAGCTCATCGCCCATCTCAAAGCGAATGCGGGCAAGCTCAACTTCTCCTCGGGCGGCAACGGCACGCCTGCGCACGTGATCGGCGAGAGCTTCAAATCACTCATGGGCGTCAGCATGACGCACGTGCCCTACAAGGGAACGGCGCTCGCGGTCGCCGATCTCGTCGCGGGTCAGGTGCAACTCTGCTTCGCGGACATGGTGCCCGCCGTGCCGCAGATACGGGCGGGCAAGATTCGCGCGCTGGCGGTAACCAGCGAAAATCGCTCGGCGATCTTTCCGGATCTGCCGACCTTGGCCGAAGCGAACGTCCCGGTGAAAGTGGGGCAGACCTGGTGGTCGATGATGACGCCGAAGGGCACGCCGCGGCCAATCATCGATCGGCTGAATGCGGAGGTCGCGAAGATCATGAAGCTGCCCGACGTGCAAGAGCGCTACGCATCGCTTGGCGTGTTCACCGCGCATACCACGCCGGAAGGTGTGATCGAGCGCATCAACGCCGACACGCCGGAATTCGGTAGGGTATTGAAGGCGGCAGGCGTCGAGCCGGAGTAGATGCGGCGGGGCGCCGCGATCCGGCCAACCGTCAGCGGGCCGCCCCCTTCAACAACTCCCGCAGGAACGCAGTCGGCCGCGAAGGTCCCTTGCCTTCCATCGGCGGCAACTTCAATCCTCGCGCAGCAACGAGGTGATGCGCCTTGAAGTTCGCGTAGAGCGCGTCGTAGACAACTAGGCTCGCCTCGATGATCGCGGTATCGGGCTCTTTCAACAGCATCATGCCTTCGGAAATCGCCAGCAGCCCGTAGGCCATCTGACCATGCTCGTCGTCTGCGGCGGGACGATTCTTGTGCAGCACGAAATCCACGCCGGCGCGGATGATGTCCGCGATCGTGGCCAGGGCGGGATCGTCGAGGCGATACTTTCGCAGGAACTTGTCGAATGTCGTGCCGTCTGCATCATGCGGCCCGAGCTCGGTGCCTGCAATCGCAAACGGAATCGCGTCCGCGGGGCGTATATGCTCCTCGCCCCACGGCACGAATACAAACGTTGCATCCTGATCGATGAACCGCTTGATCAGCCACGGACACGCAACGCGGTCGAGATGGACGAAATCCTTGGTGACCCACTTCATAGGCGCATCTTTCTTTGCACGCGCGCTTTGATGACGCGGATCACCGATCTTTCCTACTTCGGTGCATCGCAGCTGACCGTACCCATATCCGCCGGCAGCGACACTTCGAGGAGCTCGAGCTCATCCGAGGTCGCTGTCTCGTTATGCTTGGCGCCGCCCGGAATCATGAGCGAGTCGCCGGCCGAGATGCGGATCTTGCCCTCGTCTTCGAACTCGAGATCGACCCAGCCCTTCAGCACATAGACAAGTTGCGTTTCGCACTGGTGATAGTGCCAGCCGGTCGGCTCCGACATCCCTTTTTCAGCGGACGTAATCTGGGCGCGCATCCGGCCTTTGGTCGCATCGGTGATGCCGAGGTCGCGGTATTTGAAGAATGCGCGGCGACCGGGGACGTAATTCGCTTTGTCCTTCGGTGCATAGGTCACCTTCATCTTGGTCTTGGTTGGGAGTGTTGCCGGGTTAGCGCTCATTTCGAATCTCCATGTGTGGCGTTGTGGAACGTATCAGACAGCACCTGCTTTGGTAGGAAGGAACTCGACCCGCTTGGCGAGCCATTCAGCGGTTGCACCGGGCAGGGTTGCCAATTCAGCGCCCGCCTCGGCCTTCGTCTGCAGCACGCAATCGATGACGGACGGATTGTCGCCATCTTCGGGCTGGCACGCAAACTCGAGGCGGATTCCGTTCGGATCCATGAAATAGATGCCATCAAGGCGCGGTAACTGCGGAATCGGGCCGCGGTAGGAAACGTTCGCAGCCTTCAGTCGCGCCTCGATGTCGCGGAAGCGCTCCGCTGTCACCACGAACGCGCAATGCTGCATGGCACCGATCGCGTTTCTGTTATGCGCGGGCTCCTTGCCTTTCGGGATCTCGAAAAACGCGAGCAGGCTGTCATTGCCCATGTCGAAGAAGTAATGCCGGATCGACTCGTAGGGCGGATTGCCACGGTTGGCCGGCCCGGTGCCAAGGCCAGCGGGCACCTTCATCGCGTGGACCAGCGGAAAGCCGAGGACGTCGACATAGAAGTCGACCGTCATCTTCATGTCGTCGGTACAGAGGGCAAGGTGGTGGACACCTCGCGCCGTGGGTGATGCACCCCTTGTGTTCATAGTGACCTCTCCTGTATGGCTGGGCCCGACGCGGCGACGGGGACGGCCGTGCCCTGCAGGTAGAGATTACCCCGCCCGGCGCGCTTGCGCGCAAGCCAAGCACTGATTTCACCCACGATGCCGGCGCGGAACATCATGACGCAAACGATGAAGACGCAACCATGGATCACCGCCACCCATGAACCGAGCTGGGCGAGATAGTTTTCCATCCCCGCAACGATAATTGCGCCGACGACCGGTCCGGTCAGGGTGCCGACCCCACCCAAAATCGTCATGAGAAGCGCATGCCCCGACATCGTCCAATGCACGTTCGTGAGCGAGGCGAGTTGAAAGACCAGCGCATCGAGCGCCCCCGCGATGCCGGAGAAAGCCGCCGAGAGCACGAACGCCATGAGCTTGTAGCGCGCCGCTTCGTAGCCTAGCGAAATGGCGCGCGCCTCGTTGTCGCGAATGCCTTTCAGCACCTGACCGAATGGCGAATCGACGATGCGCGCAATCGCAGCGAAGCTCGCGACGAAACACGCGAAGACGAAGTAGTACATCGCAAGCGGATTGGAAAGATCCACCAGCCCGAGCAGGATGCCCCGTGGAACGGCCTGAATGCCTTCATCGTTTCCGGTGAATTCGGCCTGCACCGCGAAGAAGTAGACCATCTGTGCGAGCGCAAGGGTGATCATCGCGAAGTAGATCCCTTGACGGCGGATCGCGAGATGCCCGAATGCGAGCCCAAGCCCGCCGGCAAGCAGACCGCCGCCGAGCACCGCGGCAAGCGGATCGAACCCCCATGCTTTCATCGCGTAGGCGGCGAAATAGGACGCGCCACCGTAGAACGCGGCATGGCCGAACGAGAGAAGCCCACCGAACCCCATCAGGAGATTGAATGCGCATGCGAAGATCGCAAAGCAGAGTACCTTCATGAGGAAGACCGGATACACGAGGAGCGGCAGGATGACGCCGCAGAGCAGCCCGCCGATCACGAGCACTCGCATCGCGGCCGGGGACACCAGGGCACGCCCGGTCGCGTGTGCTTCAACCTCGGGTGCCGGTGCAACCGTCACCGTACCGAACAGGCCGGCGGGCCGCACCAGCAACACGATAGCCATGATGATGAAGACCACGGTCGTCGAGGCCTCGGGGTAGAACACCTTGGTCATCCCTTCGGCCAGGCCCAGCACGAACCCGCTGATGATGGCCCCTTTGATCGAGCCCATCCCGCCGATGACCACGACCGCGAAGACGACGATGATGATCTCCGAGCCCATGTTCGCGTTGATCTGGTAGATCGGCGCCGCCATCACCCCGGCGAGTGCCGCGAGCGCAACGCCAAAGCCGTAGGTGAGCGTGACCATGCGCGGCACATTGATGCCGAAAGCGCGTGTGAGCTTCGGGTTCTCGGTCGCGGCACGAAGATAAGCGCCAAGCTTCGTCTTTTCGATCACAAACCACGTGCCAAGACACACCGCGAGCGCCGCGACGACCACCCAACCTCGATAGATCGGCATGAACATGAATCCCAGATCCCACGCACCGTTGAGCGATGCTGGGACGGGATAGGGGCTGCCGGTCGATCCGTACTGGTAGCGCACCAGTCCCTCGATCACCAGGGTCACACCGAATGTGAGCAGCATGCCGTAGAGATGGTCGAGCTTGTACAGGTGTCGCAGGAACAAGCGTTCGAGCACGATGCCGGTGGCCCCCACCAGGAGCGGTGCGATCAACAGCGCCGGCCAGTAGCCGATGCCGGCGTACGTGAAGAGCGCGTAGGCCGCGAGGCCGCCCAACATGTACTGGGCACCGTGGGTGAAGTTGACGATGTTGAGCAGGCCGAAAATGACCGCGAGCCCAAGGCTCAGCACCGCATAGAAGCTGCCGTTGATGAGGCCCACGAGGAGTTGGCCAAAGAGCGCGGGCGCCGGCGGCAGCAGATCCAGCCAACTCGTTAGCAGCTCACCCATGCATGTGCCCCCTACACGCCGAGATACGCCGCGAGGCGTGCGCTGCTTGCAGCAAGATCGGCGCGTGGAATCATATCGACCACGCGGCCATCCTCCACGACATAGTGACGGTCCGCCATCGCCGCCGCGAAGTGTGCATTCTGCTCGACGAGCAGAATGGTGAAGCCGCGCTGCTTCAGGGTGGCAACCACCGCGCCGATTTGCTCCACCAGGACCGGTGCGAGCCCTTCGGTCGGCTCATCCAGCAGCAGCAGCTTCGCACCGGTGCGCAGGATCCGCCCGATCGCAAGCATTTGCTGCTCGCCGCCGGAAAGTTTCGTGCCCTGCCCGGCCCGCCGCTCGCGCAGATTCGGGAACAGCGTGTAGATTTCGTCGACCGACATGCCGCCCGGCGCGATCACCGGCGGCAGCATGAGGTTTTCTTCCACGGTGAGGCTCGAATAGATGCCCCGCTCTTCCGGGCAGTACGCGATGCCGCGCCGCGCGATTGCATCGGAAGTGAGCGCGAGACACTCGGTGCCGGCGTGGCGAATGCTGCCGGTACGGCGCGCGACGATGCTCATCACCGATTTCAAGGTGGTTGACTTGCCGGCACCGTTGCGTCCGAGCAAGGTGACCACCTCGCCCGCGTGAATGTTGAAGCTGACGCCATGCAACGCCTGTGAGTCGCCATACCAGGCACACAGGTCCGCCACCTCCAGCAGAGGTCGGCCTGATGCCGCCACTTTATGCATGCGACGTCCCCATATACGCCGAGCGGACCTCTGCATTTGCGGAAACCTCGGCGTACGTCCCCTCGGTAAGCACGCGACCGCGCGCCATGACGGTGATCCGATGCGAGAGCGCCGCGACCACCGAGAGGTTGTGTTCCACCATGAGGATCGTGCGCTCGCCCGCGAGCCCGCGAATGAGCTCGGTGATCCGCCCGATGTCTTCGCGCCCCAGACCGGATGTCGGCTCATCGAGCAGCAGCACCTCGGGGTCGAGTGCGAGCGTCGTCGCCAGCTCGAGCGCGCGGCGATGTCCGTACGGTAGTTGCGCGGCGGTCTCGTCGAGAAATGCATCGAGCCCCACCGCAGCAATCAGCGACACCGCGCGATCGTTGAGCCGATCGAGGCTGCGACCGCGGCGCCAAAAATGGAAGGACGTCCCGAGCGCGCGTTGCAGGCCGAGGCGAACGTTGTCCCGTACGGTGAGATGCGGAAACACCGCCGAGATCTGGAATGAGCGCACCAGACCGAGGCACGCGACCGCCGCCGGACGAAGGCCGGTGATATCGCGCCCTTTGTAGAGGATGCGCCCCGCCGTCGGTGCGAGAAACTTGGTGAGCAGATTGAATACGGTGGTTTTGCCCGCGCCGTTCGGGCCGATGAGGGCGTGAATGCGGCCGCGCTCGATCCCAAGCGACACGTCATTGACCGCATAGAACCCGCCGAACTCGCGCGAGAGCCCCACGGCTTCGAGGACGAAGGTCGTCATGTTAAGGAATCTGCACGGCAGACCGCGCAGTTTCCTCGTGCCGCTACTTCTTGACCATGCCGCAGAGACTGTCGGCGAGCGGCGAGAACACTTCGCTTGCCGGGACCTTGCCGATAATCTCGTAGAAATCGCCCGGAAATTTCGATTGATCAGGCGCCTTTACCTTCGTGAGGTACATCGGACGTACGAGCTGATGATCCTCGCGAATCGCGCCGGCTTCGATGCTGAACATGTTGATCGGACCGGTCTTCATGATCGGCACGACCTTCTGCGCATCATCGGTGCCGGCTTTCTGTACCGCGCGAAGATAGTGCAGCACACCCTCGTAATCGGCGGCCTGCGACCAGGCGGGCAGGCGCCCCGCACGATCCTGGAAGCGCTTCGACCAGGCGCGCGCTTCGGCATTCATCTCCGGATAGAACGGCATGACGAAGGCGATGCCCTTGGCGAGATCAAGGCCCATCCCTTCGATGTCCGGACCAAAGAGCGCGAGGGAAACAAACGCGGCACCGGACTTCTCGATGCCGAACTGGCGGCCCGCCTTGACGATGTTGATGAGATCCGCACCGCCGAAGCCCACGGCGATGAAGTTCGCGCGCGAAGATTGCGCCTGCAGCACGAACGAGGAAACGTCGCCCGCATTGAACGGCACGCGCACATCCCCGGCGATCTTGCCGCCTCCCTTCAGAATCCCATCAGCCGCGGCCGCGCGCGCAGGTGGGCCGGCTGCGGTGTCCTGCACCATGATGAACCAGCTCTTGCCACCTTGCTTCGTCATGTAGCGCGTGACCGCCGCCGCGAGCGCATAGGAATCGGGCGCCCAGTGCACGGCATTGGGCAGACAGCTCTTGCCGATCAACTCGGAGGTGAGCGGCGTGGTGTGTATGACGGCGCGGGTCGGGCGGTCCTTCACGATCGCCTGCACCGCAAGTGCGACCGACGAGCCGGCCAAGCCAAAGACGGCCGACACATTGCTGCGGTCGAACCACTCCGTCACGAGCGAGGAGCCGACGCTCGGTTTCATCTGGTGATCAGCGGAAAGGATCTCGATCTTGCGGCCGAGCACGCTCCCGCCGAAGTCCTCGACCGCGAGCTGCGCCGCGATCACCGAACCTTTCCCGGAAAGATCGCTGTAGGCGGACGACATGTCGGTCGCGACACCGATCTTGAAATTGCCGGCGCCCTGCGCCAGCGCGGGGGCTGTGACGCAAATACCAGCCGCCAGGATGACATTTCGCAATACAGCGTTGAACGTCCGTGCGCGATCGTCGCGGTTCATTTTGTCTCCTTCCAATGTTATTGCCACGGTGGTGGCGCTGCCCCCGCGTGAACACGCCAAAGGCCATTACCCGCACAACTATATACCCACGCGCGTCGCAAGCGATATCGCTGCCGACAATCATGCTCGCGCATCTTGTCGGTGTGTAGTCGCCCCGTTCATGTGTGGCGGCGGCACCCCTTGTCATTCCGCATGGGCCCGGTCCATACTTGGTTGTAGACATCAAAGGAAAGGAGCGGCCGGATGGGCGCTGGACAACTCGTTGAGCTCGCGGTCGGCGGCTTGGCGATCGGTTGTATCTACAGCCTCATCGCGCTCGGCATGACGATGATCATCCGGGCGACCGGCATCGTGCATTTCGCCCAAGGCGAAGTGATGATGGTGGGTTCGGTCCTTGGGCTCTCCGCACTATTGGCCCTGCATCTGCCGTTTTTTGCGGTCTTGGTGATGGGAATGGTCATCGCGGGCATCGCCGCGGTTGCGATCGAGTTGGGCATCTATCGCACCTTGCGCATGCGCGGCACGCCGCTCGCGAACATCATTATCGCCACCATCGGCGTATCGATCCTGCTGCAAAACGTCGTGCAGCTCGCCTGGGGCTCGGAGCCGAAGTCGTATCCGAAGCTCTTCACTACCGACCACTACAGCTTCGGTGCGGCCAAGCTATCTCCGCAGCTCATCTGGATCATCGTGCTGGGCGTCGTCGTGATGCTCGGGCTCCAGGCGTTCCTGCGCTGGACGCGCACCGGCATCGCCATGCAGGCGGCCGCTCAAGACCCCGAGGCGGCGCAACTCATGGGCATCAACCTGACCAAGAGCACCGCGATCACCTTCCTCATTGGCGGCGTGCTTGCGGGTGCGGCGGGTGTGTTGCTGGGTTCGATGTTCTTCGCTTCGTTCAGCATGGGGTTCCTGCCCGGGATCAAGGCGTTCGTTGCCGCTACATTGGGGGGATTGGGCAGCATTGGCGGTGCGATGGTGGGCGGCGTGCTGTTTGGCCTGCTGGAGACTTTCGGCGCGGTGTGGATATCAACCGCTTACAAGGATGCCATCGGCATGGTGCTCCTGATCGTCATTCTGCTGGTGTTCCCGCAGGGTCTTGCCGGGTTGGTGCGCCGTGGACGATAAATTTCCGCCCGCCCTCATCTGGACCGGGCGCATCGTGATGTTCGCGATCCTCGCCGGCCTGCCGCTCATCAGCAAGCAGGACTATTTCATCCACGTCGCGAGCCTCGCTCTGATCTTCGGCATCGCCGCACTCGGCATGCAGCTGCTGCTGGGCTATGCCGGATTGCTGTCGGTCGGGCAGGCGGCGTTTCTCGGCATCGGTGCTTATACTTCGGCGATGCTCACCAAGGAACATGGGTGGCCATTCGTTGCAGCGTTCCTCGCCGCCGGTGTCGTGAGTGCGATTGTGAGTCTGGTCCTCGTGCCGATCACGCGGCTCCGCGGCATCTATCTGGGTGTCGCGACCCTCGGATTCACGATCATCGTGCATCTCATCATGGTCAACGAGGAGTGGTTGACAGGCGGGACACTCGGCGTGCTCGCGATTCCCCATCCGAGCATCGGGCCGTGGAAACTCGGCAGTGAAGTCGCGGTGTATTACCTTTGCCTCGCAATTCTGGTGGTCGTGTTTCTGGCATTGCATCGCCTCGGCGATTCGCGTTTCGGCCGCGCGTTGCAGGCAATCCAGTTGGACGAAGACGCGGCACGCGCGAGCGGTATCAACATCACCCTGGTCAAGAGCCAGTGCTTCGTCGTCGCGGCCGTCGTGACCGGATTCGCCGGATCGTTGTTCGCGCATCATGCGCAGTATTTGAATCCGAATGACTTCACATTTTGGAAGTCGATCGAGATCCTGATCATGGCCGCGGTCGGCGGCGTCGGCAGCCTCGCGGGCGCGGTGGTCGGTGCGTTCGTGGTGGTGATCCTCCCGGAAGCGCTGCGTGCGATCGATCAGTGGCGCATGGTGATCTACGGGTCGCTCCTCATCGTGTTCATGGGCCTTGGACCCCGGGGCATGGCGGGCCTGTTCGCGATGGCGGTGCGGCGGATCCTTGCGCGCAAACGAATACGCTCGCCGGTGGCGGAAGCGGCACGCATATGACGCCCATTCTCGACATCGCCACGCTTACACGGCGCTTCGGCGGACTGGTCGCGATCGATGCGGTGACGACTGCCATCGAGCCAGGCGAGATTCGCGGCATCATCGGTCCCAATGGCGCCGGCAAGACCACGCTCCTCAACATGGTGAGCGGCCACCTGCGACCATCATCGGGTAAGGTGCTCTACGCCGGCCACGACATCACGGGAATGCGCGCCGACAAGCTCGCCGCGATGGGCGTGCGGCGCACCTTTCAAAACGTGCGCCTGTTCGGTGATATGACGGTACTTGGCAATGTGCTCGTCGGTCTGCATGCCAACGGACGCGCGGGCATCTTTGCGGCGCTACTGCGAACCGGCAAGCAGCAGCGCGAAGAGCATTCGATGATCGGTGCGGGGATGAAGGCCCTCGAGCGCGTCGGCCTCGCCGCACAGGCGAACGCGATCGCATCGTCGCTCGCCTATGGACATCGCAAGGTGCTTGAGATCGCGCGGGCTATCGTTGCCTCACCCAAGGTGTTGCTGCTCGATGAGCCGGCGGCCGGCCTCAATGCGAGCGAGGCCGCCGAACTCATCGGCGTTATCCGGCGTATCAACGCCGATGGCGTCACCGTTGTCATCGTCGAGCACCATATGGAAGTGATCATGAACGTGTGTTCACGGGTCACCGTGCTCAACTACGGCAAACATTTGGCCGAAGGCTCGCCTGCCGAAGTGCAAGGAGATGCGGCGGTCATCGAGGCGTACCTGGGGCGGGGCGGCGTTGCCGAACGAATCATGGCGCTCAAGGTGGCCCATGCTTGAGATCAAAGGATTGCAAGTCGCCTACCGGGGCGTGCCCGCGCTGCACGATGTAGGCTTGGTCGTCAATCGCGGCGAGATCGTGACCCTCATCGGTACCAATGGCGCCGGCAAGACCACTACGCTTAAGGCGATTTCCGGCGTGGTGCGTGCCGCCCGTGGCGAGATCCTGCTCGAAGGTGAACGAATCGAATCGCTGGGCCCGGACCAGATTGTGGCGCGCGGGATTGCGCATGTGCCCGAAGGGCGTCGCGTTTTTCCGCAGCTCTCGGTCCACGACAACCTCACCGTCGGCGCGCATCTGGTGCGTGACGGCAAGGCGATCAAGCGCGTTCTCGAACGGGTGTACGCGATGTTCCCGCGCCTTGCCGAGCGCAGTCGGCAATTTGGCGAGACGTTGTCGGGCGGAGAACAGCAGATGCTCGCGCTCGGGCGCGCGATGATGTCGCAGCCCAAAATCCTGATGCTCGACGAACCGTCGCTTGGACTCGCGCCGATGGTTGTCGAAGAAGTCGCGAAGGCGGTGCTTGAGCTGCGCAAGACCGGCGTCACCGTGTTGCTGGTGGAGCAGAACGCAACCTTGGCGCTCGCCATGTGCGATCGCGGCTACGTCCTCGAAAATGGACGCGTAACATTGACCGATACCGGCGCGGCGCTGCAGCGCAATCCGCGAGTGATTACGAGTTATCTCGGCGGTCAGGCCGCCGACAGAACGGTGGCAGTTCCTACAGCCTATGGCGCTGTTTCAGAATGACCGAAACAGCCCTGACTTTGGGGAGCACGAGGGGGTGTGGCCCCTCGTTTTGTTGTTGAATCAACGTGAAGGAGGGCTAGGCAATGGTCAGGATGTCATCGATCGCTACAGTCGCAGTGTTTGGGTTCGCAGCGTTGACGGGCACGGCATTCGCCCAAGTGAAAATCGGCATATTCGGGCCGATGACAGGCGATGCCGCCGGTTACGGGCAGAGCCTGCGCGAAGCCGTCGAGATGGTTGTCGCCGAGAAGAATGCAAAGGGCGGTCTGCTTGGGCAGAAGATTCAGGTTGTTGTCGGCGACGATGCCGGCAAACCCGAGCAAGCGGTAAGCGTCGCCAAACGCCTGGCGAGCAGCGATAACGTCGTCATCATGCTTGGCAGCATCTCGAGCCCGGCGAGCCTCGCGGCGTCGCAGGTCGCGCAGCAGACGCAGACCGCGCAGATCGTCATCTCCGGCACCGCGCAGCGCATCACCACACAAGGCAATCCCTGGGTGTTCCGCTCCGCGGTACCCGACACGAAGCTCGCCGGTGATCTCGCAGACTTCGTCAACGAAAAATTCGCCGGCAAGAAAAAAGTCGCGTTCCTTTATGTGAATGATGACTTCGGACGCGGCGGTATCGAGGGGTTCAAGGCGCGCGCACAAAAGTATGGCATCGAGCCGGTCGCCGACGAGAAATACACCCGCGGCGATCTCGACTTCACGGCGCAACTTGCGCGGATCAAGAACGCGAATCCGGATTTTGTGGTCGAGTGGTCCCGCTACGCCGAGGGCGCGCTGATCGCCAAGCAACGTCTGCAAGCAGGCATCAACGCACCGTTCCTCGGCTCCGATGGCGCGGCGCATCCGAAGTATCTGGAGCTCGGTACGCCCTCGGTGAACGGCATCTACTATGCGACCCACTTCAGCCCCTCGACCGTGGCGGGCAACAAGACCGGTGAAGCCTTCATCGAGCGGGTCAAGACGACCTTGAAGAAGGATCCGGATTTCGTCCATGCCCAGGCGTTCGATGCGATTACCGCGGCGATCGCGGCGATCGAGAAGGCCGGCTCGACCGACAAGACCAAGATCCGCGACGCATTGAAGACAGTCGACTTCGACGGCGCGCGTGGGCGCTTCAAATTCGACCAGAAGGGTGATCCGGAGCTGGTCACCCACATCGTCCTCGTCAAGGACGGCAAGGAAACCAACGGGCGGCGATAAAGGAGCCATCATGAAAATTGAATACTTCAATTCGGACACAGCGCGCCCGCTCGCCAATTATTCGGAGGTCGTGAGCGCGGGTCCCTATGTTTTCCCAGCCGGGCAAGTCGCCACCGATTTCAAACATGGCATCGCACCGTCGGCCAAGCGCGGCGCGTCGTTTCCGTACTACGGTTCGGACATCAAACTGCAGACGCGCTACATCCTGGAGAATTTCAAGAAAACGTTCGCCGCTGCGGGAACATCGATCGACAACGTCATCAAAGCCCAGGTGTTCCTGACCGATCTCAAGAACTTCAACGCGTTCGATGAGGTCTGGAAGGAATACTTCAAGACGCCGCCACCGCGGACGACCATCGGCACGACGGCACTGTTGCTGCCCGACGCTTTGATCGAAATCGACTTGGTGGCGTACACGCCGGGTCGCGGCGCCGATCGCCAGGCAATAAAGTCGAGCGCGCCGCAGCCCTTGGCGGTCTACACCGAAGCATTCGTCTGTGGTTATCTCGTCTACGCCGCGGGGCAACTTGCGAGCGACTTCAAGGCCGGCGTGGCGCCCGAAGCGCGCAAGGGGGCAGGCTTTCCGTATTACGGGTCGGACATCAAACGGCAGACCCGTTTTATTTTGGAAAACTGCAAGAAGACGTTCGAAGCCGCCGGCAGCTCGTTGGATGAAGTCGTCAAGGCCCAGGTGTTCCTGACCGACCTCAACGACTTCAACGAGATGGATGAAGTCTGGCGCGAATTCTTCAAGACGCCGCCACCGCGCACGACGGTCGGGACCACCGGCCTCCTGGTGCAAGACACGCTGGTGGAGATCGATCTCATCGCATCCAAGGGTGTGAAGCGCGAGATCATCAAGTCCTCCGCACCGACGCCGATGGCGAACTACTCCGAAGCGTTCAAAGTCGGCGATATCGTCTTCGCCGCCGGGCAGATCGCGAGCGATTACAAGACGGGTGTGCCGCCGGAAGCCCGTATCGATCCGAACTTCCCATACTACGGATCGGCCATCAAGAAGCAGACCCGCTATATCCTCGAGAATCTGAAGAAGACATTCGAGGCGGCGGGTTCGTCACTCGATCACGTGGTGAAGTCACAGGTGTTCCTCACCGATCCGAACAACTTTAACGGGTTCGATGAGGTGTGGAAGGAGTACTTCAAGGTGCCACCGCCGCGTACGACCGTCGGAACCAGCGGCCTGCTGGTGAAAGACACGCTGGTGGAGATCGATCTGGTCGGGGTAGTGAAGTAGTCGGGCAAATTCAACAGCCAGCGCAGTGCGGACGGCGCGTTGCTTTTCCGCACCGCGATGGCTGTGTTGGCTTAGGAATATCGAGACTCAGAGTGGTAGTGGCCCGTTCGTCCTGAGCTCGTCGAAGGATGAACGCGCGAATCGCGAGACTTCTGTGAATGCGCGCCCGCCCGTTCGACGAGCTCAGGGCGAACGGAGGCGTAAGGCAAGGCGGAATGCGCTGCGCCCTTCGACTTGCTCAGGACAGGCTTTTCCGCGTTACGCTACTACCCGCACGCAGGCTACTGTGTTCCAGCGAGACCGAGCTTCCTAACAAGATCGCCCCATTTCACCGTTTCGGCGCGCATGTACGCCTGTGCGCCCTCGATCGAAGGCGGGTCGATCGGGATCAGCCCAAGATTCGCGACGCGGTCACGGACCTCCGGCGTTTTCATGATCCGGGTCATCTCCTCGTGCAACCGGACCACGATCTCGCGCGGCGTGCCGGCGCGGGCAAGCAGGACATGCCACGACACCGCTTCGAAATCGGGCACCCCGGCGGCCTGGGCAAATGTCGGGACGTCCGGAAACGTACTGAACGGCGTTGTCGATGACACGGCGAGTGGACGCAGCTTGCCGTCCTTGATCAGCCCTTGCGATGCACCCGCCTCGGCGAAAGCGAGCTGCACATTTCCGGCGACGATATCGAGTATTGCTTGGGAGGTGCTCTTGTACGGAATATGCGTCATGGTAAGACCGAAGCGCTGATTCATCATCGCCATCGCCAGATGCGGTGCCCCACCGACGCTCGGTGAGCTGTAGGAGAGCTTGCCCGGATGCTCCTTGGCGTAGGCGATCAGCTCGGCGGCCGTGCGCACCGGCAGATCGCGATTCGTCACCAGCACGAATGGCGATTTCAGGTAAAGCGAGATCGGGACGAAGTCCTTTTCCGGATCGTACGACAGCGTCTTGAACATCGCCGGATTGATCGACATCGCGCCGCTGGTCACGACCACCAAGGTATGACCGTCAGCGGGCGCGGCCATGACCTGGTTGATCGCAACCATCTGCGCACCGCCCGGTTTGTTCTCGACGACGACCGGCCGATCGAAGACCTTCGAGAGTCGCTCCGCATAGGTGCGGGTGACGACATCGAGTCCTGAACCTGGCGTGAGAACCACAACGATCGTGATCGGCCGCGTCGGATACGACTGTGCGAAGGCCGGCGCTGCGGCGAGCGACGCGACGACCCAGCCTGCGAGGATAGCGAGCACCGCGACGAAAGTGGACCTTCTGAAAACCAACATATCAGCTCCCCGTGACTTAGGAATCTTCGCAGTCTGCCGAGCAGTTTCCTAGCGCACCTCATCGATGATCGGATTGCGCAGCACGCCGATACCAGAGATATCAATCTCGATCACATCACCCGCCTTCATCCATAACGGGGGCTTCCGCGCGAAGCCGACACCCTCGGGCGTACCGGTCGCGATCACGTCGCCCGGCATGAGCGGCGTCCAGGTGGAAACATACGCAATGATCGCCGGCACATCGAAGATCATGTCGTCGATCCCCTTCTTCTGCACCTCTTTGCCGTTCAGGCGGGTGATCAGGGTCATCTTCGACGGATCGGGAATCTCGTCGGCGGTTGCAATCCATGGGCCGAACCCACCGGTGGACGCGAAGTTCTTGCCGGCCGTCAACGAATGTTTGAACTGGTAGTCGCGGATCGAACCGTCGTTGAAACAGCTATAGCCGAAGACATGCGAGAGCGCGTCCTTCGCGGCGATATGGCGGCCGCCTTTACCGATGATGATCGCAAGCTCGCCTTCGTAGTCGAAATCACTTGAAACGGTTGGCCGAATCATTGGCGCACCGGAGGCGACCAGCGTGTTGTTGAGTCGAGAGAAGAGCGATGGGTACTCGGGAACCTTGAAGCCGCCTTCGGCTGCATGCGCCCGATAGTTGAGCCCGATGCAGATCATCTTGTCGGGATCGGGGATCGGCGGCAGCAGGCTCACTTGCCCAATCGTCAGATCCGATGGTCTCTGTGTGAGATCGCTTTTCGCGAGGACCCCGTCCGCGATGGCGCGGCGCAAGGTCGGTGAGCCGCTGAAGCGAAGGCTCAGATCCCACACCTGGTCGCCCTGTACGACGCCGTATCCGTTACGTCCTGCGGTCGTGAAGCTGATTAATTTCATGTGGCTCTCCTTTATTGATCCGCGTTGAATTCACGCGCGCTGCGGGTCCGTATGAACAGTATATCGGTGCCGCGGATCGGCATGATCGGGAGGCTCCGGGGTCAACCGGTGGCCCATAGCGGGCGGTCAGTCAGGCTTGATCCCCGCAGCCTTGATGACACGCCGCCATTTCGCGATTTCGGCGGCGAGCGAGGTCGCGAGGTCGTCCGGACTGCCTCCGCCGATGTCGAGACCCTGGCGTTCGAACAGTTCCTCGATCTCGCGGGTTTTCAGGACCGCCGTGATTTCGCTATGCAGTCGCGCGACGATCGGCATTGGCGTGCCGGCACGCGTGAATGCGCCATACCATGTTTGCACATCGTAGCCTGGCAGCCCGGCCTCGGCGATCGTCGGGACATCGGGAAGCGCACCCACCCGCCGCGGCCCGGTGACGCCGATCGCGACCAGCTTGCCGCTTTTCAACAACGGCAGTGCCGGCGGTACCGCGATGAAGTGCGCCTCGACCCGGCCACCGATCGCATCCGCGAGCGCCGGCCCCGCGCCTTTGTATGGAATATGCGTGAGCTTGAACCCACCCATCTGCATCAGCAGCTCCATCGACAGATGCGTCGACTGGCCGGTGCCGCCCGAGGCATAGTTGATCTCGCCGGGGCGCGCTTTGGCGAGCGCAATCAGCTCGGCAATCGTGCGGGGCGCAAAGGAGGGATGCACGACGAGAATATTCTGACTGGTCGCGAGCATCGTGATCGGCGCGAAGTCGGTCACCGGATCGTAGGGAAGCTTCTCTTGCATGCCGGGATTGATCGAGAACGGACCCGCATAACCGAGCACCAAGGTGTAGCCATCAGGCGGTGTCTTGACGGCGACCTCGGTGCCAATGATACCGCCGCCGCCGCCGCGATTGTCGACGATGACCTGCTGGCCGAGCCGGTCACCTAGCTTTGGGCCGACGATGCGAGCAATCGCGTCGACCACCCCGCCCGGCGGGGCCGGGACGATGAAGCGAAGCGGGCGCGCTGGCCAGTCCTGTGCGGGGGCGGCCAATGGCGCAACGAGAGCACAACAAGCCAATAGGATTCGAATCATCATCAGCTTTCGAGAAACAACCGAGGTTCCGGCTGTGAGCGCAGCTCGCCCGGCACCATCTGGTAACTGCGGCCACCACCTTCGATCCTCAACATGGCTTCTGGCGCGTCGCGATAGAACTCGCGGTGGAGGTGTCGGATAATGTCTTATATAAGAAAAAATCCGTCATTGATAGAGAAATTGCCGATCTTGGCTGCCGCTCTGATCGCCGCCTGATTCGACTTCAAAATCAGCATGTTGGCCAACCGCTGCGGCGCTTTATCTGCCGGTTGTAAAGCGCGACCATCGGCCAATCAGATCTCGTCGAAATGCTGCGGCGTCGAAACCCTCACTGGCCGGCATATCGCTGCCGCAGCCCCGCCTGTTCGAGCAGCGGATTCACCTCGTCGATCCACTGCTTCAGCTCGTCCTGATAATTGACCCACGACATCAGACAGCCATCGACCCCCATTCGCGCGAGCGTTTCGAGCTGATCGACGATTTGCGCCGGCGTGCCGACCAGCGGATAACCACCGTGCCCCGCGATGAAGTGAAAGCGGAACGCATCGAGCGCCTTCGGGTCGAGCGTCTTCGATTGCATGCCGAAGATCGTGAGCAGGTTGTTGACGGCTTCGTAGTCGCCCTTCTCCCGCACGTAGTAATCGAGATAGCGGCGCGCTTCCGCCTCGGTATCGCGCACGACGACGTAGACATGGATCCACACCTGCACCTCTCGCCCGGCTGCGCGCGCCATCCCTTTCAGCTTGTCGATCTGCGCCTTGCCGCCGTCGAAATCCTGATTGCGCAAGATGACGAAGTTCATGTCCGCAACGGTCGCCGCATACCGCTGCCCCGCTTCCGACCCGCCGGCATTCATGATCGGCGGAAACGGCTGCTGGATAGGCTTCGGATGACTCCATGCGCGTTTCGATTCGAAGAACCGGCCCGAATAGTCGAACTCTTTTTCTTCCGACCAAACCCGGCGCAACAGCTCGACCCATTCGGTCGCGTACTCGTAGCGCACATCATGTTCGCGCCACTCCGCTGCGAACATTTCGAACTCGTCCTTGAACCAACCGCAGACGACATTCAGGCAGAAGCGACCACCACTCACATGGTCGACCGTCGTCGCCATTTTCGCCGCCATGATCGGATGCACGAGCGGCACGTGACAGGTGGCGAATACGGCAATCTGGTCGGTCATGGCACCCAACGCCGAGGCCCATGTGAAGCTCTCGTAGGTGCTGTTGTTGAAGTTGGTCGGCCCGCCGTAACCACGCCAGCGCCCGACCGGAAGCAGCACGTCGAGCCCCGCCCGATCAGCCATCTGCGCAATCTTCTTGGTATCACCCCAGTGGAGCTCCCAGGCGCCCTCGGCGGTGGTGATCGTCGAGCCGTGGCTGCAATTGAACGCCATCACGCCCAACTTCATCCGATGCGCGCGATACAACGGATTGGTCGTGATGCGTGGCGCGTGCTGGGTCGCAGTCATGTTCGGATCTCCCCTTTGCGTTTGTCGTGCTGCGCGCGACGATCGATTGCGACCATCAAACGCGGTAAGCGCCCGAGCGTTCCGGCGCGTAGCATGTCGCGGCCAATCCGCATCGCGTATTCTCGTTCGAAAGGCTTCGATGGCTCAAAAAGCGACCGTCTTAAAGGCCGAGCTCCAGATCAGTGACCTGGACCGACATTATTATCAGACTCACGCTTTGACGCTTGCCCGCCATTCTTCCGAGACTGACGAACGCATGATGGTGCGCCTGATCGCATTCGCGCGACACGCCGAACCGACGCTGTCGTTCGGCAACGGCATCAGCGCAAGCGACGAACCGGATCTTTGGCAACGCGACTTGACCGGGGCGATAACGCTTTGGATCGATGTCGGCCTGCCCGAGCCTAAGCTGCTGCGCCGTGCGGCGGGGCGCTCGGGGCAAGTAGTCGTGTACGCGTACGGGCGCAGCGCGGATCAATGGTGGAGTGAACATCGCACCGAGCTCAATCGCATCGACAATCTGTCAGTGTTCAGAATCGCCACCGAATCGACCGTCGCATTGGCCGCGATTGTCGAACGCACCATGCGCGTCCAGAGCCTGATCCAGGACGGCGTCCTCAGTATGACCGTGAATGATGCGACGTTTGATATCGGGATCGAGACAATCAAGGCGGTGGGACGGCGATAGCGGTCCGGTCAGCACTACGGCAACACATCACCTGCGGCCTCGCGTCTTGACAAGCGTCACCAGCATGGATATCTTGAAGATATCCAAACTTAGGAAGCGCTACCATCATGGCCACCCGCACCTCTGCACAGCAGATTGCGTTTCGCTATCGAACCATCGATAGCACAACCGGCGTGACGCGCGAGACAGCCAAGCGCCTGGCAGATCGGTTGGGCGTCGATGAGACCCAAGCGATTCACCTTGCGCTGCACGAAATGGCCGTCAAGCTGCTGCCTCAGTACGAAGCCGACGATGGACCGCTGACTGCCGCGCAGATTCGCCAAATCAAAAAGCAAGTCCCGCAGAACAAAAAACGTTCGGTACGTTCCAGCTTGTTTGAGATCGAGAGCGCATGACGGAGAAGTGGTGGGGTGAGCCCACCGCTGGCGAAATCGTTTGGTGCCGCTTCCCCGATAAGGTCACACCACGCGCGGAGCCGCGGCCGGCGTTGATCCTGGCTGTTTTTGACGACGCTGCGCCGCAATTCGAAGTGCGCGTCGCATACGGTACCAGCCAGCGTACAACCGCTTTGCACAGCGGCGAGTTTGCGATCCTTCGTAGCCGCAATCCGGCAGCCTTTGAGGCGGCGGGCTTGAGCTACGACACGAAGTTCGATCTGCGACGAGCACTTGATCTGCCCTATTCGACAGATTGGTTCTCGGTGCCGCCTGCGGCCCCGCACGGTCAGAACCCGAAGCTTGGCACCCTGCACCCGTCGCTGGTGCGTGCTATACAGGCAGCATTTCGTGCGGCCCAGGCAGCATTTCGTGCGGCCGGCAAATGAGTCGGCGGCGAAGTCTCCGCCGCGAGCGGCAGCGCCGAACACTTCAAGTTGCCGAATGCGATAGCGCCGACAAAGTGCTTCGATCTCATGACGCTTTTGAGGTTTGATCGAGAAGATTCGCCAGCATCGTAGGTCGGGTTAGCGCAGCGTAACCCGACCTACCAGACTCGAGACAATATCTAACGCCCGAGCTTACGATCCGTCGGCGGCGGCGAGATCGAGCCGGCGCTCTATGCGGTCGAGGAGATCGGTCAGTCGATCGAGCCGACCATGGACGATCGCGAGGTCACCATGCAAATTAGCGATTCCGCGCTCGATGAGGGTGGCACGCTCCTCCAGTGACCCGACACCCATTTTCACCACTAGGACGTCAGCGCGCACCATTTGCATATCAACCCGCAAGGCGCGTAAGTGCTCGAGAATCAGGTTTTCGATGTTTTCAGTCATGGCCTTGCGAGTCTATCTTGCCGGCGGCGTTATGCGACTCGACCGGCGTTGATGGGACAATCCCCCGATGACCCGCCTCACGCCCGCCCAGCGCTCCGGAATTGCCATCGCCGCAGCGACCGCGATGAATCTTCCTTTCGGCACGATCTACGCCTTCAGTGTCTTCCTGAAGCCGATGGAGGCATTGCTTTCGATCAGCCGCGCCGAGATGACGATCGTCTTCGGGCTGGCCACCATCAGCTTGACCGCGGGCATGAATATCGCGCCGCGCCTCTATCGAATAATGTCGCCGGTCACGTTATTGCTTGCGTGCGGCGCGGGCAGTGCGATCGGACTTTATCTGACGTCGACGGCTACAAGTTTTGTGGATCTCGTGCTCGGTTACGGCGTGTTATTCGGTATTGGCGGCGGCTGCGGATTCATTGTCGTGCAGCAGGGCGTCAACCAGACGATCACGAAAATGAGCGGTCTGGTCAATGGCTATATCGTCGGCCTCTTTCCGATCGGCGCGATGATCGGCGCGCCCATCTTCGGCTGGGCGATCGAAGCCTATGGCCTGCGGGCGACATTGATGGGGCTCGCCGTGGTGGTACTCGCCGCCGCGACCATCGCGGCCGGTTTGATCCGGCTTGCCGACATTCGCATGCACGACGCCTCCGCCCCGGCGCTGGCGGCAACGGATCGGCGCACCGACGTGTTCATCCGCCTCTTCACCGTGTTCTTTCTTGCGGCCGCAGCGGGACTGATGGTGATGAGTCAGGCGGCCGGCATCATCCAGGCATACGGCGGCAAGACGCTGCTCGCGTTGGCCGCGACGACGATCATCACCGGCGCCATTGCAGCGGCCCGTATCGGCGGCGGGTGGCTCGTCGATCGATTGCCGATGCCCGTTGTGGCGACCGGCGCGCATTTGTTCTCGCTCACCGGCGCGCTTCTCCTCACTTTGTGGCCTGGCCCACTCGTGGCGATTCCCGCGTTGACGATGATCGGCATGGGTTATGGATTCATCTCGGGTTCGTGCGCCGGCACCATCGGCCACTACTGGCACAAGAATGCGTTCGGGCGCATCGCGAGCCGGCTCTACATCGCGTGGTGTATTGCCGCGGTGAGCCTGCCGGTACTCGCCGGCTGGCTGTTCGATCGCACGCAAGGCTATGGCGTGGCGGTGATGATCGCAGCCGGCGGCAATGTTCTTGGAGCGTTGATTGCGCTGGGATTGCCAGGGCGCGCAGATACACGTCGCAGGGTCACCAGCTGAAGCAGACGCGACAGATCCAGCAACGCTAGCGCCTCAACGCATCAATCGTGCTGGATCGTCGCGCGGTTGCGCCGTCTTGCGGGAGCGCATCATGACGCGCCGCCCCCACGCAAATCCGATCGCGCATGCGGCGAGCGTCCAGACCACCATCGGGCCCGAGGGCAGATCGAATACCGTTGAAGCAGAGAGCCCGACCAGATAGCCGACGACGCCGATGAGATAGGCACTGATCAGCGCGCGCTGCATCATGGTGTGCACGCCGAGGGCGGGCACGATGAGGCTGGCGAAGACCAGATAGACGCCCACCAGTTGCACTGAGGCGGTGACGCTCAACGCGAAGGCAAGGTAGAAAGCGATCCGCCCGAACGTCCTTTGGTTCGCGAACCAGGCGGTGAGAACGATGACCGTCACGATGGCCATCGAAAGGAGCTGCTCGTGCGATACCCAGAGGATCTGGCCGACCAGGAGATCCTTGAGGTGTTCGCCGCCGTGAGGGTGCCCCGCGAGCAGCAAGGTCGCCCCGGTTGCCGCGAGTGCGAACATCGTCCCGATGAGCGCCTCCTGAATGTCTGGCCAGCGGCGCTCCGTCCAAGTGAGGAGGAGCGCCGCCGCCAGCGCCGCCGATAGGGCAGCAAGCTGGCCTGCCCATGAGGTGGGTTCCCAGCCAAGACGGTCCGCGGCGATGACACCGAACCCCGCGACCTGCGCGATGGCAAGGTCGATGAACACAATGCCGCGCTTGAGAACGTGCATGCCAAGCGGTACATGCGTCGCGAGCACAAGCAGTCCGGCAATCATGGCTGGACCAAGAATGGACAGCGTGAACGCATCCGCGTTCACTGACTGGCCTTGACCATGATGCCGATCATGCTGTCGAACCATGTAAAGAGATCTTTCGAGTCGGCATTACCGCCGACCGAAAACGGCAGCACAACCGCCGGGATCCTGGCCCGGTCAGCCAGCCATTGCGACGCGCGCGGATCGTTGAACGAGGCGCGCACGATCAGTCGCGCGGCATCGCCCTTCTGCCGCTCGAGGAGCGATGCAAGATGACTGGTCGAGGGGTCCACGCCGGGCTTGGGCTCCAGATAACCCACCACCTTCACCCCCGCCCAATTGAAGAAATAGCGGAACGAGCGGTGGTGCTCAACGACGGCGAGGCCGCGAAGCGGCGCCACCTGCCGCTCCCAGCTGAGCAGCGCGTTGCGCCACCGCTGCTCGAAATCGGCGAGCCGCGCGCGATAGGCGGCGGCGTTGCCGGGGTCGATCATCGCGAGCTGTTTGGCAAGCGCGGTGGCGA
The DNA here is from genome assembly GCA_031391405.1 of Betaproteobacteria bacterium. Taxonomy (GTDB): domain Bacteria; phylum Pseudomonadota; class Gammaproteobacteria; order Burkholderiales; family SG8-39; genus SHXR01. Next base: position 23,542 of record JANMUI010000908.1, read on the forward strand.
TCGGGACAATGTTGCGCGGATCGGTATGCACATGCGGGTTGCCCATCGAATGGACATCCCCGTCGCTCCGATCGAGGCGGGTGGGGATATCGATCAAGGCAGCGTAACGCGCGGCCTCGAAGAATCCCGGTTGGCCCCGCTGAATGTTGGCATTGCCCGATTCTCGCATCAGGATCGGCAGCCATCCCACCTCCAGCTCGGCGCCCGTGCAGACCAACAGGTTCGCGCGGCGTACTGCGGCAAGAAGACTCGGTCGCGCCTGAATGTGGTGGACGTTCTGCGCAGCGGTCGTGGCGACATACAGCTTGGCATGCTCGCCCGCAAGCTCCGTGACGAGCGCGCCCCATTCGGGCTCGCACGCGAACACATCGATGGCCGCCGCGACCGGTTGCGCGGCGACCACCGCAACGAACATCATGCCGAAAAGACTTCGTAGCTTCATGGTCGGCCCCTACCAGGCATGCGCGCCATGGGCGCCGAAGCTCATGATGTATTGCAGGAAGACTTGATGGTCGATCGCATCGAGACGCGACCGGTCGCGCGCATACTGCAGGCGCAGCCGGCTGAACTCGCTGGGTGACCAGTCGACCATGGCGGCCGCGATCGACGGCCGGTGGCTCGCCAGCGTGGGAAAGTCGGCCGCCACGAGCGCACCATCCGTCACTTGACCGATGTGCGGAGTGCCGCTATCCACCCGATCGTAGCGCGTGCCGAGTCGCCAGCGCGGCATGAACTGGTAGGTGGCCTGTGCATACCAACCACGCTGCCGTGATGAATAGGACCCCGGCAGTGGCCCGGTCGCGGCAGCATCGGTATCGAACGTCAGTCGGCCATCTTCATCGCGCAGCATGTACTCGGCCTGAAACTTGAAGTTGCGACTTGTCGGATTGCCCGCTGGCGCCCACTTCCAAACGAAGTCGGCGATCCACAGCTTGCTTCGGCCGGCGAAACTGTTCGTCACGCCGACCCCCGTGCTATCGAGGTCCTGGTAGCGTCGATCGTCCGGCGTGGCCTGCAAGTAAGAAAGTCCAGTGCGCCAACTGTGGCTCACGCCAAGATCGCCACCCACATGGCCGAAGAAAGTCGTAAGCCGGGGACTGTTCCGATTGTGCTCACCGCCTGGGAACGAACGGCCGTTCGCGGTCTCGGCGCCGAACGCGAGCAGTACATCCGTCGGTGCGATCCACTTTATTTGCACGCCGTCGTTGCCCAGTTGGCCCCCCAGAAACACCCGATAAGGAAGCGGTGCATCGATGAAGTCCCATGAGTGCTGGTGCTGCTTGTTGAGATAACCGATCTCGGAGAAGTATCGGCCACCCTTCAATGTGAACCCACGCCCCACAGCCGTGGTCTGAAAATAGGCATTCTCGACCTCGAAACCACCCTCTGGCGCGAGCGCTCCGGTGAAGTGGCCGGAAAAGTACGGGTCTACCGCGGCGCTGATCGCGAGCTCGGTTTCAGCAAGACTCAAGCCGCGCGGTCCCGGCCCTCCGACACCGGCGGGCATGAATCCGCCGATACGATAGCTATCAGGACTCTGCGATAGGTTGGCATTGCGCCCCTGCATAATCAGCGAGATGGCCGGATTGAAAGCGTTCTGGCGCTCCTGTTGCGATGCGGCTGCGTCACTCGGTTGCGCACCAACAGCCTTGGCGCGCGCCCCTTGCGCGTCCTGTTCGGCCTGGGCGCGCTTGGCTTCGGCCGCGGCGAAGCGTTTCTCAAGCGCCTCGATACGCGCTTCGTATTCTTCTTTGATGCGTTGAATCTGGTTGCGAAGATCAGTCAATTCATCGCGCGACTGCGCGTGCGAGACGTGCGGCAATGCGCATACAATAGCGGTCGCCATGGCGACCGGGTAGAACTTGGCCATCGAAGGTCTCCTTTGAACATGCGTAGACGATGCCCGGCAGGGCATGGCTGCTGTGGTTCAAAGGTCGGTGGGTGGCCCGCGCTGAAAGAAATGGAGCAATGGCCGGGGGGTAATGCCACGCGTCCCCTCGGCAGACGGTGCGATCGCGGTGCGGAGAATAACCGCCGGCGCTAACCGGCCAGCGGCCGCATGCTCGAGTCCACCATACGCCGCGCACAGCCCGCACGGCGCGCCGGACTCATGCTTGGCGTGAAACGGGTCGGGATTGGCAGCGTCGTAGTGCTGATAGGCATGCGCCGTAGCACCGATCGGGCTCACAACGAGCGAGAAAATCAGCGCGATGAACAACAGCGTACGACGCATGGCTCTCAGAACAGATGGGCGATCGAATTCGCATAATACCGAAGAAGCGGAACTTCGTGCTCGATCGCGCCGAACAATCCATCGTCACGGATTGCGACGAGGTGCCGCTGCGTCAGCATGCGCAGGCCGGCCGTCACCGCATAGTCCCAGTCGCTGCGGGGAACATAGATCCGCGCGCCGCCCGCTTCGAGCCGTTGCACAAGAAGCGCAACCGACGATTTCAATTCGAGCTCGCTGATCGGATTGCCCAATCGCTGCAGCAGCACGGTCGACACCAGCGGCACCGGCAGAACCGGAATGAGCCTGCCGATCTCGCTCATCAGATGTCGGCCAAGACTCGCCACCTCCTGCAATCGTGTTTCGCGATCGAGTCGGGTGAAATCGAGACTGCGCGATTCGCAATAGTGCTTGATCGATACCGGCGTTCCGAAGTTGACGCACGCATAGCCGAATCGGTGCCAGCGGCTGCGCAACACCAGCCAGAGTTGCTTGCCGGCGAACTCGAGCGTGTTGGCGAGCGCACCGAGCGTGCCCGGACCGCGTTTGTCCGGATCAGCCGACAAGAGCAACGTGCGATCTTCGAGCGTGCGATCGTAGTTGAGCCCCACCGGCACGAAGACGAGATCGCGATCGCCCCGCACGTGAAATCCCCGCAGCATGTAGTCGAGCACGCCGAATCGCGGCTCGCGCATCCGACCATCGCGCGACAGGCCGCCTTCCGGATACATGGCTTGGGTAACACCAGCCTCCGTAGCCATGCTGATGTAGCGCTCGAGCACGCGCCGATACAGATCGTCCTTGGAATTGCGCCGCACGAAATACGCACCCATCGAACGAATGAGCTGCTGCAACGGCCAGATGCGTGCCCATTCCCCCACCGCATACGACAGCGCGGCCTTCTCCGCGGCCAGGTAGGAGGCGAGGATGTAATCCATGTTGCTGCGGTGGTTCATCACGAATACCACCGTGGCGTTCTCCGGTACACCCGCGAGACCTGCGTCGTCGGTGTAGCCGATTCGCACGCGATAGATGGAGCGGGAGATGTTCTTTGCGATCCAGTAGCCGACGCGAAAGTAGATGTAGGCGTTGAAGGCCGGCACGATCTCGCGTGCATAACGGCGCACCTGATCGAGTGCGATTTCGCGCGGCATATTGTGCTCGCGGGCGTAGGCCTGCATCGCGTGCTGGACCTTGTCATCGAAGATGAGCCGATCGATCAGCGCGCGGCGATTGGCCTGCTGGAATGGCCGGATCTGGATCGACAGGCGCGCGCCGACCTCATCGATCACCTTCTGCGCGCGGCTGCGAATCAGCCATCGCACCGATGGCAGCAACAGGCGGTCGAGCAGCGACCATACCGCGAGCAATCCCGCGACAATGACCAGCCAGATGGGCAGCTCGATCGTTGGCACGCGTCCCCTTTTTTTGTTCCCGGCGCCGGTTGGTGTTGCGCCCAAGCGTACGCCGTTTTCCGGAATCGATTCGCGCGCTTCATCCGAATGGTGATTCGCTTGGGGCGACGTGATGCGCACCGTTCGATCGGAGCGTCGACACGCCCGGAATGGATAGAGCGGCGGAACCTCCGTGGAGAAATCCGCATTCTGCGCAGGTTGCCGTCGGGTTGACGACACATCGACTCTACCATTGACATTCGCGGCACTGCTTTTCCTTCATCGCTGCCGTCAATGACAAAAGGGACTCCCTCCGAACATGAATCAGAAAACCTCCGCCGCTGCCGTCGCTGAAGGCGATGCCGCCAAGCAACAACCGATGGCGATTCAGCTCAACCCGTCCGGACAATCGGACATGCCGATCTTCTCGAACTTTACCAACGTGAGCCCCGGGCCGGGCATGGCGGTCTTGGATTTCGGCTTTCTGGATCCGGCCACGATCCATGCCGTGACACAACTCAGCCGATCGGGGAAGAAAGCGCCAAACCCGGTGAATGGCCGCCTCGCGTCGCGCGTCGTCCTCAACTACGACACGCTCGCGAATCTCCATCAACAGATCGGGCGCGTCATTGCCGCGGTCGCCGTCGCGCGCCGCGGGCAAGCCGAGGCGGCCGGCGCGGCGCCGAAAGCGGGTAGTAAGCCGAACTAGGCATCGACGGAGCAAGCCGCGCGATCCGCTATCCACCCGTTTCCCACCGGGCGGGCGGCCTCGTCAAGTGATCAGCCGGCCAAGGCGCTTGGGCGCTCTGCGCGCAAGGGCCTGCCATGTTCTCGTCCCTGTGGTTACAATCGAGTGCCGCTCAGGTGCAACTATCCTGGCCACTCACGCCCACAGGGACACCCATGAAGTTCGGCCTCAATTTTTTCCCGGCATTCCGCCCGTCCGATAACACGACGGCGAACTACTACGATCAATGCCTGCGTATCGCCGAGCGCGCGGATCTGCTCGGCTTCAACAGCATCAAGACGGTCGAGCATTCGTTCTACGACTACGGCGGTCATTCGCCGAATCCGTGCGTATTTCTTTCGGCGATCGCCGCGCGCACGAAGCGTATCCGCCTGATTACCGGCGCCGTCATCCCCGCATTCCATCACCCGGCGCACCTTGGTGGCGATCTTGCCATGCTCGATAATATGAGCAACGGCCGACTCGATGCGGGCTTCGGACGCGCTTTTCTGCCGAAGGAGTTCGAAGTGTTCGGCGTTTCGATGGAAGAGAGCCGCAGTCGCTTTGAAGAAGGCATCGCGATCATCCGGCGCCTGTGGACCGAAGAGAGCGTGACATACGCGGGGAAGCACTGGCAGTTGAACGACGTGCACCTCATGCCCCGCGTCGTGCAAAAGCCGACGCCACCCATATGGATTGCCGCGATCTCCTCCGAAGAATCATTCATCTACGCAGGAAAGAACGGCTTCAATGTGATGATCGTGCCCTACGCCGGAAAGCCTGGCGCACTGCAGGAATTCGTGAAGACGTATCGCCGCGTGTGGGCCGAGTCCGGTCACGGCGCGGGCAAGGAGAAAGTACAGGTCGCGCAGTTCTGCTGCATCGCTGAATCAAACAAAGTCGCGCGCGAAGGCTACGAGCGGATCATGCTTCGCTACCTCGAGACATTCGGCGAAGCGGTCACCTCATGGCAGGGGAAGAGCTCCGATCAGTACGTCGGCTACGACAAGATGGTCGCGAGCATTCTCGCCACCAAACCCGATACCATCATCGAGAACAATGCGGCGTTCGTCGGCACACCCAGCGAGGTGATCGATCAGATCCACCGCCTCAACGAATCGTTCGGCACGATCGAAGCGTCGATGCAGATCAACTTCGGTGGATCGAACGACGAGGATGCGTTCCGCACGCTGAATCTGTTCGCCGAGAAGGTGATGCCGGCATTCGAATAGATTCGCGCTAGTTCGCCACCAATCGCCAGATCTCGTCTCCGCCCGGTATGCCATCGGTCGTGATGTAGAGCGATCCGTCCGGTGCCAGCACGGGTGCGCGAAGACGCACGCCGAACGTATTCAGGAGCGGCGTGTTGGTCGCGGCGGTACCTGCGGCATCGAGCTTCAGCAACTCGAGACGTCGCCCGGCCATGAGCCCGACGACGAGCGCGCCATGCCAATCGCGCCACTGGGCGCCCGCAAGGAATGCGCTGCCGCCCATGCCTTCCGATAGTCCGCCGTTGTTCCATACGGGCAGCATCGCATTCGGGAATCTGCTGGTATCGGTCATCGACGTCGTGCCGTTGTAGCCGCAATACTGGACCCCGTGCTCGCTCCCGCCTGCGCAGAATGGATCCCAGCCGCCGTTGCCGCCAGCGCGAAGCGGCGTCACTTCATCGGAATAACCCGGACCATGCTCGGAGATATAAGGCGTCCCGCTGCCGGGTCTGAATGCGATCCCTTGCACATTGCGAAAGCCGTAGGCGTAGATCGCAGGATGACCGCCTGCAGGCGTGTTGTTGCCCGGCGCCGCGTTGCCGTCGCGATCGATCCGCAACACCTTGGCGCCGAGCGCGGTCAAACTCTGCGGTACCGAACCCTGGCGGGTATCACCGGTTGTGACGTAGAGATAGTTATCCTGCCCGAATCGAATGCGTCCGCCGCAGTGCACGCTGTTGAGGTAGGTGATCCCGGTGAGAATGTCGCGTCGCCCGGCGACACCGGTGTAGTTGGGATCGACCGTCAATGCAATGATGCGGCTGTCGGTGGCGCCACCCGCATTGCTCGACATGTACACATAGACGATGCGGTTGGCATCGAACTGGGGATCGAGTGCGATGCCAAGCATCCCGCAGTGTTCTCCTGCCACAAGATCGGACGGATTGAAGAGCTGCCGCGTTGTTCCATTGCTCAATCGCACCGAGACGCCACGCGCTTTTTCCGTGTAGAACATGGCCCCGTCGGATGCGAACGCAAGATCCCACGGCGACGCTAGCCCTGACAACACGACGCTTCGCGTGAGCGAGGGCGTCCCGGCGGCCAATGCGGTGGCGTAGATGGAAGTGGTCGTATGTCCATCGGCAGATGCTAAAAGCCGTTGCGTTCCAGTATTCGCGCCAAGTGTCCAGCGGCCGGGACTCGCGACACCAGATGCATCGCTTTGCGCCGATGTCGATTGGACCGCACCGCTCGCGCCCACCACTTGAAATGTCACGAGCACACCCGCCTGCGGTGCGCCGTCCGGGCCGCGCACCATAACCTTTGGATCGAGGGGCACCACGCCGCCAGACGGTCCGAACTGATTGTTGGTGCCGGCGCTCACAGACAGTACGCCGGTGCCATCGACCGGAAGTCCAATCGCATGAAAGGTTACTTCTGCAAGACCGGGTGTGCGCGCCACCAATTGGTTTTGGCCTGGTTCCACGCCAAGTGTCCAGCGCCCTATTCGCGCAACGCCGTTGATGTCGGTGATTGCGTTCGCGCCGGTGATGACGCCTTCACCCGCGACCACCACAAAGGTCACCGGCATGCCGGATATGGGTTGCCCGCCGGCGTCCTTCACTTTCATTGCGGGGGCCACCGCGACGGCCGTGGACACAATTGCCCGCTGATTCATGCCATCGTCGGCAACCGCGGAAAGCGTGGAATCGCCGCGAATTTCGCCGGGCGCACCGGTCCCCGATGTCGCGCTCGGGCCGGCGTCGCCGCCGCCACCACCACCACCGCAGGATATGCAGGCGAATAGAACAACCAATATGAGGGGGCGCAGGCGATACGGCATGGATGATCTCCGTTTCGAGCCATGCTAGGAGCGCGAAACGGCAATCAATCCAACGAAAAGGGCGGTAAATCTGGGCTATATGGACTACCAGCCGCTGTCGGCTACATGTCGCGGCACCCTCTCGCCATCACAGTGATGGCGAGCGCGTCGGCTTTGAAACTAACAATGTTTCCCGTATCGCCTTCTTGCCGAGTGGCTAGGCGCTCAGTTCGCCAATCAATTCGGCACGATCCGCCAGATCTCATCACCATTGGCCTGATTGTCCGTGGTGACATACAACGCGCCGTCCGGCCCGAGCACCGGCGTGCGCAGCCGTACATTGAGCGTATTGAGAATCGGCGTGTTGCGCGCAACGACGCCGGCAGGATCGAGCTTCAGCACTTCGAGACGGCGACCCGCCATCAACGCAACGACCAGTGCACCGTCCCAATCGCGCCATTGCGAACCCTTCAGGAACGCGTTGCCGCCCATCCCCTCGGAGAGTCCGTTGTCGGACCAGACCGGCAGCATTGCGTTGGGGAATTTGACCGTGTCGGTCATCTTCGTGTTGCCGTTGTAGCCGCAGTACTCGACGCCGTGTTCGGTACCGGCGGCGCAGAATGGGTCCCAACCGCCGTTCCCACCCGCCCGCAATGGCGTGACTTCATCGGTATAGCCGGGGCCATGCTCAGAGATGTAGGGAATGCCGGTGCCGGGACGAAAGTCGATACCCTGGACATTGCGAAACCCATAGGCATAGATGCGAGGATTGCCACCGGCCGGTGTGTTGTTGCTGGTGGCCGGATTGCCGTCGCGATCGATTCTCAGCACCTTCGCACCGAGCTGCGTCAAGCTCTGCGGCACGCGACCTTGGCGCGTATCGCCGGTCGTGACGTACAGGTTGCCGTCCGGACCGAAGCGCACGCGGCCGCCGCAATGCGCACTCGCGAGATAGGTAATGCCGGTCAAAATGTCGCGACGCCCCGATGCGCTCGTGTAGTTGGCATCGACAGTGAACGCAACGATGCGACTATCGGCCGCCCCACCCGCCGTTGAAGACATGTACGCATACACCGTACGATTGACGGCGAATTGAGGATCGACCGCCACGCCAAGCATGCCGCATTGTTCACCCGCGACCATGTCAGCCGGCCTAAAAATAACGCGCGCTGTGCCGTTGGCAAGACGCACCGACAATCCACGCGAACGCTCGGTATAGAACATGGTGCCATCGGGTGCAAATGCGATGTCCCAGGGATTCTGCAATCCGCGCATCAGGACTTCGCGGTTGAAGGTGGGTGTACCGGTGGCCAAGGCGGTCGACTTGATCTGGATCGACGCGAAGCCGGTTGCACTCACTGTCAATGCCTGTGTGCCCGCCGTCGAGCCGAGCGTCCACTTGCCCGCCGATGCAGCACCACCGCTGTCGGTGACGGCTGATCGGTTCTGGATCGTTCCACCGCCACTCGCGACCGAGAACGATACCGTGATGCCCGATTGCGGCGCGCCCGCACTGTTCTTCAATACGACGGCAGGATTCACAGGAACCGGCGCGCCGATGGACGCCGTCTGGTTATCCGCATTCGTGGCGGGTGTGATCGACCCTTGCCCCGCGGCCGCGGTGCCGGTGGCGTAGAACGTCACTTCCGGCAGGCCGGACGATCGTCCGACCATTTGATTCTGCCCGGGTGCGCGGCCTAACGTCCAAGCGCCCGCCCGGGCAACGCCCGACGAATCGGTCATCGCATTGGGACCGTCGATGAATCCGCCACCCGCAATGACGATGAATGAAATAGCGATTCCGGGCACACCGCGCCCCTCTGCGTCTTTCACGATGATTGCCGGGGGAATCGCAATCGCGTTGCCGGTTGTGGCGCTTTGACCGGTACCGGTGTACGCGGCCGTCGCCACCGGCGTACCGGCGGAGCCGGTCGATCCGGCACTTGCGGGGGCGCCGACATTTTGCGTCATCGCGGTTGAGCCGGCGCTCGAATCCGTGCCGCCGTTGCCGCCATCGTCGAGGAAGCAAGCCGATAAGAGGATCGGGGCAGCAAGCGCGAGTGTTTTCTTGATCATCATCGTGCATCTCCGTTAGAGCGCATCGTAGGCGCGTCTCAAACGGATGGCGATGATGGGTCATACCAATGGTCCAGATCGCCTGACGAGCGGACCGATGAAAATTTCCTGCGACAAACAATCGAAGGCGTTCGACGTTATGTCAGGTCCGGGAATCGCGTCGGCGCAGACATGGACTTCGCATGCACGACTAACGTGCCGTGCCCCAGACATCGATTGCGGTCTCGACCACCAGCTCGAGTTTGCGCCGCTGGATTTCGTGTGTGAGCGGATTGCCACGATAGGTGCTCGCGAATCCGCATTGCGGGCTTAGACACAAGTTTTCGAACGGAACGAATTTCGCGGCGGCATCGATCCTGCGACGGAGCGCGTCCTTCGTTTCCACCGTGGTCGACTTCGTACTCACCAGTCCCAACACGATTCGCTTGCCGGTACGTTTCGGAAAGAATCGCAATGGCTCGAATCCGCCGGAGCGTTCATCATCGTATTCAAGGAAGTAGGCATCGACTTCGAGCTGATTGAGAAGCTTGTCGGCGATCGGCTCATAGGCGCCCTCGGCCGCCCATTGGCCCGATGAATTGCCGCGGCAGAGGTGAATGCCGACGGTCATGCCGGAGGGCTTGCCGGCGATGATCGTGTTGATCAGTTGCGCGAAGCGATCGGGCATGTCGTTCGGATCATCGCCCCATTGGCGGAACACCTCACGCAGCCGCGGATCGCAGAGATAAGCGTAATTGGTGTCATCCATCTGCACATAGGTGCATCCGGCTGCACCGAGCTGTCGCAGCTCTTCGATGTAGACCTTGGCAATGTCGGCGTGGAACTCGGCGAGATCCGGATACGCCTCCACGCTGACCGCGGACCGTCCGCCCCGCAACAACATGGTGGGCGATGGCATCGCCTGCTTTGCAGTACGGGTGGTGTGCGCCTTCACGAACCGGAAGCTCTCGACTTCGATCGGCTGCGAATGCCGTAACTTGCTCGAGACGGTGAACGCGCGCGGTGCGAAACGCTTGCCCGGCGCAGGCGATCGTTCCTTGTCGCCACCGGCAGTATCCGGCACCGCGAGATGGCCGGGTGTCTTCGCGCCCTCCAGCTTCTCGATGAAATCCCCCGAGAACGACGAGCGGCGGAATTCGCCATCGGTGATCGCGTGAAAGCCGATCGACTCCTGCATGCGGATCACATCGAGAATGCACCGGTCCTGCAAGGCACGAAGCAGAGCGGGTTCGAAATGTCCTTGGAGCGATTGCTCGTGGGCGGCCTTGAGCTCGGGATCGCGCAAGAGGCTGCCGACCTGATCAGCGCGGAAGGGTGGGTTGGACATGGGTGACTCCTGAATCAAGAATGGTTTGCAACACGACGACTCGATGGACGCGACGATGACGAAGGGGGTCTATCTCATGATCGGGGAAAGACCAGAATGGCACTTACTTAACCTCGTTCATGCTCAAGCCTCCGTTCGCCCTGAGCCTGTCGAAGGGTAACGCAGGCGTGCCGACGGCGCGCGATGGTCCGCGCATAATAGGGGACAGACCACGTTTTCGCCTGGAAAACGTGGTCTGTCCCGAATGGCACTTACTTAGCGGGATTAACCGTTCGCCCTGAGCCTGTCG
>JANMUI010000984.1:0-4496 GCA_031391405.1 Betaproteobacteria bacterium
GTTGTAATCCGGATTCAATTGCTCGCCGAGACCCTGCATCGTCTGCAGATACGATTCGGAAAGCGGATGCAGCATCCTCGGATTGTTGACGATGAGCGGTCCGTTGGTGCCACGCACCGTCGGATCGCATTCGCCGATGCGCGTCTCGGCTCGCTTGAAGTAGGGTAGTACATCCGACCAACCCCATCCCTTCGCGCCCAGGGCGACCCAGTCTTCGTAGTCTTGCGCCTGTCCGCGCACGTACGCATGACCATTGATCGAGCTCGATCCGCCCAACACCTTGCCGCGCGGACAGGGGATCGTGCGATTTCCGATCGCCGGACCCGGCGCGTTGGTGTAACCCCACGAGATGCGCGGGTCGAACATCGTGCGCGTGAACCCGGCGGGAACGCGGATCCAGAGCTTGTTATCGTTTCCGCCCGCCTCGAGCACGAGCACACGGAGGCGACCTGACGCCGTCAGTCGATTCGCCAAGACGCAACCGGCCGCGCCTGCGCCGACGATGATGTAGTCCCAAGTGTCATCCGAAAGAGTGCTCATGGTCGGGTCGCATACGAGCGAATCATTAGGGGCATGCCGATCCTTCCCTCATTGCATAGGAACGCCCGCATTCCGCAGCGCAGGCCTCTGTCACGATGGTAGCGCGCTCCCGGCAGAACGTGGCGTCAGCCGTCGAACGGCTCGACGGACGTAATCGGCTCGCGGCAAAGGCGTTTCGGTTCGCACTTTCCGCCACCGGTTCGAATCCAAAATCCGGCGATCAAGCGGACGAGAACCGCAAGATTTGATGGCTTGAGGCATCCGAAACGCTATCATTTTACGCTTGCATTCGATAGCAGAAACCGCTAGCATCTTTTCTCGTGAACGCCAAGCACCGAAAAACGCTTCAAGCCATCTTCACCCGACCAACTTCGGCGTCAGTGGCCTTCGCCAACATCGAAGCGCTGATTGTTGCTCTTGGCGGTTCGGTTACGGAGCGCGAAGGTTCACCCGTCAAGATCACGCTGCAGGGTGAGCAATGGCATTGTCATCGCCCTCACCCGGGCAAGGAGGCCAAGCGCTATCAGGTCGACGAGGCACGCGAGTTGTTGGAACGTGTAGGGGTCAACCCATGAACACCATGAATCACAAGGGATACACCGCAAGAATCGAGTTCGACGAGCGCGACAATATCTTTGTCGGTCGCGTCCTTGGATTGCGCACCATGATCAGCTTTCATGGCGAAACGGTCGCCGAGTTGCGTTCCGCGTTCGAGACCGCTGTCGATGAGTTCCTGCGCGACTGCAAGGAACAAGGCGTCCGCCCCGAGAAACCCGCATCCGGCAAGCTGATGCTGCGCGTACCGCCTGAGGTGCACGGCGCGGCATTGGTCGCCGCTCAAGCAGCCGGCAAGAGCCTAAATCAATGGGCGACCGAGGTGCTCGAAGAAGCCACGCATGGTTAAGTAATAGGTGATACAGGGGTCAAACCGCGAATAGAACAACGGATCAGACCTTCTTCGCCACCAACATCTCATGCAGCTCGTACGTCATGAATCCGAGGAACGCACAGAGGCCAAGGTACCAGACTCCGTACAGAATGCGCACACGCATGGCGGTCTCGAAATAGCGGGGCGGCGAATCGTCCTCTCGCTTGCCTCGGAACGCACGCCACGCATGCGGTGCCGCGAGCAATGCGACCAGGATCAGCATGGGGCTGGGCCGCACCCAGAACAACGCAAGCAGGATCGGGATCCCAAGCCACCAAATTTGCGGTGACAGCACATTGGTTATGCGGCCGCCATCGAGGGGCAGCAAGGGAATCAGGTTGAAGAGATTCAACATGAAGCCGGTATAGGCCAGCGCGAGCCAGAGCGTCGAGTCGATCGTATTCGCGACCCAATAGCAGAGGATTGCCGCAACCGTTCCGGCGATCGGACCGGCGATGCCGATGTAGGCCTCGGTCTCGGCGTTCATTGGCTGATCCTTGAGCTCGATCCACGCACCGACAAACGGAATGAAGGTCGGCGCACCGACTGCCAACCCGCGTTGTCGCGCCGCGACGAAATGCCCCATCTCGTGCACGAAGATGAGGAGCACGATCCCCACCGCGTACCACCAGCCGAATATGAAGGCATATACACCGACCGAAATGATCATCGTCCCGCCGGTCTTCAGGACGAAGCCGAGCTTGCCAAGCGTGAGCAGCGTGAGGATGGTCTTGATCACAAGAGTTGGGCTCAGTGGATGCGGGCTCTGCCTGCTAAACACTCAATCTTTTCTGTTTGCGGCCATGAAGGTTCATTCGTGTCTTGGTGCCTTGGCGGTTCAATTACCGCCGCTTCTATTCCCCCAGATATGCCGCCCGCACCTTTGGATCGGCAAGGAGATCCGAGGACTTGCCCGACAACGTGATGAGCCCGCTTTCCAGTACATAGGCACGGTGGCTCGCCCGCAACGCGAGATTCGCATTTTGCTCGACCAGGAGCATGGTGACACCTTCCCGCGCGATCGCTGCGATCACCTCGAACACCTTCTGCACGATCACCGGCGCGAGCCCCATGCTCGGCTCATCGAGCAGCAACAGTTTTGGGCGGGACATCAGCGCCCGACCGATCGCGAGCATCTGCTGCTCCCCACCGGAAAGCGTACCGGCTGATTGGCGGCTGCGCTCCCGAAGTCGCGGAAAGAGGCTGAACACACGCTCGACATCGTTCGCAATCGCCACTTTGTCGTCGCGGATGTACGCACCCATCGCGACATTCTCGGCGACCGTCAACTGCGGAAACACGCCGCGCCCTTCCGGCACCATCGCGAGCCCCCGTCGAACGAGGCTGAAGGACGACGCGCCGCCGATGGCATGGCCCTCGAACTCGATCGATCCGGCAGCGGGCACGATCAATCCGGTGATGGCGCGCAATGTGGTCGTCTTGCCTGCGCCGTTCGCACCGATCAGGGTGACCGTCTCGCCCGCATTGATTTCGAAATCGATCCCCTTGATCGCCCGAATGCCGCCGTATGCAACCGCCAAGCCGGCGACGCGCAGGATCGGTTGCGGTCGCATTACGTGGCAACAGCCTCGCTGTTCGCATCGGACGCGGTGCCGAGGTACGCCTCGATCACGCGACGATTACGCCGCACATCTTCCGGCCGACCTTCCGCGATAGGCTTGCCGTAGTCGAGTACGAGGATGCGCTCGCATATCCCCATCACGAGCTTCACATCATGCTCGATGAGCAACACGGTGACGCCGTCCGCCCTCACGCGCTTGATCAATTCCCCCAGCCCTACCTTCTCGGTCGCATTCATGCCGGCGGCCGGTTCATCCAGGGCGAGGAGCTTCGGTTCGGTTGCCAGGGCGCGCGCGATCTCCAATCGCCGTTGCTCGCCATAGGGCAGGCTTTTCGCCAAATCGTTGGCGCGATGGGCCAGCGCTACATAATCGAGCAGCTCCCGCGCGCGCCGTTCAATTGCCGCTTCCTCGGTGCGCGTCGCACGATTGCGCAGCACAGCCCCCCATACACCCGCTTTGGTGCGCACATGCCGGCCGATCATCACGTTCTCGAGGACGGTGAGGTTCGCGAACAGCCGGATATTCTGGAACGTACGCGCGATGCCCTTTCCGCACACCTGATTCGGGGCCAAGCCCGACAGCGATTCGCCGATGAATTCGATTGCCCCGCTGTCGGGCGCATAGATGCCGGTCAAGAGATTGAACAGCGTGGTCTTGCCCGCCCCGTTGGGACCGATGAGGCCGTAAATCGCGTTGCGCTCGATTCCGAACGACACATCATCGAGTGCCTGCACACCACCGAAGCGTTTTGCAAGATGCGTACAGGCAAGGAAAAGCTCGCTCATCAGCGGGCGCCTCCTCTGTCGGTGGGTACCAGCTCGCGCTTGCGCAAGGCCGAGGGGAAAAGTCCGGCCGGCCGATACAGCATCACCACCACCAGCGCGAGCCCAAACAGCAGCATGCGAATGACTTCCGGCTCGACAATGGCTTTGCCGAACAGCGCGTTCTGCACGGGCAGTACCGTATAGCGAAGGATTTCCGGAACGAATGAAAGCAGCACGGCGCCGGCGACGACCCCCCAGATGTTGCCCATGCCGCCGAGCACGACCATCGATAACACCAGGATCGATTCAACCAGCACAAAACTCTCGGGACTGATGAATTGCTGGATCGCAGCGAAGATGCCGCCCGCCACGCCACCAAAGCTTGCGCCCATTGCGAACGCGAGCAATTTCATGTGTGTCGTATTGATGCCCATGGCGCGCGCTGCGATTTCATCTTCGCGGATGGCCTCCCATGCACGACCGATCCGCGAATTCTGCAGGCGAATGTTGATCACGATAGCCACGAGCAGGATGAACAGCAGGACGTAGTAATACTTCATCGGCCCGGAAATCGAGAGCTCGAATAGCTTGTCCGTCGTATTGAATTTGATGCTGCCGATCGAGAACGGATCGATCCGGGAAATCCCCTGCGGTCCGTTGGTGATATTGATTGGTCGCGAT
>JANMUI010000990.1:0-1692 GCA_031391405.1 Betaproteobacteria bacterium
CCCTTCGACGGGCTCTGGGCGAACGGAGGCTTGAGCCCTAAACGGCTTAAGTAAGTGCCATTCGGGTCAGACCTGAAATAAAGCCACTGGCTTCGGGCGGAGCCTCCTTGTTCGATGGGCAGGTTTGATGGGCAATCCCGAGTATGGCTGGTGCATCAGACGGATCGGATGATCTCGTTCATAACGAAAGAAGGGGAATCGATGCAGACCGACTACATCATCATCGGCGCGGGCACGGCCGGGTGCCTGCTCGCCAGTCGGCTGAGCGAGGACGGCGCGAATGTTTTGCTGCTTGAAGCCGGACCGCGGGCCTGGCATCCGATGATCCACATCCCCGCCGGTGTGCGATCTTTGCATCGCAATCCGCGCGTCAACTGGAATTTCATGACGGAGCCTGATCCGGGCATCGATGGCCGCACGATGCACTGGCCGCGCGGGAAAGTCATAGGGGGAAGCGGTTCGATCAACGGTATGTTGTATGTCCGCGGCAACCCCGCCGACTACGACGGCTGGGCGCAGAGTGGCTGTACCGGATGGGGCTATGCCGATGTGCTGCCGTATTTCAAGATGAGCGAATCGTACGCGCGGGGAGACGATCGCTATCGCGGCAGATCGGGCCCGATGATCGTCGAGGATTACCGGACGGTTCTGCCGCTCACGCATCGTTTTGTCGAAGCGGCGTGTGCGTCCGGTATCCCGATGACCACCGACTACAACGGCGCGCAACAGGAGGGCGTCGGGTATTCGCAGATGACCCGACTCGGGCGTCTTCGTGGATCGACCGCGTCCACGTTCCTCGCGCAGGCACGGGGACGTGCGAACCTTCGCATCGAAACGCGTGCGCAGGTAACGAAACTGCTGATCGAAAGCGGTCGTTGCGCCGGCGTGCTCTATCGGCAGAATGGCGTCGATCGAACCCTGCGAGCCGAACGCGAAGTGATTCTCTCGGCAGGATCCATCAAATCACCGCAACTGCTTCAGCTCTCCGGGATCGGATCGGCCGCCCATTTGAAGTCGCTTGGTATAGAGGCTGTTCATGATCTCCCGGGTGTTGGCGCGAATCTCTCCGATCACTACGTGGGCTTCACCGCGTTTCGGGTGAAGGAAGAAACATCGATCAACGAGCTTGCGCGCGGCTGGCGATTGGGGCGCGAGGTGCTGCGTTGGATCTTCAGCGCAGATGGCGCGCTGACATTCGGTGTAACGTCGTCGACGATTTTTACGCGCAGTCTCGAGGGCCTGTCGCGGCCCGATCTGCAATTGCTCTTTACGCCGGCGAGCTACGATCAGAGTCGCTTCGGGGAGCTGGAGAAGTTGCCCGGCGTCACGGTGGCGGTCTGCGCGGTGCAGCCGCAAAGCCGCGGCACGGTCATGGCGCGATCGAACGATCCGTTTGCACCGCCCGCCATTCGCCCCAACTACCTGTCCGCGCCGGCTGATTTGCAGGCGATCCTTGCCGGCATCCGACGTGTGCGCGCCATATTCGCCCAGCCACCGATGGCGAAACACTGCGTTGGGGAAACGCTCCCCGGCGTGCGAGCACAGTCGGACGAGGAGATCGCAAGCGTTATTCGCAAGACGGGAACGACGATCTATCACCCTGTCGGTACATGCAAGATGGGCGTGGATCCGATGGCGGTCGTCGACCCGCGGCTGCGCGTACATGGCATCGCGGGGCTGCGCGTCGTGGAT